>JAGCEW010000082.1 GCA_017650465.1 Paludibacteraceae bacterium
CACTTTTTTTTACACCGCCTGTCGCCTGCTTATGCGAGCATAGCAGACTACAGACAGCATAAAAAAACTCGGAAATATCCGAGCCGACAAAAAAATCACCAAAATATTTGCGTATGTGCAGTTTTTGTAGTAATTTTGCAGCGAAAACGAATAACGCACCTAATCGGACAAACTATGATTCAGATTATAGGACCCTGCGCCGCAGAAACGGAAGAACAACTGCGTCTCTGTGCCCAAACAATACCTCACGGAAGCATTCTCCGTGCCGGAATATGGAAACCCCGCACCTCGCCCGACTCATTTCAGGGCGTTGGCGATGAGGGGCTGCAATGGCTTGCACATATCCGCCAAGAGTTCGGCATTGCCGTAGCGACCGAAGTTTCCACCCCCGAACAAGTGGAAAAAGCCCTTCAGTCGGGCATCAACCATCTGTGGATAGGTGCACGCACATGCGCCAATCCCATTCAGGTACAGACACTGGCAGACGCGCTCGCAGCAGCCGTGCAACGCGGTTTGCCGCGCCCCGAAACAATATGGGTAAAGAATCCCGTTAACGATGATGCGACACTCTGGTTGGGAAACATCCATCGCCTGCAACGGACAGGAATCCCCGTCGGTGCAATACATCGCGGCTGTAATCATCATCCGTGCTGGCACATGGCACACACGCTTCGCACACAATGTCCCGATATACCGTTGTTGCTCGACCCTTCTCATATGACCGGTGACAGTGAGTTAGTTCCCGATTGCTGCCTTGCAGCACATGCGTTGGGCTACGATGGCTATATGGTGGAAGTGCATCCCCATCCCTCACAGGCACTCAGCGACAGCCGTCAGCAGTTGCCACCCGATGCATGGAAAAGCCTGTCGGCACAATTGCAACGCCTACCCCATGCCGAAGGTGACAGAGAACTGCAGTGGTTGCGCCAAGAAATGGACGAAGTGGATGATGCCCTCTGGGACACGCTCCTCCGACGAATGGATATCAGCCGCCGCATCGGAAACCACAAACGGCAGACAGGCATAGGGATTGTGCAGCCGCAACGGTTCTCACAGATGCTGGAACGGAGAAAAGAATGGGCAGAAAAACACAATATATCGCCCAAAAGCGTGCAAGAAATAATGGAAGCTATTCATCGTGAGAGCGTACGGGTGCAAAAGTGACAAAAAAGAAGAAAATAATTTGCACATATCAGAAAAAAGCAGTACCTTTGTGGCGTTTTTGAAAAAACCGATTCATACCATGAACATTACAGACAGATTTTTGAAGTACGTCAGTTTTCATACCACCTCGGACGAAAACACGCACACTACGCCTTCCACTGCACGCCAGTTGGAACTTGGCAAGTATCTCCGTGAAGAACTTATCGGTCTCGGACTCGAAGAAGTGGAACTGGACAGCAACGGCTATCTGATGGCCACCCTGCCTGCCAACACCGACGGGAAACCTGTCATCGGCTTGATTGCCCATATGGACACAGCCCCCGATGCATCCGGCGAGAACATCCGTCCGCGCATTGTACGCAACTACGACGGACAGGACATCGTTCTCAATGAAGCCAAACAGATTGTGCTTGAGACCGCCAAATACCCCGAAATAAAACACTACACCGGTCAGGATATCATCGTCACCGATGGCACAACGCTTTTGGGCGCGGACGATAAAGCCGGCATAGCCGAAATAGTTACGGCAGTTGAATATCTCATTCAGCACCCCGAAATCAAACACGGCAAAATCCGTCTCGGCTTTACACCGGACGAAGAGATAGGCGAAGGAGCCGACCACTTTGATGTAAAGAAGTTCGGATGCAACTTTGCTTATACGATGGACGGGGGTGCCATTGGTGAACTGGAATACGAGAACTTCAACGCAGCAGCCTGCAAGTTGCATGTACACGGCGTGAACGTTCACCCCGGCTATGGCTACCAAAAGATGAAGAATTCCATCCTTATTGCGCAAGAACTGATGGGACTTCTTCCTGCCGGTGAGACACCTGCCACTACACGCGGATACGAAGGTTTCTTCCATGCCACCGGCATTCAAGGCAGCGTAGAAGAGACAACCATCAGTTATATCATACGCGACCATGACCGTCAACGTTTCGAGGCACGCAAGAAACAGATGCAAGACATCGTGCAAACCATCAACAAAAAATATGGCGAAGACACCGTTACCATCGAACTGCGTGACCAATACTACAACATGCGCGAAAAAGTGGAACCCGTCATGCAAATCGTTACGCTGGTGGAAGAATCCATGAAAGAAATCGGCATCACTCCGAAAGTTCAACCCATCCGTGGCGGAACTGACGGAGCACGACTCAGTTTTGAAGGACTGCCCTGCCCCAACATATTCGCAGGAGGAGAAAACTTCCACAGTCGCTTTGAGTATCTGCCTGTCCAAAGTATGGAGAAGGCATGCCAACTCATCGTAACCATGATGCAAAAAGCCTGAAACAACAATAAACAATCATACTAATCATCTACAACAATGTTAAAAGAAACACCATTCACAGCCACACACATTGCGCTGGGCGCAAAGATGGCAGATTTCGCCGGGTTTAACATGCCTATTCAGTACCCGACCGGTATTAACCGCGAACACATGATTGTCCGTGAGGGCGTCGGAGTCTTCGATGTCAGCCACATGGGAGAATTCTGGGTGAAAGGCGAGAATGCTCTGGCATTCCTCCAGTACATCACCACCAACGATGTAAGCAAACTTGAGGCCGGTAAAGCCCAATACACCTGCTTCCCTAACGGTAAAGGCGGTATCGTGGACGACTTCATCGTTTACATGTACAGCACCACCAAATACCTGCTCGTTGTCAATGCAGGAAACATCGACAAAGACTGGGCATGGGTGAACAAACAAAACACCGAGCGTTTCAATGTACAACTTGAGAACGCCAGCGACCGTTACGGACAACTCGCCGTACAAGGACCGAAGGCCACCGAAATGCTCCAGAAACTCACCGATTGCGACCTTTCTCTCATTCCTTACTATTGCTTCCGTGAGTGGAGTTTTGCTGGCGTACAAGGCGTTATCCTCAGTAATACGGGTTATACCGGTGCAGGTGGATTCGAGCTCTATTTCCCGAAAGAATACGGCAAACAGATTTGGGACGCACTCTTCGAAGTAGGAAAAGAGTACAATCTCGCTCCTATCGGTCTCGGTGCACGCGACAGCCTGCGTCTGGAGAAATGGTTCTGCCTCTACGGACATGATATTGACGACGAACACTCGCCACTGGAAGCCGGACTCGGATGGATTACCAAATTCGATGCCAAAGACTTTATCGACAAAGAGTATCTGCTCAAACAGAAAACCGAGGGTCTGAAACGCAAACTCGTTCATTTCATCATGCAAGAGCGCGCTATTCCGCGTAACGGCTACGAAATTTGCGATGCAGAAGGCAATGTTATCGGTAATGTGACCTCCGGCATTATGCTGCCGAACACCAAAGAGGGTATCGGTATGGGATATGTAAAGATAGACTACAAGAACCCTGATACGATTATCTACGTAAAGATACGCGAAAAACTGTGCCCCGCAAAAGTAGTCAAGTAAGACGGCTTCTTCTCATTCTGATGGCGTTAGGGTATTCCCTTATGGGAAAGGCCCTGACGCCTTCGGCATTGGGTGACTCACTCAATGCTTTTGTTCGTCAATATGCTTGCTTGGATCAAAAAGCAACCATATCCGTCTCCAACATCCGGCAACGGAATAACCATATCAGTGTTTACACCAGAGATGACATCCTTACATGGGTTTCTCTCAACGAACAAGACGTTCGCTCGCTGCAACGGCGCATCAGTTACTGGGTTGCGGGCGATAGTACACATCGGGTGGAACTGCTGGTCAACGGCAAAGACCTTTCCTCCTATATCACTTCACGCTTTCGTGGCAGACCTCTCTCGCAACGCCATCGCCTGCAGCCTGTCACTCCTTTGGTATCGAATATATCCCGTCCGTTTACTGCCTCGCAGGGATTGGACGGCAAACATATCGCCCTTTGGGGCAGCCATGGTCTGTACTATCAACAGAAAGAAGATCGCTGGCGTTGGCAGCGCGCACGACTTTGGACGACGGTGGAAGACCTCTTTACCTCACAATACACCCACTCTTTTCTCGTTCCGATGCTGGAAAATGCGGGTGCCGTTGTCATTCAGCCACGCGAACGGGATATCCAAACGCAGGAAATTATTGCCGATGACAGAGATGCCATCCCTTCCGGCTATTCAAATAATTGGGAAGAACAACAGGGCAACGGATGGGGCTATTCGCCTCGCCCGCTTTCCGAAGGAGAAAACCCGTTTCGCATGGGGCACTATCGGAAAGCACCCTGTTCCGGCACTGACACACTCTGTTACTACCCGCACTTCACTGTAGCAGGAGATTATGCGGTCTACGTCAGTTATGCATCCGTTCCTCATGCCACGGAACATGCCGTCTATACCATCATTCATCGGGGTGACACCACACGCTTTATGGTGAATCAAACTATGGGAGGAGGCACATGGATTTATCTCGGCACCTTTGCCTTTGGCACCGACTCACTTGCCAATCGTTTGATGCTCTCTTCGCCCAAAGAAAGCGGGAAAATAGTTACCGCTGATGCCGTCCGGTTCGGAGGCGGAATGGGCAGTGTAGCACGCAAACCATTCGGGACCGATTCCACACAATATGGACACACAAGCGGTTATCCGCGCTTTATGGAAGGTGCCCGTTATTACATGCAATACAGCGGGATACCTGACAGCATATATAATTTCTCCAAAGGACAAAACGATTATACCGACGACTTCGCCTCACGCGGACGTTGGGTGAATTATCTTGCCGGCGGAAGTGAAGCCTTACGGAATGAAAACGGTTTGGGAATACCTGTCAACCTGTGTATGGCACTGCACTCCGATGCAGGAAACACGATGAACAGCGACATCATTGGCACACTTGCCATTTACACAGACCGTGATAATGACAAGCACGACACCTATCCGGCCGGTGGCAGCCGTCAGTGTAACCGTGACTTGGCGGACCTCATGCAAACACAAGTGGTAGAAGATGTGCGCCGTACACTTTGCCCATCATGGACAAGAAGAGCACTAAAGAACGCCTCTTACTCCGAATCACGCAACCCGAAAGTTCCCTGTGCATTACTGGAATTGTTGAGCCATCAGAACTTTGCCGATATGCAATTAGGACTCGACCCTCGTTTTCAGTTCGTTGCTTCACGCGCTATCTACAAGGCTATCGTACGCTTTTTGCATCAACAGGATGGCACGCCTTATGTCATACAGCCGCTTCCGCCATACGCTTTTGCCATACAGAGAACGGGAGATAGTATCCGGCTCACATGGCGGGAACGCGTAGATACACTCGAAGCCACAGCCCGTCCCTCGTTCTATGTGCTCTACACCCGTCCCGAAGGACATGACTGGGATAACGGACTGGCAGTCGCCGCTTCCGACAGCGGAGGAACACTCACGCTGCCCGTTCAGCGCGGCATCCCGGATGTAACAGTTTTCCGGGGCGTTGCCGTGCG
>JAGCEW010000083.1 GCA_017650465.1 Paludibacteraceae bacterium
AAAGGACTGAAAATCGTTGTTTCACTGGTTCGTTTCCCTTTGGCACAACACAAAAAAACGACTGTTTAGGTCGTTTTTTTGTGCCTATTTTCGGAGAATGAATAGATACAATCATCCCCATCAATAGGACGAGCGCTGCAATACTTGTGTCATGCAATGGGCGGCACCGTAGCCGTCAATGAGGCTCTCCAGAGGGATCCATTCCACTGTCACACCGGCATCCTTCAGCCGTTGCTGCAACGCTTCACTTTGACCGCCCACGGCCATGATATGACGAGGAGCAATGGTAAGGAAGTTGTTCGCATAGTGCATCTCATCTTCCTCGTCAATCGGAATAATTTGCATGCCGCGGTTGCGAAGATACTCTACAAAGGGAATATCCTGCTGCCAAAGCACATAGTTCTTGCTGTCGGGGCGGCGGGCATACAGGTCGCAGGTCACATATTCCGGTTGACCCTCCATGGCTTCCAAACGGCTGCGAACCATGGTGCATAGGTCGCGGTCAATGATATTGAAGTAGGTGTCAAGGTGCATCTGCATCTGCCAGAACTTATGGTCGCGAACCACAATCACTGTATCATGCCCGAACGCGTCTGCCTCCATCAGTTGGCGAATTCCCTCTATATTGGTACGCATACCGCAGCCGATGAACGAAGCGGTGCCGACAGGGAAATAGTCGCCGCCTTCCAATCGCCCTTCACCCTCAACACGCATAACAGGATGCAAACCAAGATGGTGATAGCACATCTCGATGATGTCGGTCTCCGGCGCACGTTGCGATGAGTTCATGCGGCAAATGATATGCCCGCGGGGGGTAGTGATACTCTGGTCGCGCGTGAAATAGAGGTTCATCAGAGGATTTTGGATATACTGTGCCTCATATCCCGTATTGTTGTCCGTCCGTGTCAGTTTCACTGTCGGCTGTAGCAAGATGCAACGCACCAGGTCGGCGCGGCTCATCTTATTAACTACATCCTGACGGTATTGCTCGGTTGCCTCAGCATCTTCACCGGGGATGGCGCGGGTATCATACACCAGCACGCGGGAAGCAAGCATACGCAATGTATCTATGCCTATTTCCTGAAGAATGTTCTCCACGGTATATACATGGATACCGTTCTTCTCCAACTGATGGATATAGTTGCGGTGTTCCGCTGCGGCAAGGTCAACATCAAAATAGTCCTCGAACAGACCCGCCGACGGATGAATAACACCGTTGAACAGTTCTTGTCCGGGTGTATGCATTAGGATGGCACCTGCTTCCGCCCATTCGGATTGCGGATAGGTCATCGTCGATTGCTGTTCGCGTGAACAAGCGGTGGAAAGCCCGAGTATCAGGGCAAGAATACTAATAGTTTGGTATGTTTTCATTGTTGTATGGTTAATTTGTCGTGTTCTCCGTATGTACTCTGCGCAATCGGCCGCGATAGTCGGCTTGGCGGGCACGGCTGCTGACGCGGCGGTTGGCAACATAGCGGTCGTAATAAGCAAGGATAAGGGTGGTAAGAGGCAAGGCGATAATCATGCCGATAACGCCCAACAGCGCACCCCATATACTGAGGCTCAGCAAGATAGCTGCAGGACTCAAACCGGTCACATTGCCCATAATCTTCGGCGTAAGAACCATGTCTTGAATGGTCTGCACCACAACAAACACAATGGCCATCATCAGAATGGTGAGCCATACAGGGTGCCCTGTCTGTGCCGACTGAATAAGGCAGAGAATGATGCATGGAGGGATGCCCAATGCCTGCATATACGGCACCATGTTAAGAATGCCGATAATAATACCCATCGCTATACCCATCGGCAGACCGATAATGCTGAAACCGATAGCGAACAGGACGCCAACGCAGGAGGCCACCATCGCCTGACCGCGGAAATAGGCATTCATGTTTCGGTCTATATCACCCATCACTGTCACCACCTGCGGACGAATCTTGCGTGGTATGAACTTCGGCCACTTGGCGCGTATATTGGGGAAGTCTATCATTAGAAAAACCAGATAGAGAAATCCCATAAACAGAACCACCAAGCCGCCCAGCCAACTCAGGCCGCCGCTAATCCATTTCCCTATTTTCGGCAGCAGGTCTTTGACGGATGAACTCAGTTCGGGATTGGCCAACACGGATTCCCAACTCCATTCTTCTTTCCATGTCAGCAGTTTCTCTTGTGTTTTGGCGGAGACATAGTCATTGATGTCGAAACTGGCGATATAGTTCTGAAACCCTGTCCAGGCGGCATTCACTTGCTGGGTCACCGGTTTGCGCAGGGCTGCGATACCGCCCGTGACAATACCAACCACCAGCGCCAGTGTCAGAAACACGGCCAGAACGCGGTTGCGCACACGGCATTTGTTCTGAAAAAAGCATACCAGAGGATCCAGTATATAGGCCAGCAGAAAACTGACAAAGAAAGGCAGTAATACACCGTATAAACGACTAAACATGGCGCCTTATCCTTTCTTTCCGAACAATCGTTTCCATATACGCATTCCGAGACCCACAACGAAACTCACGTCATGGGTTGCATTCTCTATCTTAGTCCCGATGCGGAGCGTTTGTAACTCCATTTCATGCTCGGCTTTGATGGTCTCCACCTCCAGATGTTCTTCTGTATCAATCAGTTGTTTGGACATCAGTGCAATGAACGGATGAACAAACAGGGGCTTGCGTGCAGCCACTACGATGGCAATCAGCAGCAGGCATACGGCACTGGCAATCAGCGCGGCTGCCCATACGGGCATATAGTGGGACAGGGCGTCAATGGCAGCTACTGCACCGAACGCGAAAAGGGCAAAAACGCAGAGCACGATGTTGAATATCAGCAGGAACAGACCCAATACGCGGCTGATAATGCCTATCAGGCGCAGTTGCCCTACGCGACCGATAGATTTGCCGTAGGTAACGGCCTCATTTTTAATGCTTTCGTAAAATGTTGTTTCCATCGTTTTACTCCTCTTTGGTGGGTTCGTTGCTTTCGGACGGTGTTTCTTCCGTTACCATATCTTTGATTTGTTCGCGGAGTTGTTTGCCTGCCGGGGTGGTAAGCAGCAGTACGGCCGCTGCACCCACCAGAGCGCCTGCGGCAAAAATAACAGTGGATTTCATGATATTCATAGGTTCGTATGCTATAATTATTAGGTTATTATTAGGCTATTATTGGGTTATTAGTAGGTTATTAAGCCAACGACAAGCAGAGAAAAGCCTGATTTGGGAGATGGGTTCGCTAATCCAAATCCGCCGCAAAAGTACAACAAAAATTGCACATACGCAAATTTTGGAATGATTTTTTGTTAAATCAAACATAGTTTGATGTTTTTAGTCGTTACTTCCGGCAATTATGCTCGCATAAAGTGATGGGAGTAACGGCTAAAAACAAAGTGCTTCGCACTGACAAAAAATCATTTCGAAACGACCTGTGTATGTCCGGCAGGACGCGAACGTTCTTTCGGCGGGCCCCTGCGCTATAAGGCAGCAGGGAGGGCCGAAATTACGACAAATGCAAATAAAATGACAGATTTATTTGCACATCTCAAAAAAAAGCAGTACCTTTGCACCTCGATTCGGAAAAATAACAAATCAACAATTGCAGTAACAATCAAAAATAAAAAGTAAGTATGAAAAGTATTTTTGCATTCATGGCAATTCGTGTGTAATGACCACAAGACCTACAAGATTCTCCTGACCAAGAACCTTGCTGATTAACGCTCATGCAGAGGTTTCTGTTAGCAGAAAGGCTTGCAAATAATATGCTTTAAAATTTATTAACCAAAGAAAAACAAAATTTAACATGCGTAAAATTTTAACATTTCTCTGTGCCGCGCTCATGAGCGTAGGCATGTTTGCAAAAGTAACCCCGCAGGGGACTGACGTATGGGATGAGACCACCAAGACCCTGACGGTTAACGGCAACCCGGTAAGCTATGCCTATAGTGGTGTGAGTGACATCGAGAATCTGGTTATCAGTGATGCCGTCACAAGCATTGGGGATGACGCTTTCTATAATTGCATCGGCCTCAAATCGGTTTCTTTTAGCAGCAGCCTCACAAGCCTTGGAGAGGAGGCTTTCGCTAATTGCAGCAAACTCGAATCGGTTACTCTTCCTGCATCGTTGGAGAGCATCGGAAAATCTGCTTTCTATACGTGCGGCAATCTGACCGAGGTCACCATCCCCGATGGCGTTACAAGCATTGGACAGCAGGCTTTCTACTTTTGCGAAAAACTTACATCGGTGACTATTCCAAACAGTGTCGCAAGCATTGGAGGTCAGGCTTTCCTTCGTTGCGGAGGCCTCACAGGGATAGTGGTCGCCGCAGAAAATCCGAATTACTGCTCTGAAAACGGTGTGTTGTTCAATAAAGACAAAACCACGCTTATTCAATACCCGGGTGGAAAGCAAGGAGAATATACTATTCCCAATAGCGTCACAAGCATTGGAAATTTGGCTTTCTCTATGTGCTCCCTCCTCACATCGGTTGAAATCCCCAATAGCGTTGTAGAAATTGTAGATTATGCTTTCCAGAGTTGCTCCGGCCTCACATCGGTGAATATTGGCAACGGCGTGACAAGCATTGGAAAATATGCTTTCTATTATTGCTCCAATCTGGCGTCGGTTACTATCCATGCTACTACGCAACCAACCCTCGGAAGTAAAGCATTCGATAAAACAGCGGCTGCCCTTAAGATTTACGTGCCGGAAGCATCGGTGGCTGACTACAAGAGCAACTGGACTGCTTATGCCGACAAAATCGAGGCTATCCCTGGCGGCGACGAACCCGCTAAGTACTACCTCGTAGGTGATATGAACGGTTGGAATGAGGATGACGCCTATCTGCTGACGCTCAACGAGGCTGCGGAAGGAGTGGAGTACATGATTACCTTGGACCTGAAGACCACAAACCAATTTAAGGTGAAATCAGGTGATATCTGGTACCCCGACGGAGTGAACAATAACTACGGACAGAATGGCGAGATTGCCGCGGACGGCAACTACACCATCTATTTCCGCCCCAACGGAGACGGTGGAGATGACTGGTTCTCTCATGTATTGTATGTGGCGAAGAACGAATCCGCTTCGGCTGAAAAGACAATCGTTGTCTTTGAGGCAAACGGCAATCGCAAAGAGGTAGAGGTGGAGGCCCTCCCGCACACCTTCTCGTGTAGCTACTCCAACAAAAATGGCGAACTGGATGCAATCATCAAGGAACTCTACGAAATATCGGCGGGTCATTGCAGCGACGATAACTATCCGGTAGCAAGCGGCAACGAAGCAGTACTTGCAGGTAGCAATGGTTTTGACAATTACATCACCATCAGTG
>JAGCEW010000008.1 GCA_017650465.1 Paludibacteraceae bacterium
GAGACATTGCGGATGGTGAGTTCGCTGCTTGTGATGGCAGCCATCCCGATGAAAGAGCCGACTTCAATCATATCCGGCAGCAAAGTGTGGGTAGTACCGTGGAGGGAAGGAACGCCTTCGATGGTGAGCAGATTGCTTCCGATGCCGGAGATGTTTGCCCCCATAGTGCAAAGCATTTTACAAAGCTGTTGCAGATAGGGTTCGCACGCTGCATTGTAGATGGTGGTTTTTCCCTCAGCCAAGACAGCCGCCATAATAATGTTGGCAGTACCGGTGACGCTGGCTTCGTCGAGCAACATGTACGTTCCTTTCAAGCCTTCGGGAGCCGTAAAGGTATAGGCCTGCAAGTCCTTGTTGTAAGCAAACTCTGCTCCAAGATTGTGCAAGCCCTGGAAATGGGTATCTAAACGACGGCGCCCAATCTGGTCACCGCCAGGCTTGGAATAATGCACCTTTCCCAAGCGGGCAAGCAACGGTCCGATGAGCATAACCGAACCACGCAGCCTGTTACAACGATGCAGAAAATCAGGACTCTCCAGGAAAGCCGTATCAATATGCTCCGCACAAAAAGCGCAACGCTTTCCGTCACGCTGCACACGGACACCCATCATCGCCAGAAGGTCAATCAGGTTGTTCACATCCAGGATATCGGGAAGATTGTCAATAACGACTTCCGCACTTGTCAGCAACACTGCCGACAAGACCTGTAAGGCTTCGTTCTTTGCCCCTGCAGGTGTGATACTGCCATGCAGGCGATGGCCTCCTTCTACAATAAAACTTGCCATAGTAAAAATTATTCTATATAGTTCACTTCTGGCGAAAGGGTAATACCGAATCGGTCGCTTACCTCTTTCGTCACTTTCTCCGCCAACAAGCGTATATCTTCTGCCGAGGCGTTTCCGGTGTTGACGATCACCAGCGGTTGTTTGTCCCAAACACGTGCTCCGCCGAGTTGGCAGCCTTTGAGCCCACATTGCTCAATCAGCCACGCGGCGGGAATCTTGACACCATCGGAGGTGTCAAAATGCGGCATCGTTGGGTATTGTGATAGCAAGGCTTCGAAGCGGTCGTGCGACACCACGGGATTCTTGAAGAACGAGCCAGCCGAGCCAACTTCGCCCACTTCGGGCAACTTCTGGCGACGTATCTCTATGACTTTCTCACGCACCTCCAATGGGGTCAGTTGTGACAAGTCGCGCCCTTCGAAAGCGTTCCCGAGCCCGCCGTAATCCAATCGGAGACCGCCTTCTTTCTTAAGACAGAACGTAACGGCCGTGATGACATATTGATCTTTCCAGTCGTTCTTAAACCGGCTATCCCGATAGGCGAAGCAACAATCCGCATTCGTGAAAGTCACCTCTTCGCCCGTTTGCACCGCCACAGCCTTTACCGTCTCTATCACATCTTTGGCCTCGACGCCATACGCGCCCACATTCTGCACTGCACTTGCCCCAACAGTACCCGGAATATGGCTCAGGTTCTCCAAACCTCGCAAGTCCATATCGGCCAGCTGCTGAATGAGGTCATCCAAACGCAAGCCGCTCTCCGCCTCTATCCATACCTCGTCTTTGGTTTCCTTGAGCGCCCGTGCGCGGCACATACGCGAATGCAGCACCACTCCATCGAAATCGCGCAAGAAAAGCAGATTGCTACCCTCACCCACAGTCAGGAAACGCTCACCTTTATAACGCTGCAAAAGCGTACGGAGTTCGTCACTGTTATCAAACTCTGCCAACACACGCGCTTTGGGATGCAAGCCAAAGGTGTTAAGAGGTGCGAGCGATGCGTGTTCTTCGATTCTCATTGCTATAGTTATACCTGTGTCGGTACAATATCTTTCCTGTGGTATTCCATAAGTCCTTCCATCGGTGCCTGCAAGATTTGTTGCAGACGCATATTGTGCGTGTGCAGTACTTCGGTAAGGATGTCGCGGTAGTAATATGCGATTGAGCCCACAAAACCCACAGACATCTGCTGTTTGGTCTGAGGTGTGAAATACTGCTCCAGATTGCGTTGGACGAACTGTTCAAAATGATCATATACTAATCTACGAACGGCCTCTTCCTCAATATTATCCGCGCAGAAACGGCTGAATGCAGCCAAGTAGCGGTTTGGGAAAGGTTGGCGATAGACGTGCTCGATGATATCCGCCTGCGTGACATTGTATTGCGTGAGGAAACGCTGCTTTATGACTTCGGGCAACTGGTTTTTCAGGACATCAGCCACCAAGCGTTTACCCAGTACGGCTCCACTTCCCTCATCGCCCAAGATAAAACCAAGAGCAGGGACTCCCCACTCGATGGCTGAGCCGTTGTAGAAACAGCTATTGCTACCTGTTCCGAGTATGCAAGCTACGCCTTTTTCCTGTTTCAACAACGCCCGCGCCGCTCCAAGCATATCGGAAGCCACTTCAACCTGTGCTTTCTTGAACACCAAGCGGACAGCCGCAGCTACAACAGGACTTTTTTCGGGCGTACAGCCGGCGCCATAAAAGAAGACATTCGTTATGGTTCCAGCCCACAAGAGATGACCGATTTTAGGCAGCAGTTGATCGGACAGCGTTTGCCGAACCGCCTCCTCGTCTTGGAAGAAGGGATTGATGCCATCGGTCTGCACCCGTGTACACTGCCCATTGGCAGTCAGGAGTGCCCAATCGGTTTTTGTAGAACCTGAGTCAGCTATTAGTATCATGGTTGGTCGTAATTGAGTATTGTATTCTTATCTTGTCTTCAGGCGGAGAAGATACATATCTTTACTCCTATCCCTATCAGTATTATACCTCCTATCAAATTTGCATTCAAGGGAAAGCGCATTCCGATAAAAGCCCCTATCAAGTACCCTGCCCAAGAGAACAGGAATGAGCAGAGGGCGATAATACTGATTCCCATCCAAAGTGTCTCCGGTTGCGGGATAAAGAGTACTCCTGTGGCCCAGGCGTCAATAGAGGTCGCAACGGCAAGCAACAAGAGTGTCGGGAATGAGAAATCGGGATTGTCGTTCCGCTCGTCGGGTGCTTTGAGCCCTTCCCAAACCATTTTACCGCCGATAAACGTGAGCAACACAAGTGCCGTCCAACCTGCGTAAATGCTAAAGAAGGTGGAGAAGAAAGAGCACACATAGTAACCTATCAGCGGCATTCCCCCTTGGAACAAGCCAAACAAGAGAGCCATCAGCCAGGGTTTGCGCCATAGCGAAGCGGTATATTGTCCGTCGATGGATAAGCCTTTACCCAAAGATACGGCAAAACAATCCATTGCCAGTCCGATACCAAGTACTATGAGCGTGAGGATGTCCATATCAGCGTTTGTATTTGTACCGCGAAACTGTTTTTCCCTTAGCGATGTTGGACAGTTTGCCCTTCACGAACTGTTTGCGAATGGGTGATATGCGGTCGGTGAAGACATGCCCTTCGAGGTGGTCGTATTCATGTTGCACAATACGTGCCTTGAAGTCCGTAAGCGTCTCTTCATGCCATTGGAAGTCTTCGTCCTGATAGCGGATAGTGATGGTCTTGGGTCGCACTACATTCTCCGAAATGCCGGGGAGCGACAAACAACCTTCGCTGTAAGAGACCGTCTCGCTGCTCTCTTCCACTATCTCAGGGTTGATAAACACCTGTTTGAAGTCAGCACATTCCGGATAATCGTCTCTCAGTTCGCTGCCATCCACGATAAACAGGCGCTTGCTCAAGCCAATCTGAGGGGCTGCCAATCCGCAGCCTTCCGCCTGCGTAAGGGTTTCCTGCATATCGCTAATCAGTTGTTTGACATCCATTTCACCCTGCTCCACTTCTTCTGTTTCCTTGCGGAGTGCAGGCTGACCATATAAGTAAATGGGAAGTATCATGTTTATTATTTGTTTTTATTGTTGAGATGTCAGATAATCCTCCAATATGATGCAGGCCGCCAGTTTATCCACCACGGTTTTGTCCCGACGCTGCATTTTCTTCATTCCACCTGCCAACATAGCTTGGTGCGCAAGGGTAGAAGTGAAACGTTCGTCGTACTCGACCAAGGGTATTTGGGCAAACGTGCTCCTGAACCATTCCATAAAGGGTCGGATGTACTGCATGGATTCACTGTCCTGACCGTTCAGTTGTGTCGGATGTCCTATCACCACGGTATCTATTTCACCTTTCTCCAACTCGGCAAGAAGCCAGTTCTGCAAGGCATCTGTATCGATGGTAAGTAACGGATTAGCCGTTATGCGGAGGGTATCCGTAATGGCTAATCCGGTACGTTTCTTTCCGTAGTCGATGGCCAGGATACGAGCCATATCAGTCGGAGAGAGCGTTATATTCGTTGGTCATTCCCAGACGATAGTACAAGGCACGCAACTGGCGTTTGTAGGTGAAGTTCTCACCATCCATCTCATAGGCCTTTTTAAAGTATGGCAGTGCCTGTTTCAAGGTCTCGTCGATGTTCTTGCGTGCAGCCTTGTAGGCTTTGGCATCCAGATATGCGGCATCATCGTTCATCTTGTTGGCTTTATCCACGAAAACAACACCATAATTATAGTAGACGTCCGCATTATTATCGTCACGTTTCAGCGCCTCTTCATAGGTGGCGATGGCTTCATCGAAACGCTGTTGTACATCCAAGATCGATGCCTTGAGGAGGTAGTACTGAATCTGCGGGTCTGTAGCGATGGCGCGATCCAGATAAGTAATAGCCTCTTCCATCTGACCGGCGTTAACGAGGTTGTTGATACGGTTCTGCACAAACCATGCCTCGGTGGGGAAACGCTCGATGCATTCGTCCAGCACTTGGTTAGCCGTAACAGAATCCTGCATATTGATGTAAGACTGATAGAGGAACTGTGCCGATGCAACGGCTTTCACATTCTTATCCACCAACGCACGGAACACATTAGCTGCTTCTTGGTACATTGTTGCATTGTAAGCGGTAAGTGCCGACTGGAACTGGAACAACTCGTACAAAGTGTCTTTCGGCATTCTTTCCTGGTAGCGTTTGTCCTGCATCATCTCCAGGTCAGGAAGCGCCAAATATGCTTTGAACATATCATACGCTTTGGCATATTCCTGTTTGTCAAGGAGGTCATACGCATAGTTAATCAGTTCGCGGTGTTCGAAATACTCCACCATTTTATCCGCAATCTGTTTGCGGGTGCGGGTGTCCACTTTCGCTTTTCCTTTCTTGTTATAGACAGGTGTCATGGCAATCTCATCGGCTTTGAGCCAATAGTTATAACTTTCATAGACAGCCGCTCCGCGGAGGACGTAATCCTGTCCGCCCTTTCCTTCCTGCAGTTTGACATATTCGGTTTGGTTCTGTGTGTAGCCTATCAAGCCAGCCACGAACCAGGTTTTTGCCTGTCCTTTTGTTTCATCATTCTGCAGTGCCTCAGCGATAACGGCACGTGCGCCCTTGAAATCAGGTGCCTCTGCACTAATAAGCGTCTCGGCACGTCTTACGTTGGCTTTCTGTGCAAAGCATCCGGTGCATACCAACACCACTGCTGCCAAAAATAAGGATCTTTTCATGGTTGTATCAAATTTAGTTGGTTTCGTTATTGTTTTCGTTTGTTTCGTTTTCCGTTGCTTCAGCGGCACCTTCCGTTGTTTCAGCCGTTTCTTCGGCTTCTTCTTTCGGTACGATGCAACCGAACATGAGTGTATCGTTGCGTTTCTGCAGTTCGATGAGTTTGACCCCCTGCGTTGCGCGTCCCATTACACGAATGGAGTCCATTGCCATACGGATGGCTGTTCCGGACTTGGTAATAAGCATCAGGTCATCATCGTCACCCACCGCATGTAGTCCGATAAGCATACCCGTTTTCTCGGTCAGCTGCATGGTTTTTACGCCCTTACCGCCACGGTTAGTGATACGATAAACCGGTTCACCTTCTTCATCATCCAGGCGTGTGCGCTTACCAAAGCCGTTCTCCGAAATGACGAGGACTGTCTTTTCACTATTATCCTCTACACAAATCATGCCAACAGCTCTATCCTGCCCGTCTTCGTCGAGCGTGATAGCCTTCACACCGGTAGCGGTACGGCCCATAGCACGGACTGTGTTCTCCGGGAAACGGACTACCTTACCATTGTACGAGGCAATGAGCATCTGGCTCTGTCCGTCGGTGAGGGTAACGCCAATGAGGGCATCTCCTTCGCGCAAACCAACGGCATTGATACCATTCGCACGCGGACGACTGTAGGATTCCAGCGTTGTTTTCTTCATCAAGCCGTTCTTGGTGGCAAAGATGAGGTAGTGTGAATTGACATATTCGGCATCGTTCAGTCCTTTGACATTGATAAAGGCGCATACTTTATCTCCCTTCTCCAGATTGATAATGTTCTGTATAGCGCGTCCTTTGGACTGGCGGTTGCCTTCGGGCAGTTCGTACACTTTCTGCCAATAGAGACGTCCCTTTTCGGTGAAGAACATCATTGTGGAGTGCATGGATGCCTGATGGACATACTCAATGAAGTCCTGATCGCGGCTTGCACTTGCCTTTGTTCCTATGCCGCCACGTCCCTGCTGACGGAATTCAGCCAGCGGCGTACGCTTGATGTATCCCAAATGCGAGATAGTGATAACCATATCGTCATCGGCATACATATCTTCGGGATTAAACTCGGTGGCCATCTTGACAATCTTGGTGCGGCGTTCGTCAGCATATTTTTCTTTGATTTCCGCCAGTTCGTCAGAGATTACCTCATAACGCATGATTTCATTGGAGAGGAGTTCGTTCAGATGGGCAATGAGTTTCTCCAATTCAGCATATTCGTTCTTCAACTCGTCGATACGCAAGCCTGTGAGTTGGCTCAAGCGCATATCCACGATGGCTTTAGACTGGAGATTATCCAAGTCGAAGCGTTTTTCCAAGTTGGTTTGTGCATCCTGCGGGGTACGGCTGGCACGAATGATGCGTACCACCTCGTCGATATTATCTACCGCGATAATCAAACCTTCCAATATATGCGCACGTTCTTGTGCTTTTTTCAGTTCCCAACGCGTTCTACGTGTAACAACTTCCATCCTGTGGTCGATGAAGTTACCCACCAAGTCCTTGAGATTCAACAGCATCGGACGGCCTTTCACCAAAGCGATGTTGTTCACCGAGAAACTCGATTGCAACGCAGTGTATTTGTATAGTTTATTGAGCACCACTTGTGCGTTCGCGTCACGCTTAACATCCACCACGATACGGATATCGCGCTTGGACTGGTCGCTGATGTCGGAGATTCCTTCTATCTTCTTGTCGCTCACCAGTTCGGCTATATTCTTCACCAGGTCGCTCTTCACCACGCCGTACGGCAGTTCTGTGATAATAATACGTTCACGTCCATTGTCTTCTGTCTCAATATCAGCATTACTGCGGATTACGATACGACCACGCCCTGTTTCGAAGGCATCGCGAACGCCTTGGTATCCATAGATGGTACCACCTGTCGGGAAATCGGGAGCTTTGATATACTCCATCAGTTCCTCCACGGATATTTCTTCCGGCACTTCCGTACCATTCTTTTTAGCCTCGTCAATGGCAATCTGACGTTTCACGTATGCCACACATCCGTCGATCACTTCTCCCAAGTTGTGCGTCGCCATATTAGTAGCCATACCTACGGCAATACCCGTCGCACCGTTCACCAGAAGGTTCGGGAAACGGCAAGGCAACACAACAGGCTCGCGAAGGGTGTCGTCGAAGTTCAGCTGCATATCCACCGTATCTTTCTCGATGTCGCGGAGCATTTCTTCAGCGAGTTTGGAGAGTCGGGCTTCGGTGTAACGCATTGCAGCGGCTCCATCGCCATCCACCGAACCGAAGTTACCTTGTCCGTCCACCAGGCAATAGCGCATATTCCACGGCTGTGCCAGACGCACCAGGGTTCCGTAGATACTGCTGTCGCCGTGAGGGTGGTATTTACCCATTACCTCACCGACGATACGTGCCGCTTTCTTGGTGGGTTTGTCGCTGGTGTTTCCCAGTTCGTTCATTCCGAACAGCACACGGCGCTGCACGGGCTTAAAGCCGTCACGCGCATCGGGAAGGGCACGCGACACGATGACACTCATCGAGTAGTCGATGTACGAGGTTCGCATTTCCTCGTCAATCTTTACAGGAATAATTCTGTCTTCAATCATGTTGTTATATTCTTTAATTATCTATTTCGTTATGGTTTGTTTCGAAATTCGCTGCAAAAGTACAAAAAAAAAATGAGGTGTGCAAGCGTTTTGGCTATTTTTTTCGTTTTTCCTGCATTTTTATTCCATTTAGTATGAATGTCGCTGGCTATTCGAAGTATGCCTTATATGGTCTGCAATTGCTTTTTAGGGCTTTTATTCTCCTTTTTTATACCCTACCGCGCGCGCATGCATGGGAAGAAATCATGGTGACGTCTGCTTTTCGTTGGCTTAATAACCTAATAATAACCCAATAATAACGCAATAATAACCTAATAGTCATAGGGAGCGCTACGCTGTTTATTGCGCAGAGCGCGGTTTATCAATAGTAAACTTTCGACTAAAATCTTTGATTTTTCTTATCCTACGGAACGATTATTTGACAATTTTCTTGCATATCTCAAAAAAAAGTATTACCTTTGCACCAAAATTAAAACATAAAAGGCAAGGCGAGAGAAAAGGTATGGACGCAAGCAATTATCCGTATATCAGCGCATTGGCAGCCCAAACGGCAAAAGAGATGTCAGCAGACGAACTGGCATTCCAACGCAAACGCTACCCGGACCTGAACAATGAGGAATGGAAAATGCTCGTGCAACAAGTGGACGGGCGCATACGGATGCAACGCAAACTGCCGGAACTGACAAGCATCCAAGGTATCATCTTCCCGCCCCGCATCAACATGGAACAGTGCAGCAGCGAGGTAACCGCCCAATACAAAGCCCGCCTCATACAAGCATTGGACGTATGCCAACTGCTGGATCTGACCGGCGGTTTCGGGATTGATTTCCTTTATATGTCCCGCGGTCTGCAGAAAGCAACCTACGTGGAACGCAATGACCATCTGGCTGCCATCGTGCAGTACAACCTGGGGCTGACGGGAAGTCATGCGCATTGCGATGTGTTTTGCGAAGAGGCCGAGGCTTTTCTGCAGCAATTTACCTTCGCGGCCATAGGAGGCGGCAAGCGGCTTATCTATCTTGACCCCGCCCGCCGTTCGGAGACAGGCGGCAAAGTGGTACGGATAGAAGACTGCCAACCCGACGTGACCGCCCTGCTGCCTACCCTGCTGGCCAAGAGCGACTACGTGCTGCTGAAACTGTCCCCCATGCTGGACCTGACTGCCGCCATCCGTACTCTTGGCGGGATATGGCAGACGCACATCGTTGCCGCATCGGGCGAAGTGAAAGAGGTGCTTCTGCTACACGACAAAAATCAAACGGCAGCACAGATAACAGCCGCTGACCCGACACAAGACCTGCTGTTCACTTTTACGGGCGAAGAAGAGGCCGAAGCCCAAGAAAATCTCTGCATGGCAACGATTGAAGAAGGCGATTATCTATATGAGCCCCATGCCGCCCTGCTGAAAGCCGGTGCGTTCCGCGTGCTGTGCAAGCGATACGGCGTAGCCAAACTGGCTGCCAATACCCATATCTACCACTCGGAAACAATGCATAACGATTTCCCCGGACGTATCTTCCGCGTGGAACAAGCCCAGGCAAACATGCGCGACTTGGAAGGCATACAAGCCAATATCATCTGCCGCAACTACGGAATGTCCGCCGAAGCCCTGAAAAAACGCCTTCATGCCAAAGACGGTGGGACGACCTACCTGCTTGCCGCCACAACTAGGCAAAGCACACCCAAAGGACTATCCGCCAAACCCGCATTATTCCTGTGCAAGCGGATGAAGTGAGGGAGAAAGGACAAAAAATCTGAAAAAGATTTGCGTATTCCAAATATTTAGTGTACTTTCGGACGCCGCCTTTCATTGCTACAGCCCCAACAACAATCCACGCAGCAATGAAATTCCTCCGAACATACGTTCGCGTCCTGCCGGGCATACACAGGAATATTTTGGCGATTTTTTTGTCCGTGCGAAGCACCACTTTTTCAGACTGCCTATCGCCTGCTTATGCGAGCATAGCCAACGATAGACAGTCTAAAAAACTCGGAAATATCCGATTTGACAAAAAAAACATTCCAAAATTTGCGTATGTGCAATTTTTGTAGTAATTTTGCACGCTGATTTTGAAAACACATAAATGCTATATACCATGAACTATCCGTTTAGTTTCGCCACGATAGGTGGCAACACCCGCGTCCGCATCCAGTCAGGCGAAGATATCCGCCATCTGAATGAACTGGACCAGAAAATGTGGACCGTCCTCTCCTGCCCCGTAACAGGACTGGAAATAAGTTCCGACTCGCTGTCATTGATGGACCTTGACGGCGATGGCAAGTTGCGCATAAAAGAAGTGGTGGCTACCGCCGAATGGCTCTGTGCCACACTGAAAAGCCCCGACACGCTGTTAGCACAAAAAGACGAGACAGCCATTGCCAACATCAACGACGAAGCCATTGCCGCCGTGGCAAAGAAAGTGGCAGGAGGCAAAGACATCGTAACTCTGGCCGATGTGGAAGCCGCGCTGGCCACCATCACCATAGAAGAACAAGCCATTCCCGCCGCCCCGATAGAGGCTGACGTCATGGCTGCCTACAAAGAAAAGAGTGCCGAATACGCCGCATACTTCGAACAAGAGAAACTGCAGAAATTAGGTCTGGCCGTTATCGCCGAAGATGCTGTAAAACCAGGTATGACCGAGAAGAAAGTCATCGAGATGGGCGCTCAAATAAGCGAATGGGAAGCCGCCAAAGCCGCAGCAGAAAATGCCAATGCGGAAGCACGGAAAGCCGCCCAAGCCGAGTATCTGCCACTGCGCAAGCTGCTGCTGCTCCACCGCGATTTCTACCGTCTGCTGCGCAACTTCGTGAGCTTTGAGGATTTCTATGACAACGACCGCAACACCATCGCTTCGTTCCAGGCCGGAACACTGATTATAGACCAACGCGCGTGCCGCCTGTGCATCCGCGTGAACGACCTGCCCAAACATGACGTGCAGGCACCGCTCAGCGGGATTTACCTGCTGTACTGCGATTGCGAAAGTAAGAAACTGGGCAAGAAAATGCAGATTGTCGCCGCCATGACACAAGGCGAAATAAAGAACCTGAACGTGGGCAAAAACGCTGTGTTCTATGACAACGACGGCAATGACTACGATGCCACCGTGACAAAGATTATTGACAACCCCATCTCTATCCGTCAGGCCTTCTGGACCCCCTATCGCAAACTGGCGAACTGGGTGGAAGAGAAAATCAACAAATCCGCCGCAGAAAAAGATGCCGCAGTGATGAACGACGTGACGACAAAGATGGACATTCCCGCCAAAACAGAGAACAAAGAAGAAAACCCGAAGCCAGCCTTCGACATCGCCAAATTCGCCGGCATATTCGCTGCCATCGGCATGGCATTAGGCATGATAGGTACGATGCTTGTGAGCGTGGCAAAGGGTTGGATCACCCTCACATGGTGGCAACAAATTCTGGTGTTCATCGGCATACTGCTGCTCATCAGCGGTCCGAGCATGATAATGGCGTGGCTCAAACTGCGCCGCCGCAATCTTGCGCCCGTGCTTAATGCCAACGGATGGGCCATCAACGCCGATGCACTGATTAGCGTTCTGTTTGGCACCACCCTGACCGAGCAAGCACAATATCCGTTGCTGAAAATCAAGAAAAAACTGAGCAAAGGTGCGATATGGGGTATCGTGCTGGGTTCGATAGCCGCAGCCGTAGCCATCGCTTTACTCGTGATGATATTTTTCGCCCCTGAGAATTGTGAATGCCCGATAAAGCTGTTCTGTAAATAAGAGACGAATCATCTGGTGGCTGAAAGTCATCCTGCTAAGGCTGATTTTGCCATTCGCCCGCTGATAAACAGCCTCCGAGAAACCGTAAGGCCCGCCGATTACGAACGTCAGTTCACGACCGGCGGACATTTTTTTCTGCATATACGCGGCAAACTCAAGACTCCTCATCTCCAGGCCATGTTCATCAAGAAGCACAAGGTCGGTTTGAGGGGATACTTTCTGAAGAATCATATCACCCTCCAGTTGTTTCTGTTGGGCTTCGGATAGGTTCTTGGCGTTACGCAGTTCGGGCAAGACACAGATTTCCAACGGGTTATAGTGTTTCAAGCGCTCCACATAATCCTGAATCATCCGTTCCAAACCGTTGTCGGTGGTTTTTCCCACCAGAAGAAGTGTCATTTTCATGGTGCAAAGGTAGTGCTTTTTTCTCACACAGGCAAGGATTTAAGCAAAAAAAGCACAAATATGTTTGCATATATCAAAAAAAAGCAGTACTTTTGCAGCGTTTTAATATACACTATCTATGCAAACGTTTTATCTCGCGGGAAGGCTTTGTAGCACTCAAGCCATCCAAGACATTGCCCAAACGGCCAACGAAAAGTACGTAATTCTCTGTACGAAGCCCCATATACAATGGGTAGCGTTCGCCCAAGAACGGATGTTGCAAATCATGCAGGACACTGGCGCGGTAATGGCATACGCCGACCACTTCCAACAAACAGGCGGCCAAACGATTCAAGCCCCCGTGATTGACTATCAGGAAGGTGCATTGCGCGATGACTTCGATTTCGGCAGCGTATGGATGTTACGCACCGATGCGCTGAAACAGGCCGCAGCAGAAATGGACAAAACCTATACCTACGGCGGCCTCTACGACCTTCGTCTGCGCCTGAGCCGCATCGGGAAACTGGAACATATCAACGAATATCTGTACTATGACATCGAAGAAGACACCCGCAAATCGGGTGAAAAACTCTTTGACTACGTGGACCCGAAAAACCGCGACGTACAAATAGAAATGGAAGCGGTAGTTACCGAACACCTGAAAGCCATCGGCGGCTACCTGGCACCGCGTTTCAAAGAGCCCGATTTGACAGAAGGCAACTTCACAGCAGAAGCCAGCGTGGTAATCCCCTGCAAGAACCGCGTAAAGACAATAGAAACAGCCATCCGCAGCGCACTGGGCCAAAAAGTGAAAGCACCCTATACCTACAACGTGATAGTGGTGGACGACAACTCAACCGATGGCACACAAGAAACCATCCAACGCCTGGTGGATGAAAATGCAGCCCTTCGCGCCCAGGACAAGACAGTCCCCGAACTTGTTTATATCGCCCAAGACAAGACCTGGCATGCCATCGGCGGCAACTGGAACATGGCCCTGCACCACGAGAAATGCGGACGCTTTGCCATCCAACTGGATTCAGATGATACCTATCACGATGAGACAACGGTGCAACAGTTTATTGACGCATTCCACGAACAGAAATGCGCAATGGTGGTAGGCAGTTACTGTCTGACCGACTTTGACGGGAACATGCTTCCTCCCGGTGTGATTGACCACAAAGAATGGACTCCCGACAACGGGCGCAACAATGCCCTCCGCATCAACGGTCTGGGTGCGCCACGCGGATTCTACACAGGTCTGCTACGCCAACTGAACTTCCCGACCACCAAATACGGTGAGGATTATGCCGTGGGATTGCGCGTAAGCCGTGAATATCAGATAGGGCGTATCTACAATGTCCTATACCATTGCCGTCGTTGGGAGGACAATTCCGATGCCAACTGCGATATCGAAACAATGAACCGCAACAACCTGTACAAGGACCGCATACGCACGTGGGAACTGCAAGCGCGCATCCGCATGAACAAGGAACAACAATGAACATCCTCGTAGGCATACTGACCGCACCGCACATCGAATACGAACAACGCGAAACAACCTTTGTGCTGAAAAACGTGCGGATAGGCATCGGGTTTCACTGGGACCGAGAGGAAGAGGAAGAGTTTGCAGGGCGATTAGAGATACGCAAAAACGCCGATGGCACAGAAACAGCAGTCAATACCATTGACATCGAAGACTACCTCTGCTCGGTCATCTCCAGCGAGATGAATGCCGACAGTCCGATGGAACTACTGAAAGCCCATGCCGTGATTTCCCGCAGTTGGGTGATACGTGCCATTGAGGCAAACCGACACCGCTTGAGAACCGCTCGAGAACCGCTACAATACGAAAGTAACGGACATATCGGATTTGATGTTTGCGCGGATGACCACTGCCAACGCTACGAAGGTATCCGGCGTATCAACCGAAGAGCCACCGAAGCCGTACAAGCCACACGCGGACAAGTGCTGGTGTGGAAAAACGAAAACGGGACAGAAGAAATATGCGACTGCCGTTTCCATAAATGCTGCGGAGGCAAAACAGAACGGTTCAGTACCTGCTGGGAAGATAAGGAAGTGCCCTATCTGCAACCCGTGGACTGCCCATACTGCAACACCAAAGACGAACATATCTTGCGCCAAGTGCTGAACGGCTATGACCAAGAGACAAGCGATTTTCACGACTGGGAAGTTCGCTATAGCAACGAAAAACTGCGCGAAACACTTCTTCGCAAATCGGGTATCGATTACGGTGAAATAAAAAACCTGGTTCCTCTTCGCCGCGGTGCATCTGGCAGAATATACCGACTTTGCATAGAAGGCAGTCTTCGCACCGAAACAATCGGCAAAGAACTGACCATACGCCGTCGATTAAGCGAAAGTTGCCTCTACTCCAGTTGGTTTGACGTAGAGAGAGAGAATAATGGTTCGTTCGTCCTCCGCGGTCACGGATGGGGACACGGCGTAGGTTTGTGCCAAATAGGTGCGGCAGTGATGGCCAACCAAGGCAAATCATACGATGAAATACTGCAATATTACTACTCTGGAAGCATATTAAAAAGCCAAAAATAGAAAAAATAGCAGGTTTTTGGAAAAAAAATACAGAAATATTTGGTCATATCAAAAAAAAGCAGTACTTTTGCAGTCGCTTTTGTAAAAGGCAGTGCCTAATCGTATATCGGTAGTACATCAGATTTTGGTTCTGAGGGGCGAGGTTCGACTCCTCGTTAGGCAACAAAAGATGGCCGTAAGGCAAGTTTGCCGAAAGGCTTTTTTTGTGATGATAAGTAGGACCCATCACGAAACGGCGAGAAAACACCCCCGCCGGCAAAAAGGTCTGAATAAAGTAACAAAACAAAAAAAAGATGAAAGTTTTTGAATTGAATGGTACTCTCCGTGCAGAGTACGGCAAGAAAGCCGCTAAAGGGCTTCGCAACCAGGACATGATTCCGTGCAACTTGTATGGTCTTGGTGAGAACATTACATTTGCAGTTGAGAAAGAAGCAGTTCGCAAGTTGGTTTATACGCCTGACACCATGGCAGTAGCCCTAACGATTGGCGAAAAGAAAGCGATGGCAGTGGTAAAAGAACTTCAATTCCACCCGCTGACTGACAACCTGCTTCATATTGATTTTCTGGCTGTGAACGAGAAGAAAGCCGTGGTTGTAGAAATCCCCGTGCAGTTGACCGGTCACGCTGAAGGTGTAAAAGCCGGTGGTAAGTTGAGCCTTGAGATGCGGAAACTGAAAGTTCGCGGCATCTATACTCAAATTCCTGACCGCGTTGTAGTGGACGTAACCAACCTTGGTCTCGGCAAGAAGATGGCAGTTAGCGACATCACCGTTGAGAACTGCACATTGGCAAGCATAAAAGACCAGTGCGTTGTACAAGTTAAGACCACTCGTGCAAGCGCTGCCGCTACCGAAGCCGCTGAATAAAACGAATGAACAAATATCTGATTGTCGGGCTCGGCAATATCGGCGACGAGTACCGTAATACCCGACACAACATAGGATTCAAGATGTTGGACGCTTTTGCCGAAGCGTCCAACGTTGCATTTGAAGACAGACGCTACGGGTTTGTCGGACGGTGTCGTGTGAAGAATGCCGAACTGGTGCTCCTGAAACCGTCCACATTTATGAACCTGAGTGGAAACGCCGTGCGCTACTGGATGAATGAAGAGAAAATACCTGTCGAAAACCTTTTGGTATTGGTGGACGACCTCAATCTCCCCTTTGGCACCATCCGTATCCGCAAACAAGGCAGTGCCGGCGGACATAACGGCTTAAAACACATAGAACAGGTATTGGGTACTTCTTTATACGCGCGTGTGCGTTTCGGCATTGGCAACGAATACTCACGCGGCGCACAAATCAACTTCGTACTGGGCGAATGGACCGATGAAGAAATACAGCAGATACCCGAAAAACTGAATACAGTGAAGGAAATCATCCCCAGTTTCTGCCTCGCAGGCATTGAAAGGACCATGAATCAATACAACGGAAAATGAACAGCCTGAAGAAAATACTCCACTCTCCCTGGGCAGTGGGCGTACAAAACATCGCGCTCATATTGTTTATCTATACTCTATGCCGGTTGTTCTATTACCTAATCAGTTTGGACCTATATCCCAATGTGACGACCGGACATCTGCTTGAGATGATGATTGGCGGACTGCGTTTTGACATTACGGCACTGTTCTACCTCAATTCGGTGTATATGGCTCTGATGTTCCTGCCCCTTCCGTGGCGGACAGAAAGAGTATATCAAAGGGTGGCACAATGGTTCTACTTGATTCCCAATGGTCTGGGCATTATCGCCAACTGCGTGGATATGGTGTATGTCCGCTTTTCCGCTCGCCGGACAACGATGGCGTTTTTCGCCGAGTTTCAAAATGACGACAACCTCGGGACTATTGCCGCACAAGCCGCATTGCAGTATTGGTATGTCACCCTTTTCGGCATTGCCATGCTGGCAGCCATGATACTATTCTCCCGCCATCGTTGTGTTGCCACACCCTTACAGGAAAGGATGACAGAACGAAAAGATGTGAGAAGTATAGTTTGGTTCTATCTGCATGGCACGTTACTTTTCGCATTAAGTATCTACTTTGTGGTGATCGGAATCCGGAGCGGTTTCGGTTCGTACACCCGACCTATTACACTCAGCAACGCACTGCAATACACCAATACACCGGCAGAAACAAACATCGTGCTCAATACGCCATTCTGCCTTATGCGGTCCACAGAAGGAAAATCCTATACACGTCCAAAATTTATGTCTGACGAGGAAATGACCGCAACAATGACTCCTTACCATCCCGCCGACACCACTGCTGTATTTACGCCAAAGAACGTGGTAATCCTGATTTTAGAAAGCATGTCGAAAGAATATATCGGTTTCTACAATAAGGACTTAGACGGCGGAACGTATAAAGGCTATACACCATTTCTTGATTCACTTATTGCCCAATCCGTGACCTACCAACACTCATACTCCAGCGGTAGGAAATCCATTGATGCAATGCCATCGGTACTCGCCAGTATTCCCCGTATCGGCACGCCATATATTCTGACACCCTATTCGACGAATGAAGTCTCTTCCATTGCATTGTATCTCGGAAAAAAGGGATATGAGACAGCATTCTTTCATGGCGCACCCAACGGTTCGATGGGTTTTCTGGCATTCTCACGCTCCTGCGGATTCCAAAAATACTACGGGAAAAGCGAATACGACAATGATGCCGATTACGATGGTACTTGGGCTATATGGGATGAAGAGTTCCTTCAATACTATGCTCTGACGATGAGCAAAATGAAAGAGCCATTTATGACTTCTGTCTTCACAGCAACGAGTCATCATCCATTCCATGTACCCGATCGTTACGAAGGTGTCTTTCCTGAAGGTACAGCCCCTATCCATCATTGCATCGGATATGTGGATATGGCTCTCCGCCGTTTCTTTGAAACCGCCAAACAACAGCCTTGGTATGCCAACACACTCTTTGTCCTTGTGGCAGACCATACAAACGAACTGACGCATCAGGAATACAAGAATGACAAAGGCGTATATGAAGTGCCTATCGTATTCTTCGATCCGAGCAAACAAAATAACGGGCGGCTGATTGACACGTATCCTGTGTGCCAAGCCGATATAGAACCTTCTGTTCTTGCCTATTTGGGATATGATGAGGCATACAACAGTTTCGGCGAAGATGCACTCACCAAAGCCAAAGAAAATCCGTATGTTGTGGTGTACAACGAGCCTGTTTATCAAGTATTTTCCGATCGCTTGATGGTACAAGTGGATCAAAACGGACAAATACTGAATGTGTATGACCTGCACGCAACGGATGCGAACGGAGGATTACTTAAGATTGATACGTATCCGCAAGAAACAGATAAGATGGTGATGTACCTGAAAGCATACGTACAGCAATACCTTTCACGAATGATGGATAACCGACTGACCGTGGAATAAGAAAATGGAAGAACGAGTGGATAAATACTTGTTTGCCATGCGCATCTACAAAACGCGTTCTATTGCAGCCGATGCCTGCAAGAAAGGACGTGTGACGATGAAAGGGGCAGCATTAAAGCCATCCCGCACTTTCAAGATTGGCGACACGTTCTCCGTACGAAGAGGCCCTATCACATATACCTACGAGGTTCTGCGCCTGAGCGAGAACCGTCTGGGAGCACAATTGGTGCCGGAATATATGCGCGACATCACTACGCCCGACCAATTAGAACTGCTCGAATTGGCACGCCTTGCCGGAAAAAGCGGTCGTGACAGAGGAACAGGACGCCCCACCAAAAAAGACCGTCGAGAAATAGAAGTTTTCCTCAGCGATGATTATCTGGACTTTGAGGATGGAGAAGACGACGAATAAACATCAAAATATGAAAAACAAACACGACAATATAGCCGAATATATCTTGTATCTCTGGCAATTGGAGGATTATCTGCGCGCCTTTCCCGAACAAGCCTATCAAAGTAAAGAGTTGATGGAAATAAGCGAAATGATGCATCAAGAAGGTATTTGGGAATCCGGTCATCTGCAACTGGCAAAAATCGCCCTGTCGGAATTGGAAGATTTGCATGAAGAACTCCTCGCGACAGAAGCCCCCTACAAAGCCACGATATTGCATATCGAGCCATCACTCAATATCCTAAAAGCCAAAACGGATCGCCCCACGATGTCGGATGTGGAAGCGTGTCTCGTGTTACTCTATCAAGTGATGATGCTTCGGTTGCAAAAACAAGAAATATCCGAAGAGACGAATGTGGTGGTGAAAGATGCCACTCAATTGTTGCGCTTTTTGAGCAAAACATATATGGATCAAGACAAGGGAGAAAACATGTAATTATGCGGACCGCAGAACGATACGAACATATTCTACAATGGTTTCGGGAAAATGCAGTGACTGCAGAATCGGAACTCCACTACAATAATCCGTATGAATTGTTGGTGGCGGTGATGCTTTCTGCGCAATGTACTGACAAGCGGGTAAATATGGTAACCCCTGCTCTTTTTTCTGCATTTCCGACCGTTGAGAAACTGGCAAAAGCCAGTTTTGACGAAGTGTTCGAATTGGTAAAGTCTGTCAGTTATCCACGTTCGAAAGCCGAACATCTCATCCAAATGGCCGAACGGATAGTTTCAGTGTACAACGGACTTGTACCTGACAATATAGACGATCTGCAGACCCTTGCCGGAGTCGGACGTAAAACAGCCAATGTGGTTTGTGCCGTGATTTGGAATCAACCGACCATGGCTGTAGATACGCATATCTTCCGCGTTTCCGAGCGACTTGGACTAACAACCCATAGCAAGACCCCTCGCCAAACAGAAGATACACTTGTAAAGTACATACCCCAAACCGATATTCCCAAAGCACATCATTGGCTTCTTTTGCATGGTCGTTATGTATGCCTTGCCCGCAAACCACAATGTGAGAAATGCGGAATTAAGCCTTGGTGCCGCTACTATGAACGACAAATAGAGAAATGAACCGGTATTTAGTCATCATATATTTAGCATTATTGCCTTGCATCGGAAATTTGCAAGCGCAAGTGTTGTGGGAAATATCAGGCAACAATTCACGTGCCAAATCATACCTGCTGGCCACTAACCGGTTAGTAGACTACAGTTTCTTAGATTCCATACCTAACCTTTTCAAATGCTATGGTCGTTGCAACAAAGTAGTAACCGAATTTGCCATCCAGGACCATGAAGCCATTGCCACCCTCCGCAAAGCCGCTATTTTGCCGGACTCTGTAAAACTAAGTAATTTCTATACTGCTGAAGAATATCGTGCCATTAACGATGCACTGCTATTATCCCTTGGAATGGGTTTGGATCAACTATGCCGCATGAGACCATCGTATTTAACGGAACTGTACCGTACCGAACTGATGCGGAGATGGTTGCAATATGACGAAAAACAATCCATGGAAACATTCTTTGAACAAGTGGCACAAGAAAGCGGAAAACCGGTATATGGTTTGGATAATTTGGGCGAAACCATATATATGCTTTTCGACCGCGAACCTTTCCATTTCCAATGCGAGGAGTTGAAAAAGATTATCGACAGTCCTGAAAACGAAGTTCGTCAAGAACGAATACTCACGGAAATGTACCGCTGGGGAAGACTCAGCGATATGACTTATACCATCCTTTCACCGGACAACCATAGCACCTTATCTTATTCCGACTATCAAGTCTATTGCCAACGCAATAATGTATGGGTAAAGCGTTTGCAATCATATCTGAAAGACGGCCGTGCGTTTATCACACTGAATGCCATCTACCTCGGAGGGGATAAAGGATTAATCAGTGCCTTGCGTCAATCCGGTTATCGAGTACGACCTGTTAACAAAAGAAATAACCATCTAACAAAATAAAGAGAAATACCATGCGAAACCGACTTTTTCTATTTATCAGTATTACGACTCTCGCACTCATCGGGTGCAGTAATCGGTCTGTTGAACTCAAAGTGGCAGATGCAACTCCTATCATGCCTATTCATTTATTGA
>JAGCEW010000084.1 GCA_017650465.1 Paludibacteraceae bacterium
ACCAAACCGACCGAACAAACGCTTGATTGCGCGAAGTTCGCCGTCTCAAAATCTATGGCTACAAAGTTATCCATTGATCTTCAAAACTCTCATTGCGTCAGCCAAAATCTTGTCATGGTCGAAAGCTAACGGTGGTAACTCATTCAGCGGCCACCATTTGGCTGCAGCGGCATCATCGGCAGCAATAGCTTCCGGCATGGTGGTCATGGCAGTATAGGCTGCTGTAATGACACGTCCGCGTGGATCACGCTCTACGTCGGAATAGATACCAGAAAGTTGCATACTGGTCAGAACAATGCCTGTTTCCTCTTCCAGTTCGCGCTCTGCACAACGAGCCACCGTCTCATTCATCTCCAAGAACCCACCGGGGAATGCCCAATAGCCTGTAGAGCGTATCGCTGCTTTGCAGATGCCATCGGGCGTTGGTATATCCGGGGCGCCGAGCGTAAAATCCACTACGCCCGTGTATTGTAACGATTTCTTCAGGAGTTTGCGACCTAACGTGCCTCGTATGCCCCAAGATAGTTTGGAGAGTTCCATATTATTTCGGTTCAACTTTTTTCGATAGTGTCGCGGACGAGATGCGTGCTACAATCGCACCGCTGATGTTATGCCAGACGCTGAATACAGCCCCAGGAATGGTGGCTAAGGGGAAAGTAGCGAAATGCAGCACAGCCAGCGAAGTTGCCAAACCTGAGTTCTGCATCCCGACCTCGATACTGAGCGCCACACACTTCTCTCGCTGCAAGCGCAACAGACGTCCGACCAGATACCCGACACCGAGACCAAGCAGGTTGTGCAATATCACAACGAGCACAACAATTAGACCTGCGGTTAACAATCGGTCGGCATTGTGCGCCACAACGATGCCTACTGTGAGTGCGATGGCGATAGATGAGAAGGCAGGCAGATATGGCGTCACACGCTGTGTCATCTTAGGGATGAAGCGTTGGCAGAGCAGTCCGCAAACGATGGGCAGGATAACCACGCATAGGATACTGAGCAACATGCCTATAGTATCTACATCCACCATCGTGCCGGCTAGCCACCAGACGAGAAGCGGTGTCAGCAGCGGTGCCAACAAAGTGGAAGCAGCAGTCATTCCTACCGAGAGTGCCAAGTCGCCTTTCGCCAGATACGTAATGACGTTAGAGGCTGTTCCTCCGGGACAACAACCGACGAGAATGACACCTATCGCCAGTTCTTGCGGAAGCGAGAACGCCCACGTCAGTCCCCATGCCAGTAGCGGCATGACGGTGAACTGCGTGAGGCAGCCGATGAGTATATCTGTCGGACGGCGAAGGATGATTCGGAAATCATTTGCAGTGAGCGTCAGTCCCATGCCGAACATGATGATGCCTAACATCGGGTTGATGACCCATGTACCCACCCACGTCAACGACTGAGGCACAACGATACTGATTGCTGCGACCAGCAGCACCAGCACGCCCATCCATTTGGCTATGAAATCACATATTCGTTTCATAGGGTTCAGTAATATCTATTTCATCTGCATGGCGGAACGACCGGCAGCGGTCATCAGTCCGCGACGTTCCAATTCGGCACAACGTTGTTTATTTAATTCTGTCCAATGACTACCCTTTCGGCGAGGCGAGAGGCGTTGCGCCATGCGCCCGTCCGGCAGTCGCTTCTGCGTAGAGTCAATCCATCCGAAGCAAAGGGCTTCTTCCACTACGTCCAGATACGGGATGCAGTCAGTCCTGGGAATCTTCGTGCGGAAACACGTCACCCAACAATCTTTTGCTGTCGCATGGTTCGTTTCCAACCAGCGGCGTAACTGGACTCGGTCGTTATATTCTAATAATAGTGTTATTTCCACTTCTATTCTATTGGGAAATCAAAATAGGTGTCGGGGTAGGGTTCGTTAGCAAGGGTGAAATGCCACCACTCGCTGTCGATTCCTTCGAACCCGTGACGCAGCATTGCGTTGCGAAGGATGAGGCGGTTCTCGCTCTGTCTGTACAGTGGGCAACGGTAGTCGGGATGACTTTCCTCGCCAAACCAGTCGAACGGCGAACCCATATCGAGTTCCTTGCCAGTAGCGGCATCGATGAGGGTCAGGTCCACTGTGGAACCACGGCTGTGACTTGAGTGGGCATAGATATAACCTTGTTCAAACAAGAGGCTCTTGTCCACCATTGGATAGAAGACAGCTTTCATTGTTGTGTCTTGCACATCTTCCGCCCAGCGGATGAAATGATTGACAGCGCGTTGGGGACGATAGGTGTCCCAGATCTTCAGTCTGTAGCCGTGCGCCTTCAGTTCGTCGTTAACTGCCTTGAGTGAATCAGCCGCCTGACGTGTCATTAGCGCTAAGGGACGCTTGTATCCATCGATACGTGCACCCACGAAGTTGTACGTGCTGTAATAGCGAATCTCCAGAATGACGTCTGGTATCACTTCGGTCACTTCGACAAAGTCTGAGCGGTTATAAATGGGGTCAGAGACCTGTTCTGCCTTGCGATTACAGGCGGTGAGTACTACTACCGCCAAGAGAGAAAATAAAATCCTTTTCATCTTTGTTATAAGCTATTGAATACTTGAAATTCAGGGGCAAAGGTACTGCTTTTTTTTGACATGAGCAAATTCTTTCCTGTTGTTGAAAAGTGTACGATTTTTAAGATTTCTATTTTCCTCATTGATTAAGCAGCAATCCGTCTTGCCATGTAAGTGTGGGGTAAGTCTTTCGGAGATACTCCACAGCGCCTTCCACGCCACTACTTCCGCTGGTAGCAAAGGGAATAAGCGTCTTCGTCTGTAACTGTTCGAGATTGTTGTCAATCCATGAATTGATGATTCTCGGACAGATGCCCCACCAAATGGGGAATCCTACGTAGATGGTGTCGTAGGGCTGAATGTTCGTACATTGTTTGATGGCCGGACGCTCGTTGGGGTTGTTCATCTCTATGGATGAGCGGGATTGTTTGTTTCGCCAGTTGAGATCGGCTTCAGAATACGGTTCTGCGGCTTCAATCTCCCACAGAGTGGCGTTGTGCTGCTTGGCTAACTGCTGTGCTGCGGCTTTGGTGGTGCCTGTAGCAGAGAAATAAGCCACCAGAGTCTTTGCTTCGATGCCTGCTGTCATGCTGAATGCAGTCAATAAAATTGCTACAAATCGTTTCATTTCTTTTATATCGTTTAACATTTTTTTTTGCACATTTCTTATAATTCTACAGCCGGCCATCCATAGTCTTGATAATAGCGGGCAGAGATGTTATGATGACGAATATACTCACCTAATTGTTCTTTGCGGACGGCTTCACGTACATCAGCATTGGAATGCATGTTCAGATAGATGTCGTAGTGTGAGCCGAAGATGCGTTTGGCGCTGGTTGCATTTCCAGCTCCATCTACGGTCTGCTCGAAGGTTGTTACCATCGGTTTTCCTTCTTGCATCGCGATGGTCATTTTACCAGCATGATTTCCTCCGGACACGGTCTTGAGCGTGTCGCTGTTGAGTTGGTACCACCAAATCCAAAAATCGCCCCACACACATGAGTCCTCCTCTGCAACCATCATCAATGTCGGGATACAAAGTTCACCTTGCAGGTAGAAGGGTGCTATGTTGCGTATCAAGTACTCGCTGATAGCATCACGTAGAGCTTGCTCTTTGCGGTTGTTGGCTATATAACGAATACAATCGGCTTTATGTTCGTCAAAATCCGACATGAGCCATTGACCATGGACGCGATCCATGTAGAGGCGATGCTCTTCAGGTTCGTCCTCTATGTCGCCTTCTAATCCTTCGGGCCATAGTTGTTGCACAAGAATTGTGGCAACTGCGTGATTCTTATCGATCTGTTTAACGGATAGCACGGTGTAGTCGGCTACTGTTCCTCCGTTGCCTGTGACGAAATAATAGAGCCACTCATGGTCCATCGCCTCATGTTCGGGCAAATGGTAAAACATGGTATCCAAAACGGCATAGAAATCGTCCGTTAAGTAATTGCGTGATTTTTCGAGTAGTTCATGGTCAGGGATATACGCACATAACTCATTTGCACGCTGTTTCAATCGGTTTTCGGTAGTGGTACAGGCAGTTAATATGGATAGTGCCAGCACGGAGAATAGAATATGTTTCATTTGTTTTATATGATAGACTATAAAAGCGTTACAATTTCTTGTTCAAAGTCTTTCGGTTCGGCGGTGGGGGCGAAACGGGCTACGACCTTACCTTCTTTGTTGATGAGGAACTTGGTGAAGTTCCACTGGATGTCACTCTCGGCTTTGGCGCTGTCGCTAATAGTTTTGAAGAGTGCTTTGGCAGCTTTTGCTTTCAGTCCTTTGTATTCTTCTGTAGGTGCTTGCTCTTTGAGGAACGTGAAGAGCGGGTCGGCATTTTCGCCGTTGACGTCGATTTTCTTCATAATTTGGAAGGTCACACCATAGTTGAGTTGGCAGAACTCCTCTATTTGGCTATCAGAGCCGGGATCTTGTTCTTTGAACTGGTTGCAAGGGAATCCGATAATAACGAGTCCTTGGTCTTTGTACTTTTGGTTCAGTTCTTCAAGTCCTTTGAACTGCGGAGTGAAGCCGCATTTGCTTGCGGTGTTGACGATAAGAAGTACTTTGCCTTCGAATTGTGCGAAATCGAGTTCGTTTCCACGGCTCGTGAGAGCCTTAAAATCGTAGATGGTCATAGTTGGATGTGTAAATTAGAGGTTTTTGTTTTCTGTTTGCAGGTGCGTAGGATGACTCCGTTTGAACTTAGGTTGAGGTGAAATAGGCTGAATCACCTACTAATCACCTACTATTTGTCCGAGAATTATGCGTGAGTTGTTTGACGAAAGAGAGTGAAAGGTGAAAGGAAGAGCCGCTTGCGAAGAAACGGCTCTTCCTTTGGTGACTTCCTTTCATCGGATTACTTAGCAATCCATGCGTGGTCACTGCGAATCCTGTTGAAGTGGTAAGCCAGTTTTAGTCCTACGTCGAAATATCCGAGTTTCCGGTTGTAGGTATCGGTAGCCGACAACACGTTCACAACAGCGGGTTTGTTGGCTGCAGGCAGTTCGTTGATGGTAACGAGCGAAGCCTTGTCGGTGTTGTTGGTGTAGAGCGTGTAAACGCTGTAATTGGCATACACACCGATTCCGAGCGTGTTCTGGCTGGCGAAACGAATCTCATAACCCAGTTCTGCGCCCAACATGACGTTGATTTTACTTGCGTTCCATTTACCTTTGGTCTTGGCCTGATTGTCCGTAACTTGACCTGTGATTTTAGCATTGTACACCGTTACATCCTCTTCGGGGAAGTAAGCAATGATATCAGGGTCGGATATCTTCTGGTTGTAGTGCGCATAAACAGGCAAGGAGAATCGCGGTCCGAAGTTGAAGAACAGGCCGCAGTCGTGAATGACGCTGAACATAACGGGCACTTCGAGTTGGATTTGTCCGTCGTATTCTTTCACTTTATCGGCTTTAATGGTGTAGTCGATTTGTCCGTCAACGGTTGTTTCGGTGAACTTATCATTTATTGCGTTTTCGATGTGCGAACGTGAATAGCCAGCGCTGAGTCCGACGAGAATACCGTATTGTGCTTTCCAAGCGTCTTTCTTCCAGTAGTGTGCGTACTGGAGGTCAAGCAAAGCATCAAATCCTGCGTGCCATTTGCCCATTTTACCGGCATCGTGCATCAGGGAAGCAAGACCAGCACGTGCACCGATGGTGAATCGGTCGCACTGGGGAATAACTTCGGGACGGACAACTTCCTCTTGCTCCACTTCCTCTTTACCGCCGCGGATAACAACGGGTTCCGATTCTTCCTGCTGAACGGTTTCTGCAACTACGGGTGCAACCGCGGGAGTCTCTTCTTGTTGTGCCTGTTCAACGACAGGTTCTTCAACAA
>JAGCEW010000085.1 GCA_017650465.1 Paludibacteraceae bacterium
GCAAGGCGTTCCTGAAGAACTGAAAGGTCATTACAACGCCGCTCTGCGTGACGAAAACAGCATCCGCTACTGGGCATATCCCGGCATGGAAGGCTATGAACACCGCAATATCGGTCTGGAGCGCGACAGCCTGAAAGGCTCCATCTCCACCAACCCCGAAAACCACGAACTGATGGTGAAAGCCCGCCAAGCCAAAGTGGACCAGGTGGCCAACAAGATACCCGATCTGAAAGTTCAGTGCAATGCCGCCAGCGATACCCTGCTGGTAGGTTGGGGCTCGACCGAAGGTCATCTCCATGCCGCTGCCAACGAACTGAACTGCGCCTTGGCACACTTCAACTACATCAACCCGCTGCCTAAAAACACCGCCGAAGTACTGCGTAAGTACAAGAAAGTGGTTGTATGCGAGTTGAATAACGGTCAGTTTGCAAGCCTTCTTCGTTCGAAAGTGACCGGCGTTGACTTCAAGCAATATAACGAAATCATGGGTCAACCGTTTGCGGTTGAGCGTATTGTTGAACACGTAAAAGCATTATAATCATGGAAGCAGCACAATTCAAATCCGATCAATACGTACGTTTCTGCCCCGGCTGCGGTGACCACGCCATCTGTGCAGCCCTGCAAAAAGCCATGGCACAAATAGGCGTTCCGACACATGAGACGGTTGTTATCTCCGGTATCGGCTGCTCAAGCCGTATGCCTCACTACCTGAACACCTACGGATTCAATACGATTCACGGTCGCGGTGGTGCTGTTGCTACCGGCGTAAAGACCGCACATCCCGAATTGACCGTATGGCAAATGTCGGGTGACGGTGACTGCCTTGCTATTGGTGGTAACCACTTTATTCACGAGATCCGCCGTAATGTGGATCTGAATATCTGCCTGTTCAACAACCGTATCTACGGTTTGACGAAAGGTCAGTATTCCCCCACTTCGCCTAAAGGTTTCTGCTCCAAATCCAGTCCTTTCGGCACAGTAGAACGTCCGTTCATCCCCGCTGAACTGGTGATGGGTGCCCGCGGCACATTCTTTGCCCGCACACTGGACGTGGATATGCCGACTACCGTTGATTGCATGGTGAAAGCCAAAGAACACAAAGGTGCATCCGTAATCGAATGCCTGGTGAACTGTGTCATCTTCAACAACGGTACGCACAACTGGATTGCAGACCGCGAAACCCGCGCCGAACACAGCATCCTGCTGAAACATGGCGAGAAAATGATATTCGGTGCCAACAAAGACAAAGGTATCGCCCTTGACTACAGCCAAGGCGTTATGCCCCGACTGATTGTTGTTGCAGCCGATGACCCACGTGTATTGGTACACGATGCAAAGATGGAAGACCCCACTCTGCACCGTATGCTGGCTCTTATGGGACAAGAGAAATTCACCGACGTACAAAACGCCGAAATTGTTCCCGAACTGCCTGTTGCACTGGGCGTTATCCGCGATGTAGAGACTGAGACCTACGACCAAGCCGTTAACCAGCAGATTGCCGATGTACAAGCCAAGAGCAAGTGCAAGACTTTCGACCAACTGCTGGGTACACTGGAACAATGGGAAATCTGATGCCGTGGCATCGGACAACCCGTTGAGGATACACAAGAAGAGAGCACGGTAAACGCCGTGCTTTCTTCGGAATTGAAACAGTACAGGGTACTTCTAAAAATTCCACGTTTTAGAGATAATACCCCTGACAAACATTTTTAGAAGTACCCTACACAACATTACGAAAATGAACCTAAAAACATTTCTTATGGCAAGTATCGCCGTACTGACTGCCGCTTGCAGCGTCAAAGACAAAGAAAACAGCCAACTGCCGCCTATCACCAAACCAGAAATAACCATCGAAGGCGGCCGCCTAACCCCTGAAGGCCTATGGGCAATGGGGCGCATCGGTGGCGCGACAGTAGATATAGAGACCGGTCTTATCGCCTATACAGTAAGTTACTACAGCGTGAAAGAAAACCGCTCTACCACCTGGATACGCATCTGCAATCCATACGAACGAAAGGACAACAACCCGATGAGCGTTGTAGATGAGTTCATGGGCAACAGCCCTGCCTGGTTCGGCGGTAGCGGAACATTGGCATTCCTGCGCGGTGGCAAACTCTACCTACGCAGAGACGGCAAAGAAGTGGAAGTCAGCGGAGCAGAAGATATTGATGATTTTCTACTTTCCCCCATGCGCGATATGGTTGTGCTCATCAAACAAGTGCAAACCGTGCCCTCCACCTCTGACAAATATCCGGATCTGCCGTTGGCAAGCGGTCATGTGCACGAAGACCTGATGTATAAACATTGGGACGAATGGACCGAAACAGCACCGCAACCCTTTATCTATCCTCTCACCATAAGCTATGTGGGAGAAGGCGAACAAATCAAATCGGCGAAATTAGGAGAGGGTGTGAATATTCTTGCGAATACACCTTTTGAAAGTCCAATGAAACCCTTCGGGAGTATAGAACAACTTGCTTGGTCGCCGGACGAGAAGACTCTACTCTACACTTGCCGTAAAAAAACAGGTATAGACTACGCGCTATCGACCAACTCGGATATATACGCGTATAATTTGGAAACGCGCGCGCACGAGAACCTGACACAGGGAAATATGGGCTACGATACCAATCCAAGTTATTCGCCGGACGGCAGACATATTGCATGGCTAAGCATGGAACGCGATGGCTATGAAAGCGATGAGAATCGCTTGATGGTGCGCAATATGGAAACAGGTGAAACCATTTGGACAACCAAAACATTGGATTCGCCCGTGGATGCGTTCTACTGGCGCGATAACGAAAGCCTGGTATTCAGTAGCGTCTGGCACGGGACCGAACAACTGTACCTCACGGATATTACAGGCCAACAACGCCGCCAACTGACTGAGGGACAATACGACTTTGAGCCAATCAGTACGCCCAAGGACATGTCAATCAATGGCGATGAATATTATTGCCTGCGCCACTCGATGTGCGAGGCAAACGAACTTTATCTGCTTCGTAACGACGGCAAAGAGGCCACATTGATCCAACTGACCACAGAGAACAAGAATATCTACGACCAAATCACGATGGGGACGGTCATTCCTCGTTGGCAAAAAACAACGGATGGCAAAGATATGTTGACGTGGATCATTCTCCCGCCTCATTTCGACCCGAACAAACAATATCCGGCTCTACTCTACTGCGAAGGAGGACCGCAATCACCGGTAAGCCAGTTCTGGAGTTACCGATGGAACTTTATGATGATGGCGGCCAACGACTACGTTGTGGTGGCTCCCAACCGTCGCGGACTGCCGGGATTCGGACAGAAATGGAACGAAGAAATATCCGGAGACTACGGTGGTCAATGTATGCGCGACTACCTGACTGCCATTGACGAAGCGTGCGCCAACCTCCCTTACATCGACAAAAACCGTTTGGGATGTGTAGGAGCATCATTCGGCGGATTCAGCGTGTATTGGCTAGCCGGACATCACAACAAACGGTTTAAGGCATTTATTGCACACGACGGCATTTTTAATATGGAAATGCAATACTTGGAAACGGAAGAGAAATGGTTTGCCAACTGGGATATGGGTGGCGCCTATTGGGACAAAACGAACGCAATAGCACAACGCACTTTTGCCAACTCTCCGCATAAGTTTGTAGGAGAATGGGACACGCCTATTCTGTGCATTCACGGCGAGCAAGACTATCGCATTCTCGCCAATCAGGGTATGGCTGCATTTGATGCAGCAAGAATGCGCGGAATACCCGCCGAACTGCTCATCTTCCCCGATGAGAACCACTGGGTATTGAAACCGCAGAACGGTATCCTCTGGCAACGTACGTTCTTTGACTGGCTGGACAGATGGCTGAAATAAAGGAATAAATAAGGATGAGGAAGAGCGACCATTAGTCCTCTTCCTCATAATATCCTTTCTCTATTCCGTACTGCAACTCGGCATCAAGGATAAGTTGGATTTGTGAAGATGTAAGTGCCGAACATTGCGGATGTTTACCCGATGAAACCTTGCGGACAACTGCCTGAACATACTCCAATTCGGCATTTTCATCCACATCACCATCCAGATAAGTCATCTCACCCGTTTCGGAATTCACTTCCAACAGACCCGCTTCTTCCAAAAAATCATCCACAGCATCCAAGACGAAAAGAAGATCCTCCTTCTGCATCCCTTGACGATCTTGTTCGGGGATAAGATTCCACATAAAATCCAGCTGTTCACGCTCTTCCGGTTCCAATAAATTGAGACAAATATCCGTATTTCCCATAACTAAAAGTATTTTTTTGTCAATTCGCTTGCAAAAGTACAAAAAAAACCGTACCTTTGCAAATTATTTCGGATAAAAAAGCAAAAAAGCAATGAATAACTTCATAACACGCACTCTTTCTGCGGCTGTTTACGCAGCAGTTGTCATCACATCTATCTTGGTTCATCCCCTTTATTTCGGATGTGTATTCCTCTTGTTGGATGTTCTTGCAGTACGCGAATATATGAGTCTGATGAAAGTCGGCACCACACAAACCATCTTGAATATGCTCATCGCTGCGTGCACCTTCGTCAGTTTTTGGATGGCTATACAAGCACCTCTCATCAACTGGGGAAATCTTCCATTTACGGCCTTTATGGCGTATTCTGCCCTGCTGCTCATCGTCGTGTCGTTGGTCCTGGAGTTGTTCCTAAAGAAAGACAATCCTATCCAGCGTTGGGGCTATATTCTGCAAGCACAAGTGATGGTGGCTTTGCCTTTTGCTCTGATGAATATCATAATGGAATACAACAAAATGCTGTTATTAGCCCTCTTCATCATCATCTGGGTGAACGATTCCGGTGCCTATATCATCGGAAGTCTGTTGGCCAAACGCAAAGCGGGAAATCACAAGATGTTTCCGCGTGTCAGCCCTAACAAGAGTTGGGAAGGATTGATAGGAGGTATTGTCTTCTCGCTCTTATGCGGATGGATTTGCCATCTTATCGGTTGGATTCCGGAACTTTGGTTTGCATTGCTGTTTGCTTTGGTCATCTCTATCTTCGGTACATTAGGCGACCTGATGGAGAGTCTGATGAAACGTACTATAGGTGTGAAAGATTCCGGAACCTTTATGCCCGGACACGGAGGCATATTGGACCGCTTCGACAGCTTGCTTTTGGCCACACCGGCTATTATCCTTTTACTTCTTGCTTTTTGCTCTAAAACAACCATCATTCAATGAACGTATTTGTTAAAATAATCAGCCGTGTACCATTAAAGCATCTCTATCGTGTTAGCGACTACGTGCTTTATCCGCTATTGTACCACGTGATACGCTATCGCCGCAAAATGACGCGGCAAAACTTAATACTCTCTTTTCCTGAGAAGTCCCTACAGGAAATAATTGCCATCGAACGGCGTTACTATCATTTCTTGGCGGATCTCTTTGTGGAAATCCCTTGGGGGTCAGGAACTTCACCCGAAGAGATGAAGAAGCATTTTATTGTTGATAATATGGACGAGATTGAAGAGTGGATTCTGCAAAAAGGCGGACTGTTCTTTATGCTCGGCCACTTGGGAAACTGGGAGTGGACACCCGAAGTGCAACGTCGTTTCACCCATCCGGAAATACAACACTACAACATCTGCCGCCGCCAGAAGAATAAAACGATGAACGACATTATGATGGATATCCGCAAGCATTTTAGTGGCGAAGAGAGTTGTATAGAGAAAAGTAATATCGTTCGGCACCTTGTTACCCTGCATCAACAAAAGAAACCCTTTACTATAGGGCTCATCAGTGACCAGAAAGTGCAACCCAAGCACGCCTACTATCGCACCGAATTTCTTCACCAAGACACCACTTTCCTTGGCGGAGGTGAGGTACTCGCCACTAAGTTTGACTGGGGCGTCTCTTATGTACATATACATAGAGTGGAACGAGGAGTCTATCGCTTGAAGGTTCAGCTTATCACTCTTTCGCCTAAAGAAGAGCAACAATATTCCATCACCGAACAATTTGTCCGTCTGCTCGAAGACAATATCCACGAACAGCCCGAATTGTGGCTCTGGTCGCACAACAGATGGAAATGGGAACGACTCCAGCAAGAAGAATCCAAGAAATGAAATGTAGTGTCGTTATACTCAATTGGAATGGGCAGAAGATGCTGAAACAGTACCTTCCGTCTGTTGTTGCCTACACCCAAGGAGACGGTATCGAGGTGGTGGTGGCGGACAACGGTTCGATGGATGATAGTTTGCACGTTTTGTGCGATTTTCCATCGGTTCGAGTGATTAAGATGGATCAGAATTACGGATTTGCGGAAGGGTACAATCGTGCGCTAAGAGAGGTAGATAGCGAATATGTCGTCTTGCTCAACTCGGATGTGGAAGTGACTCCCGATTGGCTCACTACCCTTCTCGACTATATGGACACCCATCCTGATGTCTGGGCGTGCCAACCCAAGATTCGAAGTTGGAAAAACCGTGCATATTTCGAGTATGCAGGTGCGGCCGGTGGAAGACTCGATTGTCTCGGCTATCCGTACTGCTATGGCCGCGTCTTAGGCAACGTGGAAGAAGATCGGGGTCAATACGACGCTGTTACCGATATTTTCTGGGCGAGTGGCGCTTGTTTATGTATTCGCAAAGACGCCTATCAAGCGGCCGGAGGACTGGATGCCGATTTCTTCGCACATATGGAGGAAATAGATCTGTGTTGGCGTATTTGGTGTCGCGGAGGACGAATCGTGAGTGTCCCTGCATCAACGGTCTATCACTTGGGAGGTGGAGCTTTGGCATACGAAAGTCCGCGAAAAACCTATCTTAATTTCCGCAACAATCTATTGATGCTATACAAGAATCTTCCCGCAAAGCGAATGTTTGTTGTGATGAGTTTGCGGTTCGTTCTTGACTATACCGCTGGTATTAGTTTACTTTTTCGCGGGAAGCCTAAGAATGCTTGGGCAGTGGTACAGGCACGTTGGGACTTTATGCGTTTGCGCCATACCGACAACTTCATCAACAAACGGAAAGAGAATCTTCAAAAAGCTGTCATTCCTTATCCGGACAGCATTTCCAACGGCTCCATCCTGGTGGACCACTACTTACGGCTTGCGTAGAATGATCCAAATGATGACCGGTGCGCCAAACAAAGCGCTAATGGTGGAGACAGGAAGAGGATAAGTACCCAAACTGCATAGCAAATCGCATATCACAAGCAAAAGCGCTCCTACCAAAGCTGCCATCGGCATCGTGAGGCGATGAGAAGAAGTTCCTAATATGCCACGGGCTATGTGAGGAACAGCCACGCCTACAAACGCTATCGGACCACAAAAGACGGTCACACCACCCGCCAACAGACCGGTGGCGAGAACAATAGCAAGTCGAGTACGAGGTACCGAAATACCAATACCGTGCGCATAATTCTCACCAAGCCGCAAACCATCCAAGTTCTTTATCAGCAAAGCCGAAAAAACAAACCCAATTACCATAATAGGCAGAAGCACTTGCATCTCGCTCCACCCCACACTACTCAAGCTGCCAAAGGTCCAAGTGATGAACAGTTTCAGCGCATCAGGATTGGAGAAATTCTGCATAATATTCACCAAGGCGCCAGCGATAGAACCTATCATCATACCTACTATCAACAGACTGACATTAGTCTCTATGCGCCTGGCAACGGCCAACACCAGCAGTAGGACCAAAGTGGCACCAACTATAGCGGCCAAACTAATCGCGATATTACTCCCCAAAGCGGTTCCCAACAACGATGTGAGTCCACCTATCGTGACCAGCGCAACACCCAAACTGGCACCGCTACTGATACCCAATATATACGGACCGGCAAGCGGATTGCGAAATAGCGTCTGCATCATCAGTCCGCTAATCGACAAGGCAGCACCGGCAAGGATAGCCGTTATAGTCTTCGGGATTCGCAGTTCAAAAAGGATTTGCTGCTGAATGAGCGACAGATGATCCGACCAAAGCGGAATCCACTGGCTACCGGAAGCCACATCTATGCACGCCAAAACAAGCAAAAAAAGACTTATAGACGCAAATATTAAATAGTGTTTCTTCATTTTGGCTGCAAAATTACAAAAACTTTTGGATATATGCAAAAAAAGCAGTAATTTTGCGCCCCGAAAAACGAAAAAAGTTTATTTACGATGAGTGTACATGTTCAAAGCAGTAAAATAACGACCCAAACCATTCGTCAGAAAGTGGATGCGGGTGAGAAAATCACGATGCTTACCTCCTATGATTTCACCTTAGCACGACTGGTGGATGAAGCAGGAATAGACGTCTTACTGGTAGGCGATAGTGCATCCAATGTGGTGTGTGGCAATCAATACACTTTGCCTATCACGGTGGATGAGATGATTTTTCTTACCAAAGGCGTAGTGCGTGCCGCCCATCACGCTATGGTGGTGATTGACATGCCTTTCGGTAGTTACCAAGTAAACAAAGAGGAAGCTGTTTACAACGCCATCCGAATGCTGAAGGAGTCCGGATGCGATGCGGTGAAATTGGAAGGTGGTGAAGAAATCCTGCCTACGGTCAAGCACATTCTGCAAGCCGGTATTCCTGTATGTGCCCACCTTGGACTAACACCTCAATCGGTCAATCAGTTTGGCAGTTTCAGTCTGCGTGCCAAGGAAGAAGCAGAAGCCGACAAACTGCTGCATGATGCTGTTCTGATGGCACAAGCCGGCTGTTTTGCTATCGTGCTAGAAAAGATTCCGGCTGCCTTAGCACAGAAAGTGACGCAAGCCGTGTTGCCCTATCATTGTGCAACCATCGGTATCGGAGCTGGCAATCAGACCTCCGGACAAGTACTGGTGTTGCACGATATGCTCGGACTGAACGAAGGGTTCAAACCTAAATTCCTACGCCATTTTGCGCATTTGGCAGAAGAGGTAAAGGGTGCAGTGGAAAACTATGTTCACGCGGTGGAAGACGGCTCTTTCCCTAACGAGAACGAGCAATATTAAATGCCCAAGATAAGAAGAAGTTCCTTAAGGGATTCTATTTTGTAGGTGGCTGGACGATCGTCGGCTTGAGGTGTGATCCAGACTTGGTCTATTCCCGCATTGATAGCACCTTGAATATCACTCGTATAGCTATCCCCCACCATCAGCACATCCGCTTTTGTCAAAGGTTCCAGACCTTGCTGAAGGCGGGTTTGGTTGTTCACCTCTATCGCGTAATCAAAAATAGCGGGATTAGGCTTTTGCACACCTACTTCTTCACTCAACACCACGTGACGGAAACACTCTTCCAAGCCGGAACGGCGAATCTTGTAATACTGTACCGAACCAAAGCCGTTACTGACGATCGTCAGCGGGAAATGACTGCTCAAGGTTTCCACTAGGGGTTTCACATCCGGAAGCAAGGAGAAATAGTGATTGGTCAACGCCAGGAATTCTTCTCCCATCGCCTCTGCCAACGCCACCAATTGAGGCGAATGCCCCCATCTCTCTTCTCCGCCTAAAGCCTGAACAAGCGGGAAAAGGAAACGGTCAAGTTGAAGAAAGTCTTTGGGGATTTCGCTTTTCCCATAGCGTTCCCAGAGTTCGGTGTTATGTTCATCGTAGGTGGTATACCACTCCGAGAAGGACGGAAAGAACTCCTGAAGATGGTACTTGGAATAGAGATCTTGCTGTGCCGCAATCTCCGACGAAGTCCAATCTCCAATCGTATTGTCCCAATCTATAAAAATGGCTTTGTACATTCCCCACCCTTGTTCAACGGTTAAAACAAAGCTTGTTGTCCATCCGAACTAAGCGGCGTCTTATGCAGGTGATGATAGGCCAGTTCGGTAGCCTCACGCCCACGAGGTGTTCGTTTGATAAAGCCCTCCTTGATAAGATACGGTTCATAGACATCCTCTATCGTACCTGCATCTTCGCCCATAGCTGTGGCGATGGTGTTGAGTCCGACAGGACCGCCACGGAACTTATCGATAATCGTGCAGAGCAACTTATTGTCTATTTCGTCCAGACCGAAGGTGTCTATATTGAGTGCTTCCAAAGCGTATTGTGCAATAGCCAGGTCAATCGAGCCATCTCCTTTCACCTGTGCGAAATCGCGTACGCGACGCAACAAGGCGTTGGCAATACGGGGCGTACCACGACTTCTGCGTGCTATCTCAGCGGCTGCCTTACTATCTATTCGGATACCGAGCAAACCGGCTGAACGCGCTACAATGCCAGAAAGGATAGACGCATCGTAGTACTCTAGGTGGCAATTGATACCGAAACGAGCGCGTAAGGGCGAGGTCAGCAAACCGCTACGCGTGGTGGCACCTATCAGGGTGAAACGATTGAGGTCGATCTGGATAGTGCGCGCAGAGGGACCTTTGTCTATCATAATATCGATACGATAGTCCTCCATAGCCGAATACAGATACTCTTCCACTACCGGACTGAGACGGTGGATCTCATCGATAAACAGCACATCGTTCTCCTCCAGCGATGTGAGCAGTCCCGCCAAATCACCGGGTTTGTCCAACACCGGTCCACTCGTCACCTTAAACCCTACGCCCAACTCGTTTGCGATGATATTGCTCAGAGTCGTTTTTCCTAATCCCGGAGGACCGAACAAGAGTACGTGGTCCAAACTCTCGTGGCGCATACGAGCTGCCTCCACAAAGATTTTCAAGTTACTTACTATCTTTGTCTGACCGGCAAAATCGTCAAACCGAAGAGGACGCAAGGCATTGTCCTGCTCCTTCTCCGATATCTGTTCGCGTATATCGAAATCTTGATTCATCAGTATTATTATCCTATTGGGTTAGTGGTTGGTAGATTGTCGGAAGAGTTCTTCCAAATCCGTTATTTCGTTCATCGGCTTATCGGCACATATCCGCCCGTGGTCAATAATAATAACCCTTGTACACATCTCCTTCACTTCCTGAAGAATGTGCGTGGACAAAATGACGGTGTGATGCTGGCCTATCTCTTGAATCAGGTGTCGGATATCTTCCAGTTGATTAGGGTCCAAACCGGTGGTGGGTTCATCCAGGATGAGCAAGTCTGGATTGCCCAACATAGCTGCTGCCAAGCCAACACGCTGGTGATAGCCTTTGCTCAGTTGGCGGATATGCTTAGTTGCCTCCGGACGAAGTCCTACTCTATCAATCACGCCTTCCACTTCTTGCTCGGCGTGCACCAGCCGGGCAATAAAATACAGGTACTCCCGCACATACATCTCCTCATACAGCGGATTGCGTTCGGGCAGATAGCCTACTCGTTCGGGACATTGCACCACGCCATTATCCGGCGTGAGCAGACCGATAAGGATCTTCATCAGCGTGGATTTGCCGGCGCCATTCGGTCCCAACAGACCGACTATTGCGCCTTTTTCTATCGCAAAGGACACATCTTTCAGTACCTGTTGCTTGCCAAAATGCTTGTTTATCATTTCTACCCGAACCATATCTTTTCCTGAAAATCGGGCACAAAGGTACTACTTTTTCTGCAAATATGCAAGATTTTTGAAGGAATTTATAAAAAAACACAAAAATAATTTGGTCAGATGAAAAAAAAGCAGTACCTTTGCAACCGATTTCGAAAGAGATCGTCCAGTTTTAGGCAAAAACCTGTGCCGAAAGGAGAGATGGGTGAGTGGCTGAAACCAACAGTTTGCTAAACTGTCGTACGGGTAACTGTACCGGGGGTTCGAATCCCCCTTTCTCCGCAAAACGCTGTAAGTTATTAAACTACAGCGTTTTACAATTAAAAAGAGAGAATGCTCTCAAAAAATCGGGTAAAATAGATTTTAACTTTGATTTAAATTATCCACATTTTCTTCCGTTGGTGCCAACGCTAACGGAAGAAAAAAAATGTGTTCAACTCTAACAATCCAGCAGACTTCTGCTAATTACGTCTTTGCAGGTGATTTGTTAGCGTGTGCGCTGACGGACAGCTTCGTAGAGCATAACTCCAGCAGCGACAGAGACATTGAGGCTCTCGATGGTATTTGCCATAGGGATACGTACCTGCTCGGAACAAAGACGCAGATTGTCGGGATAGATACCCTTGTCCTCACTGCCCATGACGATAGCGGTAGGTTGCGAGAAATCCGTCTGTGTGTAGTTCTTCACCGCATGTTCCGTTGCCGCTACCACCTGCACACCGGAGTCGCGAAGATACTGCAACGCGTTCTGCAGATTGTCCACCTTGCACAAGGGCAAAGAATGAAGTGCGCCAGCACTGGTCTTGACCGCATCGCCATTGACAGAGGCACTACCCTTGCTGCCAATGACCAAAGCATGTACGCCTGCACACGAACAAGTGCGGGCTATTGCCCCGAAATTGCGCACATCGGTGATGCCATCCAACACCATCAAAAGGGGCGTCTCCCCACGCTCGAAAGCAGAACGCACCACCTCATCCAGGCTATGAAACTCAACAGGCGAAAGGAAAGCAATCACACCCTGATGGTTCTTGTCGGTGTACTGATTAAGTTTCTCCACCGGTACACGCTGGATAATGCCATCCCCCACTCCTTCCTGCGAGAGGGCAGCCAGTTTGTCGATGAGTTCGCGTCCCAACGACGAAGACATATCGCGGCGCAAGAGAATCTTATCCACCGTTTTGCCCGCGTCCAATGCCTCCAACACGGCACGGATACCGAAAATCATTTCAGACTCTTTCGGACGATGCACCTCATAGTTTTTGCGGGATGCAGCAGGGCGTGTATGCGCAGTGCGTTCGCGGAACGGACGTTCTTCACGCGGAGAAGGGACAGAGGACTTATAGAACATAGGACAGGAAATCAGCGATTGTAAATAGTGGATTGACAAAGTTGAGCCGCCGCCGTATCGGGCAGGCAGTCCAATTGATACATCGGCACCGTCTGTACGGTTTGGGCAATGGTGGTATAGAGTGCGTCCATCATCTCGGGAATGATTTTCAGGCCGCTGGCGGACGAAAGGACATAGGCATACGCCTCCGGCAAGCGCAAAGGCCGCATCTCGTTGTGCGGAGCCTGCGAGAGTTTGACGATAGCCGCAACGGGGGCAGAAGCGTTCTTATAACACGGCGTTTTGCCACTCCAAGGCGAGCCGTAGACACGCAGCTGGTGCGTTGTTCCTTGCTCGGAAGCGATGGTGTGCAGGCGGAGAATGGGATTATCGTCGTTGAGCAGCCATGCCGACGGGAAGGCCTGCAACCACAAGCGTGCGTGGGTGGATTTGCCGGTACCAGACTTACCGAGGAAGAGTTGTGCCATACCGTGCCGGATGATGACAGCAGCGTGCATTTCCAAGGTGAGATACGGTGCAGTGGCAAAAGCATAGGAGAGCATTGCCGCGTTATTGAGTGCAAAGACGAAATGTCGGTCGGTGGTCTGCAAAAGAGCCGAATGGAAATCCAGTGCCGTGTGCATGACACAGACGACCGGTGCGTTCTTATAAACGGCTACTCGGAATACCCATTCGTTGTGTGCGCGATAGAGTTCGATACGTGGCATATCGTCATCGGACGAATCGACATAGAAAGGTGCTCCCAAGTCGGGCAAGTTGAGTTCGGGAACGACCTCTGCCTGTAAGGCAAAGCGGAACTCATCGCTAGCGACTGCATCATCGGCAATGCGGAAGGGGGCATAGTTGTCCAGTCCATCGAATCGCTGCGCGTCCATCTCCAGCGAGAAGACGTGTTCGGCTACTCGATAATACCTGCGTTCTGCCATGAGGAAAGTGTGTTTGCGGTGTCCTGTAAAGCCTGGTCTAACGACACATCGTACTCGTCGGTAAGCCAAGTGGCCAACATCTTTTCATCGAAGAACGATACTTCCGCCGCCTTACGCCAAAGGTAAGCAGCTGTTTCGTTCATGGTGATCATCTTATTGAAATTGATTTGCTCAATTCCCTCTCCGACAAGGATGAACTCATTACCCAACGGCCGGAGACGGAAGCCGGATTTGATTTTCATGGTAAGAAGAATATAATTTATGGTTTTACATATAGTTTCAGGAGTGTGTGCCGATAGACCTTGAGCCAGAACCATCGTGGGAGGAAGAGGTACCTCCAACACCATCCTCGCGTGAGCGGTTTGTGGATGCCTCGCGGTGAGCGCACGGATATGACCGTTCCGAGCACGTCCTCACGTGAGCAATGTTCCATGCCGCTGCAATTGCCATCTCCCATAAGTGTGATACGATTGCGGTCCAAGGCGATGACACGATGGAGGACAAACGTTGTTTCCGGCAGCTGCACGAGGCATACATCCCCCACCCTCACATCGGGCTGTTTCTGCAAGACGACCACATCCCGGCCGCCCTCAATGAAAGGTCGCATACTGACTCCTGTAGGCGTAAACTCGATGCGTTTTCCTTCTCGCAGGAGGTCGGCGAAATGCGGTATCAATATATCGTTGGCGACGAGATGCATGTGGTAGGCGTTGGTTTATTTCAAGCGCAAGAATCCCAGCCCGAATCGTGCCACAGCGGCTCTCTCCAGGTCTTCGCGAACGGAGGGGTCAGTGATTGAAATGAGTGCCTTCGCACGTTCTGCCAGCGGGAGATTGCGTAGGTAAACAATACCGTGCTCGGTGACGATATACTGCGCTTGGAAACGCGTTGTGACGACTCCGGCCCCCGGAGCGAGATGTGAGACGATCTTAGACTGCCCTTTGGCGGTCATACTGGTAAGCGCCAAGAAGCACTTGCCTCCTTCAGAAAGAGCGGAGCCATAGAAGAAATCGTGTTGTCCGCCCACACCGGAGATGATGGTATCGCCAATGGAATCCGCGCATATCTGACCTGTGAGGTCCACCTCGATGGCCGAATTGATAGACATAGCTCGTGGATTCTGACGGATGATCTGCGGGTCGTTGGTCCAAGCGACATCACGGATGACGATGTCGGGATTTCCATCCACATAATCATACAAGTGACGCGAGCCTAAGATGAGCGAGCCCACCGACTTGCCAGGTAGGATCTTCTTCTGTGAGTTGTCGATGATGCCTTTCTCAATGAGCGGCAAGACGCCATCAGTGATGGCTTCGGTATGCAAGCCGAGATGCTGATGATTGCGCAAGGCATTGATGACTGCATTAGGGATACCTCCTACGCCGATCTGCAAGGTAGCGCCATCCGGAATCTCTGCGGCGATATAATTACCGATTTTGGTTTCCACCTCGCTTGGTACAGGTGTGGGCACCTCGACCAGCGGTTCATCACCCCGACACATCGCCGAGATACGGCTGACGTGAATGACAGGGTCGCCAAAGGTGCGAGGCATATACTTATTCACCTGTGCGATGATGGTTTTGGAGCATTCTGCTCCGGAGAAAGCGATATCGGCAGATATGCCATAGGAGCAATATCCGTTCTCATCCGGTTCGCTGACATTGAGGAAGGTGACATCCACGGGCACCTGTCCAGAACGGAAGAGGGAAGGCACTTCTCCCAAGAAGCAAGGAATAGTGTCGGCGACTCCTTCCTTCATAGCACGGCGGAGATTGTTCGGAACAAAGATGCTGAGTGCGCGGAAGGAGTCCATCAGTTCGCGCTTGGCATACGGAGCATCCTCCGGATGGATACCAAAGCCCGATATGAGTTTGACATCACGCAGTTCGGAGGCACGCTCGGTAAGGGCACGCAAAAGCACCATAGGAATAGAGGTAGAACCCTGGACGACAATCGTGTCACCAGACTTGACAAGTTTGACGGCTTCCGCCGGAGAGACAATATTCATACCGAAAAAGGGTTAAAGGGTTAGATCCTTATAATCTTCGTTAAACTTACGCAATCGTTCGTCGAGGGCCTTGTACTGGTCTTCACGAATGGCCGAAGCACATCCGCGCATCCCCTCTCGTTGAGCGCCTGTAGAACGCAGCGAGATGGCAGAGACGCCATAGTAGATGAGTTTGTTGAGCAACTGTTCGCCCGTCCAATTTTTATAGCCAAAGGTGAAGAAGAATCCGTTTCCCACCGGACGGTCGTCGGCGTCCTTGTCATAGACGACATGGAAGCCGTTGCGTGTCATAATCTCCTTGACACGCTCGGCACGACGTGCATATTCGCGCGTGTTCTCCACAAAGGGAATCTGTCCCTTGCAAGCCGCCTCGAACATAGCCGCCATAGCGTATTGGACACTATGTGCGACACCAGATGAGAGCGAATAGAGAATGATATACACAAAATTGCGCAAGAACTGCCCATCGTTGTCATATCGTGTAGCCAGTGCAGGGAAACACTTATGTGCCAGTTCGGGCTCCATGGCGACGATAGCAGCACGCTGACCTGCGTAAGAGAACATCTTAGAGCAAGACACCATGTGTACACAATTCTTGGTATAGCGACCTACAGAAGGCTGATAAGGCGCCTGATAGGGAATGCCACGATGGTCACGGAAATCCATATTGAGATATGCCAGGTCCTCGATGACGAGCACATCGTATTTGGTGGCAAGACGTCCGATAACTTCCAGTTCCTGCTCTGTGAGGCACATCCACGAGGGATTGTTGGGATTGGAGAACAACATCGCGGCTATGCGACCTGTTTGGAAATGGCGTTCCAACTCTGCCTCCAATTTATCGCCTCGGAAATCTGCCACATCAAACGCATCCACCCGAACACCAATGACCTTGCACTGCTGCTTCTGCACGGGGAAACAAGGGTCGATAAAGAGGACAGTATCTTTCTCTTTCGAGAGTTGGTTCATCGTCATATTAAGCGCAAAAGCCGCCTGCATGGAACCAACCGTAGGAACAATACAATCTTCGGGAATATCCAAGCCGACAAAAGCCTTGACAAACTCCGAGCCCCAATGCTTGACTTCCGGTATACCCGTGATAACCGGATACTTGGCACCCTTTCCCGCCAGCAGCGCCTTATGCTCCGCCTCAATACCAATCATCTCTGCAGGAAGTCCGGGCTCTCCCAACTCCATGTGAACGAACTCACGACCAGTAGCTTTCTCAATATCTTTCACCACTCCTACCAGTTGGCGGATGGAGGCATTTCCCAACTCATGGGCATTTCGCAGGCCGAAATTGATACAAGTTCGGTCAACCAACTGCTTGTCTAAAGGAAATATCATGAGATCGCCTCCTGTTAGAGTTTGATACCATTAGCATATCCGGCTTCAACAGCAGCCACATTGGAAGCGACGATAGCCTCTCCCTTGCGGGCAAAGACACGCTGCACACCAGCAATCATTTTGTCATGGTCAATGCCCAACATAGGAATGGCAGCGCCCAGCAGCACCATATTGGCAGCTTGAGCGGGTGCACCAGCCTCTTTGGCCAACGTTTCTACATCCAACAGTACATGGTTTTTATGCGAACGAACGTGCTGCAGAACGGTCTCAATCTCAGGATAATTAGGGATATTAACAAACGGCACAGATGAGGTGACGATCCAACCTTCCGGCTTGAGGTAAGAGACATAACGCAAAGCTTCCATCGGCTCCAGAGAGATGATAAGATCCGCATCCCCCTTTGCGATAAGGTCGCTCATGATGGGTTCGGAACTGATACGCAGATTGCTCTGCACATCACCGCCACGCTGACTCATGCCGTGAACCTCTGCCTGTTTCAGAAACAAACCCTCTGCAAGAGCGGCTTCGCCGACAACCGTTGCAATCGAGAGGATACCTTGACCTCCTACACCTGCCAAAATAATATTTTTAGTCATAACTGAAAAACAATTTAAGGGTTGATACTTATTTCTTTGCTGCTTTGAGATGGCGTTTCAATGTTTGGATGCACTCACGACGCGCAATAACGACGCTGGTACCGGGATAATCGATTTCTTCACGAAGGACCTGCTTAATCTCTTCCATATTCTTTGGCAGCGGCACGACAACGCGCACGTGCTTTTCATCTACGCCCAGGCCATAGCAGATCTTCTCCAGACGTCCTGTACCGGCAGAATCCTGTCCACCGGTCATACCAGTGGTAAGATTGTCGGAGATGAGCACGACCACATTGGAATTGGAATTGACACAGTCCAAAAGTCCGGTCATTCCGGAATGGGTGAAGGTAGAGTCACCAATAACGGCAATAGCGGGATGTTGTCCTGCATCAGCGGCTCCCTTCGCCATTGTGACAGAAGCGCCCATCTCAACCGTTGCGTGCAAAGCATGGAAAGGAGATAAAGCACCCAAGGTGTAACAGCCTATATCTCCGAATATTCGAGGAGACGGATATTCACGAGCCACCTCATTCAGGGCTGCGTACATATCGCGATGGCCACAACCTTGGCATAAAGCAGGTGGACGGTTAACGACAAGATTGTCCACGTCGTTGGTAGGCAGTGCCTCAAGGCCAAGCGCAAGACGCACACAATCAGGCGACAACTCACCTACACGAGGTAGTGCACCCGATAGACGGCCACGAATAACCACTGTAGATGGCACCAGACCACGCAACAGTTCCTCCACAACGGGCTGACCTTCTTCAACGACAAGAATTTCCTCTGCGCCATCTTCTACCATCCGGTTAATCATAGCAATAGGCAGAGGGTATTGTGCAATCTTCAAGAGCGAGCAACCCATTTCCTGGCGATAATTCTCCATCAGATAGTTGTAGCCAATACCGCACGTAAGAATTGCCTTTTTAGGATTGGTTCCCTTGGTATAGGTATTGAAGCCCATCGTTTCAGCTTCACGGATGAAAACGGGCTGAGCATCTACCAACTCCTGATAATTCTTCTTGGCGAAAGCAGGAAGAAGAATAAAATGTTGTACATTTTCCGGCAGCGACATTTTATTCTGTTTGGGACACGTATCGGCAGTATTGACCACCGCACGAGAATGCGCCATTCGCGTTGTTACGCGCATCAAAACGGGTGTGTGAAGCCGTTCCGAAAGGTCGTACGCCTTTGCCATCATATCGTAAGCCTCCTGCTGATTAGACGGTTCAAAGAC
>JAGCEW010000086.1 GCA_017650465.1 Paludibacteraceae bacterium
AAGTGGTAGCAGGCTATCTGCTTGGACTGGCATCAACCACCATTCCCTATTTCTGCATACACCATGTTTAGACTACTCACCATCACAATATGGCTTCTCACTTGTGCCCCCGGAGAAGAACTCTACTCTCGCTACGGGCATACGGCAATACGCGTACAAGACACCGAGACAGGAATAGACCTGTGTTATAACTATGGTACCTTCTCTTTCAATACCGACCATTTCTACTGGAAATTCGTAAAGGGAGAAACCTATTATATGCTCTCCGACCTACCGACCAGTCTTTTTATGGAAGAATATCGCTACGACCGCCGAACTGTGTACGAGCAAGAACTTGACCTCACCGAAAACGAAAAACTGGCATTAGCCATAGCACTACGGGAAAACTGCCGACCGGAAAATGCAGAATATCTATACAATTTCGTGTATGACAACTGCGCCACACGACCTTTCCGACTTCTGCAAGATGTGCTGCAAGATAGCCTTCAGACCACCTACACCGGCTGGGAAGGAACTTCCTTCCGCACGGCATTGAGGCACTATACCCATCCACACTCTGTGATTAACGGATTGATCAATATGATATTCGGTCCTCGTGCTAATCAACCGATGAGTAAAGAAGACGCTCTCTTTCTGCCGGAACAACTCATGTTCCACATCCAATATACTACACGCAAGAACGGGCAACCTTTGGTCAAGAACGCACATATTGCCCCCTTCCAAATCCGACAAACCCACTGGTGGGAAACCATCTATCCCTATTTAGCAATCTTTGCTATTTGCATGACCTTACTTAGCCTGTACGATCGCAAACGAGGCAAACTCAGTTGGGGTGTGGATGTCGTATTGGGTACATTCTATGCTCTTCTGCTGGCTTTGGTGGTATTCTTGCGATTCTTCTCTCTACATCCATTAGTGGGATTCGATTGGCGACTACTGATAATTCCAAGTATTCATTTATGCACACGACTCGTTTACATATTACGCTCATAGCCCTCTTGTTTAGTTGGTTGCATCTTACAGCAACACCCAAACTGACCGTAGTGGTACTGATTGACGGCTTATCGGAAAGCAGTCTCAACCTTATGCAACCCTATTGGGCTGTGGGAGGATTACGCACTTTGAGCGAGGAAGCTTATCAAGGGACTATACTCTTTCCCTCCGTCTCTTACGGTGGCGCAGAAAACGTAGCTACACTTATGACAGGCGAAACACCTTCTGTACACGGCATAACAATGAGTCGCTATTTTTCCCGTAACGACCGCGGTATTCATTCTGCATTAGAGGACAAAAGCGAAGCTGGAATAGGTACGATGGAACAGCTGTCCCCCAGAGCCTTGACCAGTCTGACCATAGCCGACCGTTTCCGCCTAAACGAAGGGAAGAAAGCCCGCATCTACGCCATCGGGCACGATGCCGAAACGGCTGTTTTGATGGCCGGTCACACGGCCGATGCCTGCTGCTGGCTGAATCCGCAGTCCGAGCAGTGGGTCACCTCTTCTTTCTATGCCAACGGACTGCCTGCTGTGGCAGATGAAATTAACGTTTCCGGGCGTATCAGCGAACTCTGTGCCCAAGTCTGGACTCCGAGGATGGCGGTCAATATGTACAATTGTCCTACCGAACAGGAACTGAAACGCGGCTTCAAGTACACGCAGAGCAGCGTCTTGCTGCACTCTCCTGCCGTGAATACGCTTACGGCCGAACTGGCGTTGGAACTACAACGGAAGGAGGAACTTGGCAAACAGCAGCACTCCGATTTGCTGTTGCTGCAACTCACCTCCCTCACACCGGCTGCCACCGGCGACATTATCGCCACAGCCGAACAGGAAGACCAATATATGTGTCTCAACCAGACTCTTGGCTGGATGATGGAACAGTTGCAGCGCCGCTTGGGCAAAGGCGGTGTACAATTCTTCGTCATCGGCATACCTCGGAGGGGCACAGCCGGGCAGCAATTCAGCGAGATAGGAATCCCTGTCCGACAGTTCAATGTGGAGCGTGCCGCAGCCTTGACTTCCGCCTATTTGATGGCCCTGTACGGACAGGAACGTTGGGTGGAGGGCGGATACGGACAATCCATCTTCCTCAACCGCAATCTGATTGAGCAAAAACGCCTGTCATTGGAAACAATACAACGGCAAGTTGCCAATTTCCTCATCGACTTCGAAGGAGTGCAGACTGCTTATCCAACGCAAGAAGCGTGGTTAGACCGCCAACTGGCTCCTGTATTAAGCAAGAAAGCGGCGGGAGATGTGGTTTTCCTACTGCAACACGGATGGCAACTCACCTATGGCGAACAAGTGCTGGACCAGTTGGTAGATGCTCACCCTGCTGCACCTATTCTCATCTGGCCATCAGCAGACAACTTGCCCGCAACTACAGTAAATGCCGAACAAGTAGCGAACCTATTGGAAACAATTGAAAATCGATAAACTAAAAAAGAGAAAATACTATGTTATTGTACGAAATCAAAGCCAACTACCAACGCCAAACAGGCGAAGACAATCCCGGAAAAGTGAAAGAAACCTACCTTATTGAAGGCTTGTCTTGTAGCGATGTGGAACAACGCCTCATGGAGGTCCTTAAAAGTTTGGTATGGGGAGATCTCGAAATACCAAGTTGCAAAAAAGTGCAATTCTATGATCTAATCCCTCAACCGGATGCAGATCGTTGGTTCAAAGCCCGTGTGGAACTCATCACCGTGGAAGACAACGGAAAAGAGACCCGCAAGGCCGTTAGTATCCTCGTGCAGGGAACCACTATTGATGGAGCGTTGAAGACGCTTCGCCAACATGTCAGCTCGTTGGACTGCGAAATCATATCCATCACCCGCTCACCCATACTGGAAGTGTACAGAGCCGTATGAAGCAACCCCGCCAACATATAGACATACCTGCCGTTCTGAAAGAGAAAGCACCGAATGTGCATTTCCCTCGTTTCGTGGTGCGTTGGCTGGAACGGATTGTTCATGTGGATGAGATGAACCGTTTTCTGGTCGAGCATACCGAGGAAGAAGGCTTCGACTTTGCCAGGGTTTACCTCAACGAGGGACTGCAATGTTCTGCATCTCTGTCGGGCGAAGAAAACATCCCTCACACTGAGGAGCCGCTCTTGTTTGTCAGCAACCATCCGTTAGGCGGATTGGACGGAATCATTCTGGCGCTTGCTCTTGGTGAAAAGCGGAACTACCGCCTGCGCTTGATTGTAAACGACATATTGATGTTCCTCAAACAGATTTCCACCATCTTTGTGCCGGTGAATAAGTTCGGCAGGCAGAGTCGCGAATATGCCAGACGGCAGGAGGAACTGTGGGCGTCAGACATGGACATCATCACGTTCCCTGCGGGCAAATGCAGCCGCTTACAACACATCAAAGGAGAAGGGTTTGTCATCAAAGATATGGAGTGGCACAAATCGTTTATCCGTCACGCTGTACAATACAAACGCA
>JAGCEW010000087.1 GCA_017650465.1 Paludibacteraceae bacterium
CCAGGCGTAAGCGGCAGTTCAAAAGGTGAGATGCTAAATCCGTTCTGAAGCCATTCGGCAGTATATTCGAACGCGCATGTCTGCGGTTTATCGGGCGTCAGTCCCAACCGCCCCACTTGCATACCATGCATCCAAACTTCTATGTAGGTTATATCTATCATTAGTACGCACGTTTTTTAGCGTGTGTCTGCGCCAACATCTCGTCCATTGTGCTCCATGTATTCGATGCAAATAATGTATGGAAATCGTCCAAGGCATTGAGTGCGGCAGCTACAGAAAGTAAACCTTGCAGCGATATTTGGGCTGTTTGCTCAAAACGTCGATACGTAGGTAAGGGTATACCGGCCCGTTGAGCCAGTTCGGCTTGTGTCATCTTCAATGCCAGACGACGCTTCTTGACGCGGTTCGCCAACTCTCTTGCCTCCGCAGCAGGGGTATTCATCGTAAGCTCAATCATACTAGTAATAAAATATTATCATTTTATGTGGTTTTTGCACAAAAAGTAATAATATATTGTTCGTTTTCTGTTTCGGCGGCAAAGGTACTACTTTTTTTTGACATGTGCAAATATTTTTCACAAAATAATGACATTATACATATACCCTCCCATTATATAGTCAAAAAAATGGTGAAATCTATCACCTGAAAAGCAACTTTTTTTCAATATAAATGCATTTTCTTTGTAATGCACAGATAATCAGGTGCTGTTTACGAACGGGATACGAAAGAGATAGCAGGAGGCTCTTTCGGAGTCTCCTGCAGGATGCAGGTTATGCGCATAGCCTTGCTATATCCTTAGTATCCCATTCGGCGGGCTATCCGCCAGTCCATCGGGCAATATCAGAATTGGGGGTAACGGGAAGGAGCATCACCACCACCACCTGTTCCACCTTGTTCGGGCTTATCAGTAAGCGGTGTAGTGCCTTCCATAATTACGTGCACAGATTCAATTTCCGTTACTGCTGTTGAAGGAACATTATACATTTTCTTTTCCATTGGTTTGTTATAGTTTTTTCTTTCTATTCTTTCTTAATGGGGAACCCGAAAAGGCGGTTCCTTGACGGGTTCCCATATCAGTTAGTTCAACTTGTGACCTTGAGCGTCGTACTTGTTGCCGGCACGTTCGATGATAAGAATACCGTTCTCGATGTACTTCTTCGTTTCTACAGAAGTCTCTTCTGCTGCTTCGGGCAAGGTCTCTATTTGTTCACCTTCTTCATTCACCAGACGGATACGGGAAGGTGTGTAGTAAACAGACGCATTTAGATAGAAGTAGCCGCGGAAAGGATAGAGCCACGAAGAGGCTTCCGGTGCCAAGTTAGGATAATACAGGCGGTTATTGCTGAGATAGATGACGTTTTTCTCTTTTGCGAGAATCTCACGATCTTTTGTGTTGCGGAACTCAACACTACCACCAACAGCGGTTTCCATATTCTGAACGCTGTAATAGTTCCGGGCCAGTGCTTTTATCGTCACGCCTTTAAAGGTCGGATTGACGATTTTATTTTCATTTCCTTCCGGAAGGATAAGGATATGCGGTTTATTGGCTGCGAAACCACCGGTAGCGGGCATACAGTTGAGGGTCAGATAGCCATCTGCGGTGTATTTCATACTTACCAGGTAGTACAATCTGTTGCGGAAAGTTTGGTTCGCCTCGTTACGATAACTGTACCCGAACGGCAGAGAGAACGTGGACCAGCGGCCGGCATTGAAGGTACGTTCGTATTTCACGTTGATGGTCTGGCCTACTTTGGAGGCAAGTACGTCGTAATAATCGTCACCATTCTCTTTGTCATCCAAGATGCGGAAATACTCGTCATATACGGCAGTGTAGGTAACTTCTGCTGTAGCATTCGGCAGTTCTGCTGTGGTATAGATATTCTCATCTTCCACTACGCTACTGCGCCAGCCGACAAACTCGTAGGAAAGGTAGTTGTCATCGTCATCAGCGCGAGTCGGGTCTGTGACAGAAGGTTTCGTGTTTTCAGCCACATTGCCGGTCTGGAGCTGCGTGCCATTGTAATCATTGAAAGTAATGGTGTGATAAACAACGGCCAGTTCCCATTTAGCATAGAGGGTGATGTCATCTGTGTAGTCTGTCGCACCAAGGGATGCTGCCGTACTATTACCTACAGCACCGGACTGACAATTAGAAGCAGTGAACCAGCCAACAAAGTTGTATCCTTCTCTGGTCGGAATCCTCAGCGTTGTTGCTGTGCCATAGGTATGCGTAGTGGGGGCATCGGTCTGCGTGCCGCTGAAGGCAGCATCATTCTGGTCTTTATAGGTGATGGTGTAGTTATTCGCATTCCAGTGTGCTGTCAAGGTGACATCCTCGTCAGGTATAAACTCATCTTCTGCTTCGCCGGCAATGGCAATAAGGGGAGCGTCTCCATATTCCCACTGAACGAATGTATAGCCTGTTTTGGTGGGTGAAGGCAGTGTCACAGCTTGGTCGAAATCCCATACAGCGGTCAATGCCACTGTAGCACCGTTGGTGGCGGTGAGATTGTTGACGTTCTGTCCGTTAGTGTATTCGTTATCTCCGTCCGTCCAGTTTGCGAATGAGGCATTGACGGTTTCGGAAGCGGGGCTATCTCCGCCTGTCGCATCGCTGTAGTCATAGGTGACGGTAACAGCCGGACCTGTGAAGGTGTTGGTTTTAAGGTTCTGTGCCACACCATAGGTGAAGGTCTGGTTAGTCATCGTGCCACTGCCTTCGTCCGGGTCAAATGATACATAGTAGGTATTGGCTGCCCAAACGGGGAAGAACTCTTGGGCGGAGTTGGTAGTGTAACTGCCGCCGAGGTCGTATGCCTTGTTGCCGCCATCTGTCAGACTCCAGCCGGTTTGTGTATAACCCTCGCGGGTGAAGGTGCTGCTTGACAGGGTGAAGTTCACACCGTAGGTCTTCTCGCCTGCATCAATCGAACCTGTGCCATTCGCGCCTTTGTTGTAGGTGATGGCGTAGGTGTCGGGCAGGAAGTTGGCGGTCAGGGTCTTGGTGCCGTCACCTGCCTTCAGTGTATAGGCTGAAGAGGCAGAGAAGGATGAACCTGACAAATCAACAGTTGTGATGTGGTAGTTGGTGTTTGCCACAGCAGAGAAGGAAACCAATGTCCCGACAGGTATATCGCGGCTACCGGATGTGAACTCCTGCGAACCGTTGTCCGCGTAATTTACTATCACTGTACCATTAGTATATGGGGCGATGGTGAAGGTCACCAGTTCTGTCCATTGTGCGTGGAGGGTGATACCTGCTGCTGGGGTGTAACTATCACCTGCACCGCCAACACGTGTGCCGCTTGTGGCATCTGTGTACCAGCCCTTGAATCTGAAGCCAGTCTTTTCGGGTGACGGAAGTGTCACCGAACCGCTGTTCCACTTTGCATAGAGATCCAATGTCCCGTTGTGGGCAGGAGCGGGAGTCGGGGTAGAAATAGACTGTCCGTTCGTGTAGTTTGTACCCGAAGTGCCGTCTGCATTGGTATTCCAGCCATTGAAAGTATAGGTGGCGTTAGCCGATGCAGTACCATTACCGCCTGTTGCCTCGTGGTAGTTGTACGTTACCGTATAAACGCGGCTGAAAGCATTATTGGTCAAATCCTTGGATGTGCCATATTTGAAACCTGTCTGGTTAGCCATACTGCCGCTCGTCGAGCCATTGCCGTTGAAAGTAACGGTGTAGTCGTTGGGTGCCCAAGATGCTGTGTAATTTTCAGCAACAGGATATTTCGTAGATACAGAACCAACATCAGATGAAGAATATGAGTTGTAACCACCTTCTTCTTCCCATTCTGACAAGTGATATCCTTCACGTGTGACATCAGGAACTATGATGGCGGCTCCTGCCTCATAATCACCATCCGGTGTATAATCCACGCCTGGCGTGCCGACCAATTCTCCATCACCCGGATCCCAAGTGAGGGAGTAGGTGGTGGGGGCTGCTGCCTCATAATTGGCCACATAGGCTCCTGATTTTGAGGAGGATACAGAGAATGCATAACTCTGTGATGTGGATACTTGTGATCCGCCTTTCGTCCAGTTTACAAACTCATACCCGTCAATATCAGGTGCTACAAGCGTAACATTGGTGCCATCGTAGTAGTAGTTGCCACTATTACCAGCCGCAAAACCACCTGACGGGTAACCATGCCCTTCTGCACATGAGATGGAGGCACTTCCACTAGCTCCAGCGGTTGAGATTGTTAAACTGCGCAAGACCGGGATTGAACCGAATTCGACAGTCATATTTGACCTATATGTATTTTTGCCATCTACTTTTACGTACATTGGTGTCGTTGAATGGTTAGGATTAATTATAGTTGACGTTCCTGTGCGGAAAAGCCATGCATCATCTGTGTATGTATTGATACAATACGAACCTACTGATCCATTGTATGCACGCATAGTATTAGCATTGTTGGTATCATCAATAGTGTATGTGTTAGTTGGAACATAATTAACACCGCTGACATTGTAGTACAAATATGAATCCATATTGTCTTTACTGAATTTTATACACCTTTCATTGCTTCTGCCTTCTGGCATATTGAAATCCGCCACGGCAGTATATGTTTTAGAAAATGTAGTATAGCCATCTAGACTAAAATTTCCGGGAGCAGTACCTACGCGAAATTGGATAGTTTTGTTATTAGAATTTTTTGCAGTCACGGAAATACAATAATTTGTTCCTGTAAGATATTGTACATCAACTGTTCCTGAGCGAAGAAAACTATAAATATGACTAGAACCCGTATAGTAATCAACATAAGAAGGATGAACACTTGTCCCTGAAACACCTCCACATCTACTCACATTAGTTGTACTGTTGTATGATGTACCTACCGTATAGTGACCTGCTGGTGCCCCACAAGCATACGTGGTATTCCTATTGTTATAATTAACGCAAAACTGGATACAACCTGCAAAATATGCAGAACCTACATCTCTCCTAAAATTTAAATTTATTTTATTAGAGGCAGGAGAAGTTGACGACGCTAAACTCTGAACATAACATGGATTATCCCACATCGTAATTATATCCTGTGTTGCATCATAATCTAATCCTTGCGGAGCATTGTTTCGTCCGCTGATGAGATTTGCCTCCGGTGGGATGGTGCCGCCTTCGGGCGTGTCGTTAATGGCGCTAAGCAGTTGCGCCTGCATTGCCATGCTTGCAGAAAGCAGGATGGCGGTTAAAAATGTAAAGATTTTTTTCATAATGATTTGATTTTTTTTTGTTTTGGTTAATATTAGGGTTAATTTGTTTTGGTTGTCGATTTTAGGTATTGTAGTGCTCTAATGTTTTAGTGGTCTATGATGACCCAGGTCTTACTAAGAGGGGATAGGATAAACCAGGATAGACTAAGATAGACTAAGATGGACTAATGCTAACCCTTCGGTAAGGGTATGCTATCCCTATGGTGCGGCTCAATCGCTTCTCGCTCATCTCTCGGTGAGCATCCGATGAGCATACATTGAGCATACATTCAGCATACATTGATCATACATTGAGAGTCGCAGGGGAACACGAGGCAAACCTGAGGGTTTTGGCGTCTGTCGGGGACCCCATTTGTCTTCTATTTCAATGTTCATGGTTCAGTGAAAAGGTTAGCAAAAGAAGCAAACAGTTTCACTTTTCGGCGACAAAAGTAATACTTTTATTTTAATTGTGCAAACATTTTGGCGAAAAAATTTAACAAAAGTGCAATTTTTGCGAAAAAGTTGCAGAAAGCAAACGAATTATACAATAAAATCACCAAATGAGGGGCGGTTTTATTGCTAGGTAAGACTAGGTCGGACTAGGTAGGGATAGGATGAAGAAAAAGTGCTGAAATTGGTTAATTTTTCTTTGATTTCAGCAGTTTTTACACAAACGGTAGGACCAATTATCCCATTCAAAGCTATTGTTGCAATATCTTGGAAAGCAGGTGGATGGCACCGGAAACGGTGCGAACCTGCTGCACGACTGCATAACGCCGCCCTGTGGGCTGCCCCGTCTTGCGGTCCTTCTCCTCCACCAAACGGCACCGGTCGCCACGAGAATAGATATACTGAAGGATATGTCCAAACGTATCACTCTGGAAATAATTCGCCCGCGAAGTGACGAAATACAAGGTGAGATGCTCCTGCTTCAAGAACACCTTTTCGATGCCCAGTTCGCAGCACAACCACCGCAAGCGCACCACATTCATCAGTTCCTCCGCCTCCTGCGGCAAAGGACCGAAACGGTCGATGAGGCGTTTCTGATACGCCGTCAGTTCGTCTTCGCTGCGCAAAGAATCCAGTTCGCGGTAAAGGGTGATGCGTTCGGAGATATTCTCGATATAGGTATTCGGGAAGGACAGCGGCAAATCGCTTTCCAACTGCGAGTCACTGCACCAATATCTTCCAGCGGTTGCGCGTGCGCCCGATGCGGCATCCTCGCCAAAAGGTACAGCGCCATCGGACAAAGCAAACTCCGCCTTCAGTTCCTCCACGGCATCGTTGAGAATCTTCTGGTAGGTCTCATAGCCCAAATCGGCGATAAAGCCCGACTGTTCAGCGCCCAAGAGATTGCCCGCCCCACGGATATCCAAGTCCTGCATGGCGATATGGAAACCGCTGCCCAGTTCGGCAAAGGTGGAAAGGGCATCCAAACGGCGTCGGGCATCTTCGGTGAGCAATTCGCGTTCCGGGGCAACGAGATAGCAATAGGCCTTGCGGTTGCTTCGCCCTACCCTTCCGCGCAACTGGTGCAAATCGCTAAGTCCGTAATGCTGGGCGGAGAAAACAATCATGGTATTGACATTGGGTATATCCACACCCGATTCGATGATAGTGGTGGAAACAAGGATATCGTAGTCGTAATTGATGAACGCCTCCAGCCGTTCCTCCATCTCATCGGGCGGCATCTGTCCGTGCGCCGTGACAATACGCGCTTCGGGACAAAGGGAATGCAGGCGATGCTCAATGCGCGGCAACATCTCAATGCGGTTGCTGACGACAAAAATCTGTCCATTGCGCTGCATCTCCAGTTCGACAGCCTCGCGGATGATGTCTTCGTCTTCGGGCGTAATGACTTCGGTCTGGACAGGATAACGGTTCTGCGGCGGCGTGTTCATGACACTCAGGTCGCGCGCGCCCAGGAGCGAAAATTGTAAGGTACGCGGGATAGGTGTGGCTGTGAGCGTGAGCACATCCACATTGGTGCGAAGCGCCTTGAGTTTGTCCTTTACCGCCACGCCGAACTTCTGCTCCTCATCAATAATAAGCAGACCCAAATCATGCCACTTGACGGACTTGCCGACCAGTTTATGCGTGCCGATAAGGATGTCAATCTTGCCTTCCTCCAGTTCGCGGAGGATATCTTTGGTCTGCGCCGCCGACTTGCCCCGACTGAGGTACTCTACGCGAACAGGGAAGTTGCGGAAGCGTTCGCTGAACGTGTTGTAATGCTGCAAAGCAAGCACCGTGGTAGGAACAAGCACCGCCACCTGTTTGCCGTCCGTGGCCGCTTTGAAGGCCGCCCGCATTGCCAGTTCGGTTTTGCCAAAGCCCACATCGCCGCAGATGAGGCGATCCATCGGCAAGGGCGACTCCATATCACGCTTGATATCCAGCGTGGCCTTCGCCTGATCGGGCGTGTCTTCATAGAGGAAAGAAGCCTCCAACTCCTGCTGCATATAGCCGTCAGGCGTATAGGCAAAACCTTTCTGCTGCTTGCGTGCGGCATAGAGGCGAATGAGGTCGCGGGCAATATCCTTGAGTTTGTCCTTGGTGCGCTCCTTGAGTTTGTCCCAGGCACTGCTGCCAATCTTGCTGATGGTGGGCGGCGTGCCCTCTTTGCCCTTGTATTTGGCAATACGATGGAGGTTGTGAATAGAAACGAAGATAGTATCCCCGTCGCGGTAGTTCAGGCGAATCATCTCCTGGGGCCGTCCGTTGACGGAAGTGGTGACCAGTCCGCCGAACTGCCCGATGCCATGGTCGGAATGCACCACATAATCCCCCACGCGCAACTGATTGATTTCCTTGAGCGTGAGGATAGCCTTGCCACGGCGGGCATTCTCGCTCTTGAGTTGAACACGATGGTAACGTTCGAAAATCTCATGGTCGGTGTAACAGCAGATTTTCGCCTCGTGGTCCACCCATCCGGCATGCAAAGTGTGGTCAACCGGCGTGAAGACATCAGGCGGCAAGTGCAGTTCTTCAAAAATAGCCTGCAAGCGGTCGGTCTGCTTTTTCTGGTCCGCTAATATATAAAGGTGATAGTTTTCGTCGAGGTGTTGCCTTATATCATCGGTCAGAAGGTCAAAGTTCTTATGGAAAACGGGCTGCGGAGCCGTTCGGAAGGCGATTTGTTCGCACGGCATAAGGGTGGATTGGTCGCGCAGTTCAATGGTGGCAGCCTGCTCAATCCGAGTCCACGGCAAGAGTCCTTCCAACTTGAAACGAACCATGGAGAAATCGTTGGAGACAAAAACAATGTCGGAAGAAAGATAGTCCAACAAGGTGCATACCTTGTCCGATTTCTCTTCGGCCTGCGGCGCAACAATCTGAACGGAAGCGACCTTGTCTTGACTGAGTTGCGTTTCCAGTTCGAAAGTGCGGATAGAATCCACCTCGTCGCCAAAGAAATCAATGCGATAGGGGTCCTCATGGCTATAGGAATAGACATCCACAATGCTGCCACGCGCCGCATACTGGCCGGGCTCATAGACAAAATCTACCCGCGTAAAGCCCAAATCTGCCAATTGTTCGCCCAAGCGAGAGATCTGCAAAGAGTCACCTGTGCTGAGCAAGAGTGTGCGGCCGGAGAGTTTGTCGGGTGCCGGAACGGGTTCGAGCAAAGCTTCGGGATAAGAGACCACGATAAAAGAACCGCTTGAGAACCGCTTGAGAACCGCTGACAAGACTTCGGTCCGCTGGATGGCCATCGCTTCATCTTCGCCCTGCCGCCTACGATGCGAAACAGGAAAGAAAAAGACCTGCTGACCCGTCGTATCGTTTTCCATCAAAAGCGTGCGCAAATCACCAAAGAGGTATTGCGCCTCATCGGCACTGTCCATCAACACCAACATAGGTGTATCCGCCAATCCCGCCAACGCTACAGAACGCGCAGAGGCATAGAGACCACTCAGCAAAAAGTGTTTTTTGCTTTTTATCCGCTCCGCCAACACGCCCAAGGCAGGATGACGGCACAAGAGAGAAAAGAGATCTCGTATCTGCATTCTTTCGGTCGTTAGTCACGAAAAATCGCACAAAAGTACTACTTTTTCCGCATATAACCAAATAATCAGAAAAAAATCGGAATAAATTTGGTAATATCAAAAAAAAGAATTATCTTTGCAGGCTTTTTAGTTATTTTGCTATTACAAACCAAAAAACAAGCGATATGAAGAAAATTTTACTTGTAGTTCTCGCTCTCGGCACCGGCCTTTCGCTGTGGGCGGATGATGATTGTCTGTACCCCACTTTGAACGGCCTGAAAGGCGATGCCATTCTTGCCGAATTGCATAACTTGATTAAAGATCACACTGTGCTCGATTACTTTAGGATACGTGCGGATCAATCGCGCGTGGACGTGGTGGACGGTAGAGTGATAGATATGTATTCGAACTGCAACTTTAGTGCATCAGACTACTGTAAAGATGTGGAAGCGGACGATGACTGCATCTGCTACAACCGCGAACACACGTTGCCTAAATCGTGGTGGGGACACAACGACGACAATCCCGAACCGATGTACACCGATATGTATCACGTTGTACCGACATGTGCTTATGCCAACTGGAACCGTTCAAACCTCATTTATGGCGAATTGGACGGTGATGCATCGTGGAGTAACGGCTGGAGCAAAGTGGGCAACAGCAGTTCGGTAGGCAATATACAGGTTGCCTTCGAACCGGCCGCACGCTATAAAGGCGACCTTGCGCGTATCTACATGTATATGGTGGCATGCTACCGAGACAAGAATTTCACTAATTATGGCGGTGCTTGGTTCTTCAAGTACTCCAAAGGTACTGCCGACTTCAAGAATAAGAAAGTGAGAGAACTGATGATGAAATGGAGTCGCAACGACCCTGTTTCGGATGAAGAACGCCGTCGCGCCTCACGCGTCGCCGCCATCCAAGGCAACCACAATCCGTTCGTAGAATATCCCGAACTGGCAGAATACATCTGGGGTGACTATACGGAAGATGTGTACTACTGCGGCGGTACACCGCTATATGAAGTGCAGGAAGATGATGCCGTATTGGATACCGACCTGCCGATGTATAACGCTGTGGGACAGAAAGTTGATGCTTCCTATCACGGCATTGTTATCCAAAACGGACACAAATTCCTGCTGCAATAAAGCGCACAGAGAAACATGGAGTATCTGCATGATATATTTCTCGTGCCCGGTGTCAGCCAATCGCTGCTGATACTGACCATAGTGGTGGCACTCGGCATCTTTCTTGCCGGACGGCTGACCATACGCGGCATGGGACTCGGCGTGACATGGATACTCTTCTGCGGCATCCTCTTTTCCGCATTGGGCATACAGATTGACCCGACCGTGGAACAGTTTGCAAAAGACTTCGGGCTGGTGCTGTTCGTTTACAGTCTGGGTCTGCAAGCCGGTCCGTCGTTCTTCTCATCCTTCTCGCACGGCGGACTGAGACTCAACCTGCTGGCCACCGCCATCGTTGTTTTGGGCGTTGGCGGCACACTGGCTATCGCATTTATTTCGCATGAAGACATGGCATCCATGGTGGGCGTAATGACAGGTGCCGTGACCAACACATCTTCCATGGGTGCCGCCCAACAAGCCTATGCCGACCTGCACCACACGGCACATCCGTATATCGCCACCGGCTATGCACTCGCCTACCCGTTCTCGGTGCTGGGCGTAATCGTTTCGATGGTGCTGCTGCAAAAAATATGCCGCATCCGACCTCAAGAGGAAGAAAAAGCACTGCTTGCCGAAGCGGAACAACAATCCCAACAACCCGTATGCGTGGATATACGCCTGACAAACACAGAAATACTGAACAAACGCCTGACCGTGCTGCACAATTCCTGCAAAGCGGAAATGGTGGTGTCGCGCATCATCCACAGTGACGGACAGGACGAAGTGGCTCACAGCAAGACCGTTCTCCGCGAAGGTGACACAATCCGCGTACTGACCGACCATGCGCATTTGCAAGAACTGCAAACACTCGGCGAAGTGTCGGTGTTCAAGACCATCCCCAACGGCGACACCCCGCATCTGGTATCACGCCGCATCGTCGTGACCAAACCCGAATGGAACGGACAGAAAATAGGCAAAGTGTCCTTGCGTGCGCATTATAATGTCAATATCACGCGCGTCATCCGTGCCGGCGTGGGACTGCTAGCCACACCAATGCTGCGCCTGCAATTGGGCGACCGCATCATCGTTGTGGGCGAACAAGACGACGTGCGCAAAGTGGGCGAACTGTTCGGCAACGAACTCAAACGTCTGGATGCGCCCAATCTAATACCCATCTTCGTGGGAATAGCACTCGGCGTTATTGTCGGCACCCTGCCTATCGCCTTGCCCGGACTGGGACAGAGTTTCCGCCTCGGACTGGCAGGAGGCACCCTGGTGGTGGCACTGCTGATGGGACGCTTCGGCCCTACCTATAAAATAGTGACATTCTCCACAACATCCGCCAACCACATGCTGCGCGAAGTCGGTTTGGCACTGTTTCTTGCGGCGGTAGGTCTGGGAGCAGGCGAAGTGTTCTTATCTGCCCTCACATCCGGCGGATATATGTGGATTGTTTATAGCATCCTGATTGCCGTACTGCCCCTGCTGATTGTCGGCATCATCGCTTACCGCGCGATGCATATCAACTATTTCACCGTCATCGGCCTCTTTACCGGCGCGATGAACGATGCTCCCGCACTGGGCTATGCCATGTCCATATCGCCCAACAACGACCAGGCATCGGTGACCTACGCTACCGTTTATCCGCTGACCATGTTCCTGCGCATTCTGGCGGCACAACTGATGATTATACTGCTATGCTAATAAAAAAACACTATCGAATATGAAACGTATCACTCTTTTCCTTCTGCTTGCTGTCGGACTGATGGCTTGCGAAAAATCCGAAAAAAAGAACAACGCCCTGCAAGTAAATCCGACAAGCATTACATGCAACAGCGGTGACGATACACCTATTACCGTTGCCGACGGTGCGGCATTTACCATCATCACCGCCGATTCATGCGTGGCACAACCGCTGGAGGACGGAACCGGCATTAGGGGTTTTATGGTGGGACAAACCGTTGTGACCGTCACATCCAACGGCAAAAGCGCACAAATACCTGTGACGGTGGCGCCCAAAATCACTGAGATCAAAGACCCGGCACTGCTGTTTGGAGGTAGCCGACAAGATGTGAAAGATGCGATGGGTGAACCCAAACAAACGGGAACCGATAATCTGTATTACGATCTAACAGAAGACGGCAGTGTGTACGCTGCTTATAAGTTTGAAGACAATAAACTGACGCGTATCTATGTCTATCCGGAAACAAATGAGGCTATTCAAACATTTTACAAGTATCTCAACGAGCGTTACTTTATTGAGGTTGTGAATGACAAAACCGCTTATTACTACAATCACTTCAACGTCAATTACGCTTCTCTCAAAGTGTATTTGGGGTACACCGATTTGGGTGACGACGGGTTCTGGTTCGCTGAATATCGCGCCTTCGACCCGGCACATCCGTATGACTAACTCTTTAGAAACACTACCCGATGCGTAAGAAGCAAATAATAATAATAATAATATCCCTGCTCTGTACCTGTTCGCTCAGTCTATGGGCCGAAATACCCAGCGGCTACTACAGCGGCGTGAGCCAGAAAACGACTCCAAGTGCTGTTTTGGAGGCACTCCACTCCATCATTGACGAGCACACAGTCATTGGCTACAAACAGCTGGATTCCACCTATTACAAAAAGACAGACTTGGACGAAAATGGCAAGATTTGGGATATGTATTCGAACTGCGGATTCGCTCCGACCCAGGCAGGCGGCAACCAAAATAAAGTTTGTGACTGCTGGAACAAAGAGCACTCGGTGCCACAATCTTGGTTTGGTGAAGAGAGTCCTATGGTATCCGACCTTTTTCACTTGGTACCTACCGACGCGCGCGTCAATAATCTTCGTTCAAACTATCCGTACGGAGAGGTAGATGGCGCAAACGGAACAGGGATTACTAAAGACAACAACAAGAAAGCATTGGGCAAACTGGGGGCGAACACCTTTCCCGGATACGATGGCAAAGTGTTTGAACCGGTGGATGAGTACAAAGGCGATTTTGCGCGTATCTATTTCTATATGGCGACTCGCTATTTGACGACAAAACTTAACTCTTCGGAGGGGAATATTGTCTTCACTTACACTTCCCAAACAACAGGTCTAACCACTTATGCCGTCAACCTGTTCCTCAAATGGCATCGTCAGGACCCCGTCTCCGTGAAAGAAATCAAGCGTAACGAAGCTGTCTATGGTATTCAGCACAACCGCAATCCATTTGTGGACTATCCCTATATGGCAGAATTCATCTGGGGCACAGAAAAGAACAACCGTGTCGATTTCAGCCGACAAATATCCTCTTCCGACCCGCGATTTGTACCCGGAGAAAGCAACGGATACTGGGACGACACCATCACAGACATAGACGAGACGGCTATACCATCTTCCGCGAAAGCCGAGAAAATACTGCTCAACGGGCAACTCTTTATCCTTCGTGACGGTGTTCGATATGACCTAACGGGACAAGCCGTTGACTAAAAATCATTGCTATATGAAAAAAGAAACACTGACAATTTTCTTGCTACTGATTTGTGCGTGTGCCTCGTGGGCAGAGCCAGTGCCTGTGGGATACTACAACCGGATTGACGGACTGCAAGACTCGGTGCTGAAAGGTACGCTGAAACAGATTATCCGCCCGCATCATGCTGTTCCTTACGGCGATTCGACATGGATTGTGTTCTACCACTCCGACCGCGACGAAAACGGGCTTTGTATGGATATGTACTGCGATGACTGGAAACCCTTTCCTAGAGAGGGAGGCATACCCAATGGATGCAATATTGAGCACTCTTTTGCCAAATCGTGGTGGGGCGGCACAAAAAACAATGCCTACCAAGATTGTTTCCATCTGAATCCCTCTAACGAAAAGGCAAATGGGTTACGAAGCAACTACCCGCTTGGTGTGCCGGTGAAAGAATTTAAGGACAATACAGGTTCACTGAGAATAGGTAAGATCCACCATGACGAATTGAACGAAGATTTCTTTGTCTTCGAGCCCAAAGATGAGTACAAAGGCGATTTTGCACGCGCCTATTTCTATATGGCTACTTGCTACGGCAGGGACATCAATGGGAAATATCCCGACCTGCCGAAAGCCAACAAGAAGAATTACGAAGGATGGAAGATAGACAACAAAGATGTAGGTTCGCGTTATGCCATGCAGAACAACAACTACCTGGAATTCCAGCCCTGGGAAGCAGAAGTGCTGATCAAATGGCATCGCCAGGACCCTGTCAGCGAAAAAGAGCGCAAGCGTGCCGATGCCGTCAGCGATTTCCAGCACAACCACAATCCGTTCATCGATTATCCCGAACTGGCGGAATATATCTGGGGCGACCGCAAGCATCAGCCCTTCCGCTTCGCTACAACCGACTTGTCCGAAACACAGGAAAACGCACCTTCTTGGAGCAAAGTTTTCCGAAATGGGCAAATCTACATCGTCAGGGATGATGCCACCTACGACCTTTTAGGCAACAAGGTCGACGTCAAAACACGTTAAA
>JAGCEW010000088.1 GCA_017650465.1 Paludibacteraceae bacterium
ACAAGAATACCGTTCTCGATGTACTTCTTCGTTTCTACAGAGGTCTCTTCTGCTGCTTCGGGCAAGGTCTCAATTTGTTCACCTTTTTCTGTTACCAGACGCACGCGGGAAGGAGCGTATTTAATCGTTGCATCCAGGTAGAAGTAGCCACGGAAGGGACGCATCCAAGAGTCATAAGTCAAGTTCGGATAGTAAAGCCTATTGTTATTGATATAGATAACATGTTTATCTTTTTCAAGTAACTCACGATCTTTTGTGTTGCGGAATTCAACACTACCACCAACAGCGGTTTCCATATTCTGAACGCTGTAATAGTTCTGGGCCAGTGCTTTTATCGTCACGCCTTTGAAGGTCGGATTGGTGATAGCATTTTCATTTCCTTCCGGAAGGATAAGGATATGCGGCTTATTGGCTGCGAAACCACCGGTAGCGGGCATACAATTGAGGGTCAAATAGCCGTCTTTGGTATATTTCATACTTACCAGGTAGTAAAGTTTTCCGCGGAAGGTTTGATTCGCTTCGATACGATAGCTATAACCGAAGGGCAGTGAGAATACGTGCCACTGGTTGGCATCGAAGGTGCGCTCGTATTTCACATTGATAGTTTGTCCCACTTTGGAGGCAAGTGCGGTGTAATAATCGTCACCGTTCTCTTTGTTATCCAAGATGCGGAAATACTCGTCATATACGGCAGTATAGGTAACTTCATCTTCTGCAACCTCAGGCAGTTCTGCTGTATAGACTTGACCATCTGCACTACTGCGCCAGCCGGCAAATTCGTAGGCAAGGTAGTTTTCATCATCAACAACGCGAGTCGGGGTTTCTTCGGTATAGGTAGGCCGTGTACCTTCTTCCACATCACCGGTCTGCAATTCTGTAGTACCATCGTAGTCATAGAAGGTTACGGTGTGAGTAGGTGCTGAAGCAAATTTAGCTTGAAGCGTGAGGTTCTTTGTCTCGATTTTCACTTTGAATGAACCATCGCCATTATCAATGATATACTGATGGTCAGAACCTTCCCAACCGACGAATGCACTTGATGGTGTAGGAGTGAGCGTAACCCAAGTACCATATTGGTACGTGCCTGAACCTGTTTGGTCGGCGTATGCTGAAGCAGTCAGTGTTACCGTTCCACCGTTTTCACCATTGGCAGTAAGCGTCATAGATGGTTTAGTTCCGGCTGTGTAAGAAATACGCTTTCTATTTGTATTGAAACCTTGTACATCTATGAAATAATTCCCTGACGTATTCACTACATTCACACGACCTGCACGAATAAACCATGTATGAAGATCATAGCCTTTACTACTTGCGTTATCTACATAGACATGGCAACCATTCATTAAGGTTGCTGCATCCCAATAATCGTTTATTACGGACTGTATACGTGCTGTTCCAGCTGATTGGCTGTTATTAATGGGATAAACACCCGTTGGAATACTGCCAGACTGCTTGAAAAGTTCTACGCTGGGGAGAAGCCTGGAATTTACACCATCAACTATTCCTGTACCATTGGCATGGATGTAATTTGTATTCGCATCCGAGAACGTATTTACTCCATCGTATTTATCTGAGCAAGAAGAAGATAAATTAGTATTTGGAAGATGGAATCCTACAAAATCTAACCCTCCTTCATCATAAGTTGCGGAACTCGTATTTGTTGCTTCCATAGTAACATGGTAGTATAGTCCATTATCGCCTATTATCGTACCTTCAAATGTTCGAATATTGCTATTCAAAGTCACGGAAGCATTACCGATGACACTGCTAACCATAATCGTCTCATTAACATTCTTGTCAATGATTTTACAATTAGCCAATGCAAAGTCAGCAGTGGTAAATGTGCCCTGCGTATAGGATGTATTGATAGTCATCAGTATACGGAAATCGTTGCTTTCGCCTACCATTTGAACCCATGCGGGTGAGTTGCCAGTACCGTTGAGGAAATATGCCGGCGAGTAGATATTATTTATACGTGCAAACATGGCAGTATAGTCTTTATCGCCGTCCACATAGACGGTACGTGAAGCGTTCATAACACCATCGTTCCATTTGATGAATTGATAATCGTATGAGGGATTGGCGGTAAGTGTAACTGCCGTGCCACCTGCTTGCTTGCCGGAAGGACTGACCGTTACCGAACCATGGTTCTCATCGTCAGGTACACCTGTAATGGCACCTTCTGCCAATTCTCGGTCTTCTTCAAAATATGCAGTATAAGTAGCATTACCGGAAATAGTTACATCATGGACTCGCGCTCCTTCGTCACTCCAGCGGACAAAACGATAGCCTTCTTGGGGAGTGGCAGTCAAAGTATAGGTTGATCCGTTTTTCCAGTCAGTAATATTATTTGTGTATAAATAACCACTCTTCATTTCATATGATACCGTACCCATCGTATTATCATTACTAACAACAGATACTGAACGATAAACCGCAGGAGAACCAATATAAATACCTCCATGAGTATAATTCGTGCCCCCAGAACGAACCTCAACACTACCTGCAATTGCAATATAAGGGCCATCTACACCTTCATCTATAGTAACATATCTAGCGCCAGAAGTGTATAAATAGTATGCCCCTGTACCGTTCCAAGTAATATATGATTCTACCCATCCATTAATATTGGAATCATAAGCTGCACAAATATCGGTAGTCTCACTCGTACTCGTAATTTTCTTTACATAATAAGAACCCTTATTGGGGACAACCCATGTACCATTATTTGGAGTTGTATATGTTACGGCACTTCCTTTTTGATGGAAAAAGCCTAAATAAACCCAACAAACACTAGACGACTGCCATTTATACAAATCACAACGTCGTGCGTTATTATCATCAAGATATTTATTTGAATAACTATTTGCTTGAGCCCAAGTGAAGTAATCCGCATCCGCCCACGCACTCATGCCCGCTCCGAGCATAAGGATGCATAATAATGTAAAGATCTTTTTCATGATTGTTTTGAATTTTAGTTAAACTTTATGATTGATATTATTGATTGCTTTATACTAGGTCGCTCTAGGAGAACCTATGATTTCCTGGGATTGCCTAGGTCTTACTAGGAAGGATTTCAAATTTCAAATTTATGATTTCATATATTTCTTTTGTCTAGGTCGTTTCTCCCCTTTCATCTTGGCCTTTGATAGGCTTCAGGTTGGCTTGAGCATACATTGAGCATACATTGAGCATACATTCAGCATACATTGAGCATACATTGAGAGTCGCGGGCTAACACGGGGCACGTCTGAGGCTTTTGGCGTCTGTTGGGGACCCCATTTTTTTTCAATGCTCATAGTTTAGCAAGGCATAGGACGACTAATACTTTCGCATTTCAGGGTGCAAAGGTATAACAATTATTTAATATGTACAAATAATTTTATATTTTTTTGACATAAAATCGTTGTTTTTCACAAAAACGGAGGTTTTTTCGCAAAAAAAGTAATCGAAAGTCGAAAGAGAAAAGACAAAAGACACCCAACAAAGAGAGCTGACAAAACATCGCGTCGTTACGCGATGCAGAAAACGAAGAACCGACATCGGATATCGGGGAAAAGAAGAAAGACAAAAGACCTTTAATGGGCTTCGAGCCAGTTGTGGCCGAGGGCACATTCGGCAATCAGCGGTACGCGGAGATGAACGACATTCTGCATCTCTTCGACCACCATCTGTTTCGCCCAGTCGGCTTCCTGCACAGGCACATTGAAACAGAGTTCGTCGTGAATCTGCATAATCATCGTGGTTTGGTGGTCTTTGAGTCGTTGTGCGATTGCGACCATCGCCATCTTGATGATATCCGCCGCTGTGCCTTGTATAGGTGCATTGACGGCATTGCGCTCAGCGAACTGGCGGACGACGCTGTTCTGGGACGTGATATCCGGCAAGTAGCGACGGCGACCGAACATCGTAACGGCAAAGCCGTTTTCCCGCGCGAACTGCTTCTGGCGTTCGATATACTCCACCACTTGTGGGAAGGCTTCGAAATAGCCGTCGATGAGTGCTTTCGCCTCCGCGCGACTACAATCTAACTGCTGGGCGAGTCCAAACGAAGAGATGCCATAGATGATACCAAAATTGGCTGTTTTGGCGCGTCGACGTTCTTCTTTGGTGACTTCTTCGATGGGTTTATGGAAGATCTTTGCTGCCGTAGCTGCGTGGATATCCTGGCCCAAACAGAACGCCTCGATCATGTGTTTATCCCCAGAGAGGTGCGCCATCAGGCGGAGCTCGATCTGCGAATAATCGGCACTCATAAACATACATCCTTCGTCAGGGATGACCGCCTGTCGGATGAGTTGTCCGCGCTCGGTGCGAATGGGAAGGTTCTGGAGGTTGGGATTGGAAGAAGAGAGTCGCCCTGTAGCCGTAACGGTCTGATTATAGGTGGTGTGAATCTTTCCGGTAGCGGGGTCGATGAACGACGGAAGGGTGACGATATAAGTGGAGATGAGTTTCTTCAGTTCTCTCTGTTCAATGATCTTCGCGACGATGGGATGTTTGTCTTTCAAGCCTTGTAGGACTTCTTCGGAGGTGGAAAACTTGCCTGTTTTGCCGCGTTTGGCTTTGTCGTCGAGTTGGAGATGTGCGAAGAGTATTTCTCCCACTTGTGCGGGCGAATTGATATTGAAGGTCTCGCCTGCCAGGCTATAGATATCCTGCTCCAACGTTGCCAGTTCGGCGGAGAGTTCGGTCTCGGCTTTTTTGAGGAGGTTCACGTCGAATCGCACGCCGTTCTTCTCCATCGTCCGTAGTACGTCCATGAGCGGCAGTTCGACCTCTTGATAGAGGTTCCATAGGGCAGTGTCCCGTTTGAGGGCGTCCCAGTCGGGTTCGCGTGCGGGATTGAAGGCCGTTTCGGGATTGAGCAAGTAGGCGCATAGACGGCCTTTCTGCTCTTCTTCGACAGAGGGATAGACGGTGGTGCGTGTCGGTGCGTCGGAGGCAGCAGCGGGTCGTTCGGTCTGTGCGAAGAGATCGAGTGTGGCTTCTTTGGATTTTACGGGTGTGGGCAGTTGGGGTGCTTCGACAGGCGGTTTGCGAAGCCCAAACAACAGACTACGGAACTCCAGCGCCTCGAACAACTGACGGACTTTCTGTTCGTCGCGTTCGCGGATAGCCAGATCGGCGATGGTGCAGTGCCAGCCGGGTATTTCGCGGCAGATAGTAGCCAGGAATTTGGAGAAACGTATCTCCTCGACCTGTGTCTCTACCTTGGTGCGCAAAGCTCCTTTGAGTTGGTCGGTGTGGGAGAGAAGATTCTCCACCGAGCCGAATTGGTTGAGCAGCTGTACGGCCGTCTTTTCGCCGACGCCTTTGCAGCCTGGTATATTGTCGCTGCTATCGCCCATAAGTGCCAGCAGATCAACTACCTGCGAGGTGGACTGTAAGCCATATTTGTTGCAGACCTCTTTGGGTCCCATATCTTCGAATCCTCCTGTGTGCCGCGGACGGAACTGGTGGACAGCGTCTGTGACCAACTGTCCGTAGTCCTTGTCGGGCGTTGCCATAAAGACCATATAGCCTTCTTTTTCGGCTGCGACGGAGACCGTGCCGATGACGTCATCTGCCTCATAATTAGGCACTTCCAGCACAGGGATATTCATTGCCTCCAAGATGGTCTTGATAACAGGCACTGCCTTTCGGATATCCTCCGGCGTCTCTTCTCGTTGCGCTTTGTATTCGGCATAGGCTTCGTGCCGGAAGGTGCCTCCTTGCGGGTCGAACGCTACCGCCAGATGGGTGGGTTGGAGGCGTTTGCGAAGGTCTTGCAAGGTGGTGACAAATCCATAAACGGCACTAACATTCTCGCCCTTGGAATTGATTCGAGGGGCACGAATAAAGGCATAATACGCCCTGTAAATCATTGCATAAGCATCTATGAGCAAGAGTCGTTTCATAAAAGAGACAAATTTACCAGTTTATGGGTTCGAAGCCGTGTTGGACAAGATAGTTGTTAGCCTTGGAAAAATGCCCGCAGCCGATGAAGCCACGATAAGCGCTCAAGGGACTGGGGTGGACAGCGGTGAGGACAAGATTGCGATGTCGGTCAATAAACTGCCCTTTCCGCTGGGCGTAACTTCCCCAAAGCATATAGACCAGATGTTCGCGCCGCTGATTAAGCGCCATAATAGCCGCGTCGGTGAGTTCCTCCCAGCCTTTGTTTTGATGACTGCCGGGACGATGCGCCTCGACCGTAAGCGTGGCATTGAGCAGGAGAACACCCTGCTCCGCCCAGCGCTGCAGGTTGCCGCTTTGGGGGATGGGTTTACCCAAGTCGCGCTGAATCTCCTTATATATATTCTCCAGCGAAGGCGGAATACGCACCCCATCATTCACCGAGAAACAGAGTCCGTGTGCCTGGCCGACATCGTGATAAGGATCCTGGCCGATGATGACCACTTTGACTTTGGGGAAAGGACAGGCATCAAAAGCATTGAAAATCTGCGCTGCTGGCGGGAAACACTGCTTGGTTTGGTATTCCCGCCGAACAAAAGAAGTCAACAACTCGAAATAGGGTTTGTCGAACTCCTCTTGCAGCACCTGCCGCCAACTTTCGTCAATACGAACGTTCACAGGAGCGATCAGTCAATAATCAACATTGCGTCACCGTAGTCGCCGAAACGATAGCCTTCGTTGATGGCCACTTTGTAGGCTTCCATCACCTTCTCGTAGCCACCGAAAGCCGCTACCATCAACAGTTGGGAGGACTGGCTGCCGTAGAGATTGACGAAGAACGTGTTGGCCACTGTGAAGTCATACGGCGGGAAGATGAACTTGTTGGTCCACCCGGAGAACTCCTTGAGCTGTCCGGTGGTTCCTGCCACGTGCTCCATCGCCCGCATCACTTCTGTTCCGACGGCACAGATACGTTTTTCGCCTTCGTGGGCTGCGTCCACAGCTTCCACCAAGCTTTGGGGGATAAAGAACTGCTCCGACTCCTCTTTGTGCTTGGACAAATCGTCCACTTCGATAGCCTTGAAATTACCGAGACCAACATGCGAAGTAAGGAACTGCTGATTGACTCCGTTGATTTCCAGTCGCTTGAGGAGCTGTTTGGAGAAATGCAAACAAGATGCCGGAACCGCTACGGCTCCAACATGCTTGGCAAAAATGCTCTGATAGCGTTCCTCGTCCATTTCGGCAACCGGGCAATCGGGGAACTCCTGTTCGTATTTCGGCACATCCTCTTCACGCATAGGACGGTGGATATATTTGGGCAGAGGCATTTCTCCCATAGCATATAACTTACTGACAAAGATAGAGTTGTCGTAGTCGGTCAGGAAGCGAACGGTCCGACCGCGCGAAGTGGTGTTGTCGATCACCTCGCCGACGATGGTGAGGTCCTCGTCCAAGAACAGTTTATTGCCGATACGTATTTTACGGGCGGGGTCCACCAGAACGTCCCAATAGCGCAAATCATGGTTGAGTTCACGCAAGAGGAACACCTCGATATTTGCCAAGGTTTTCTCTTTCTGCGCATGGAGACGGGCAGGAAAGACCTTGGTATCGTTGAAGACCATCACATCGCCCTCATCGAAATACTCCGCCAAATCGCGCACGTGACGATGCTCAATATCCCCTGATTTACGATGCAAGACCAACATTCGTGCGTCCTCACGATAGCGCGTCGGATACTGAGCAATCAGCTCATCCGGAATTTTGAATTTAAATTGGTTTAGTTTCATATCTCATTTACTATTTTCTCAAATTGTTCAAACGACAGACAATCTTCCACTTTCACATCGCCCACCCTTGTTCGGCGTAAGGCGATGAGGTGCGCACCGCTATTGAGGCGCTGTCCGATATCGCGTGCCAAAGCTCGGATATACGTTCCCTTGGAGCAAACGACCCGAATGGTGAGTTGCATCTTATCGGGGTCGAAGAGCAAGACCTCTATTTCGTCGATCACCAGCAGCTTCGGTTTCAGCTCTACCTCTTCGCCCTGACGTGCCAGTTTATAAGCCCGTTTTCCGTCCACTTTCACGGCCGAGAACATCGGCGGTACTTGCCACTGTTCCCCCTGAAAAGTAGGGATGACTTCGTCTATGAGTTGGCGCGTTATGTGTTCGGTCGGATAGACGGCATCGATGGGCTTTTCCAAGTCGAAGCTGGCGGTAGTTGCCCCTAACTGCAAGGTAGCCACGTATTCTTTGGTGTGCGCCTGCAACAGGTCTATCAACTTGGTTTTCTTTCCCGTACACACCACGACGACACCTGTGGCCAAGGGATCCAACGTACCGGCGTGGCCGACCTTCAGTTTGCGCACTCCCAACTTGTGGCACAACAACCACCGCGCTTTGCCTACGACATCGAAACTGGTCCAATGAAGAGGCTTGTCGAATGCAATTATCTCTCCCTCAACGAAGTCCATAGACAACCGCGAAAACGCCTATCAACAAACAATATACGGCGAAATATGTCAATCTCTGTCTGCGCACGACTTCCAACATAAACCGGCATGCCAGGCACCCCGTCACAAACGCTGCGACAAAGCCTATCAAGAGCGGAAGCCACCCGATAGCCGGCACAACGACTTCGCCTTTCACCATATCCAGCGTTTCCAGGAATGCTTCACCCAAAACAGGAATCAAGACCATCAGAAAGGAGAAACGAGCCACTTTTTCTTTTTTGACGCCACACAAGAGTCCGGTGGCGATGGTACTGCCCGAACGGCTCAAGCCCGGCAAGACTGCCACAGCCTGGGCACAGCCGACAATCAGCGCGTCTTTCCAACCCACATCGTGCCCTTCCGCAGGCATACGCTTCTGCAAGAACTCACTGAGCCACAAGAGGAAGGCCGTAATGAGTAAACAGATTCCCACCAACAGCAGCCCGTTACCAAAAAAGGCTTCCACCTCGTCTTTGAAAAACATGCCTACCACAAAAACGGGCAGACAAGAGAGGAGAATCAAGGCAACATAGTTCTTTTCGGCATTCCACTGCAGAGTTGTGAATGTGCCCTTGAACAAATCCTCCACTTCCTTCCATAGCACGACAAGCGTGGACAAGACCGTTGCCACATGAAGCACAACGGTAAAGGTGAGATTCTCTTCGCCCGACGTACCAAGCAAAGCCTGGCCGATTTCCAGATGTCCGGAAGAAGAGACGGGCAAGAACTCGGTAAGCCCCTGCACAATGCCCAATATCAATGCCTGCCACCAATCCATATCAGTTCTTCTTGTTAGAGGGTTTCCAAAGGATAGCGACAATCATAAGCACAAAGCCCGCCAAAGAAACCATAGGACCGACCGTGATACGCCTCACTGAAAAGATATCGGGATTGTACTCCGTAGCCCCACTGGGTTCGCCCATCATCAAAACAAAGCCCGCCACAATAATCAAACAGCAGACCGCAATTAAGATGGCATTTAATTTTGGTAAGTTATATTTCATAAGAACCTTATATTTCGTACATAGCATCTACCTTCATCCGCACATAGCGACCTGTGGCAAACAAGGAAGCAAACAGCGTGAGCAAGATACCGCTCAACAGCACTGTACCGACGAGGAAAAGCAGATTTTCGTAATTAATCTCAAAGAGGACTACGCCCAATTGGTAGAACACATAATATAAGATTCCACCTATCAGCACCAAGCTCAATATGGCAGCCTCTACCCCCATTCGCACCGAACGACGGATAAAGGGAGCGCGGATGATCCACTGCGTAGCACCAACCAGACGCATTGTGTTGATTAAGAAACGTTTGGAGTAGACGTGCAGGCGTATCGTATTGACGATCAACACCCACGCCACGATCAGCAAAACTCCGGCACATATAAGCAAGATCAACGAGACCCGACTGACGTTGGTATCCAATACGCGCACCACATCCTCCTGGTAAAGCACTTTCTCGACATAAGGCAAGGCGGTTAGATTATCCACGATAACCGCAATGCTGTCAGAATTGGTGTATGCGGGTTTGAGGTGCACATCATAAGAGTCCATCAACGGATTGAAGCCCAAAAACTTAACAGGGTCTTCTCCCAATTGGCGGATGTGTTCATCCAAGGCGTCCTGTTTGGAGATATATTGGTATGAAGCCATATAAGGAACGGCATCGAGCACGGTCTTCATCCGAGTGACTTCCGCCGTGTCGGATTCGGGCGTCAGAATAACGGTTAATGCCACATTCTCCCGAATTCGACCTATCATCGAATGAGCAGAGATGAGCATCACGCACTCCAAGCCCACCAAGAAGAGGACCATCGCCACGCTAATGGTGGTGGTCAAGTACATATTAAAGAATCGATGCCACTTCATCTTATATCACTTCAAGTGTTGTCTGTTCCAAAAAGAAAAGCAGGTCAGACCTGCTTTTCTACCCGATTAGTACTCCCACAGGTCTTGTTCGAAATTCAGCATCTCTGCTTCGATACGAGCTTGCTCTTTCTTGGCTTCCGTCTCATCTTTGGCGTAATCCAGAATCATACGATTGTACATATTACCCTCGCCAACCAAATAGGAGGTGTAGAGTCTCTTCTGGAAGAAGTCCTCGAAAGTGACACGTCTGGTGTCATTTCCAAGAGGAATCATGTAATGTTTTGCCAGATATGGGCGCAAATCCTTATAGAGCACCCAGAAACGAATCGAACCACGTAAGAACTGCATCGGCTCGCTACCATTAGCCAAATCAGGCTGCAAGGGTGCGATGGCAATCAACTGACGATGCAGACGCGAGGTGTGCTTATCGAAAAAGATAGCTTCTTGGATAAGGTATTTCACCTGATTGCGCACAAAGTTGTTGTAACGATCCCAGTTGTGGATTACCTTTGAATTAACGGAGTCGTAACTAACGATAAAGGATTCATCCTCGTTCGTATCGAACGTGCCTTCCGAATCCAGAGCCACGAAATAGGTACCCTTCCGATAGTTTTCGGGTTTCACACGCATCGCTTCCACAAATGATGGTTTGAAGTTACGAGAATCCACATCATAGATGGGCATTCCATCTTCAATAGCGTCCACCATCAAACGGAAGAGACTCATATACACGGGGTCGTCCGGATTGACAGGGAAATAGAGCTGATAGTTTTGTTTGAAGCGCAAATCTATCACGCGATACACCATTCGCGACCAAACGACATCGTCCTTGCGGTGTTGTACAGTGACCAACGTATCTGCTGCGACATCCAGTTCTTCCGTCTCCAAGCGCACCGTACCGTTTTCCTCGAAGAAAGACAACACTTCCTGCGGCTCAATCACTTGGGCACGTGCTGCGATACATGTCAACGAAAGGACAAGAATAATACCGATTTTTTTCATAATTGTAATGTTTCGTTTTTATTAGCGAATCGTCAAAGGTATAGCGTTCAAAGCCTTGATCTTGCCATCAGGACCCTTGGCGCGTACAGACATAATAGAGAGCATTTCGCCACTACGCATTCCTTTGATATAATTGATCTGCTCTTGAGTGAGTTTTCCAGATTTCGAATCCATAAGTTTGTTGCCGGCAGCAAGTGTGAAACTGACAATCTGGAAGGGCAAATCCAAGATACCATCCTCACCATAACTGGCTTCGAGATACGATTCGGAAGAAGTCAACTCTTTCTTAGGCACTGAACCTTCACGGTAGCTCTTACCTCCTGCGACAAAGAATGCGCTTGGATCCGGCAATTGCTTTACGCGATAGGTCTGCGAGCCCATCGGCTGAATCTTGCCATCCAACTCGGCTTTTACGCTTACTACAACTTGTTTGGAACCATCTCCCGGCTTGATAATCCACAGCGAACCTTTTCTGGATACTGCGGCACCTTGTACATCAACGCGCAGTTTGTCGTTCGCGATACCGGGAACAGAGATGTTGAATTTATTCTCAAAGCCACGATACATGATGTTCATCTCTGTGTTCGAAATGGTAACTGTAGGTTCGCCTACCGTGTAGGCACTTTCGAAATCCAACATTTCGGTGACACCATCCTGCGAGGTGTAACCAATTTGTCCTTTGAACTTATGCTCACCAATACCTCTTGCCACGATATCATAAATGCCGTCATCTGCAATCCTCTGACCATTGACATAGTATTCAGGAGTTTTTGTTGAGTCGATAGCCGCCATGATGATACGTGCGGTGTAGTGTCCGCCTTCGATGACATAATCGGACTTCGGGATAACATAGGCATTCATCTTGTTCACACGGAGGTCACCCGCATCTGTTTGGTCTTCAAGCCAAGCAACAATGTTGTTTTCCTCGGTACGAATATCGTTCTGAATCTTAGTCAACATTGTGATTGTTGCACAAACAGGCATTTCGTGGAACAAGGAGTTTTCCCACGTTACCTCCTCTTTCTGCTCTTCATCATAACGATCATCCACATTGAACGTGAAATTCAATTCCGCTGCTTTTGCACCATTGGAAATCTGGTTCATAAACTCGCGATAGTTGACAATCCGTTCTTTCAGGATAGCACCATTACCTTCATGCAAACCATATTGAGAAGGGATATTGGTATCGTCCTGTTTCTTCATCTGACGCACCGTAGCGTTTGTTTCTATCACTTCGTTTGTTTTCCGGTTAACAGCGCCGCCAGACAGACGTACAAGGTCGTCTTTGAAGTTCTGGATATACGTGAACAGGCTATCCGAATGCACTTTCACCTGTTGAGCCTTTTCGTACCACT
>JAGCEW010000089.1 GCA_017650465.1 Paludibacteraceae bacterium
ACATCCTTTCAATCCGCAGTTGCACTGACGAGCATTCTCACTCTGGTCGGCACACACGTGGCCCAGTTCACCGGCAAAACCGTCGTGGCCGTATAGCAGTTTACCATCTATCACGATACCGCTTCCTACACCTGTTCCGAGGGTGATCATAATAAAGTTACGCATCTCCTTAGCGGCACCGTATTTCATTTCGCCCATAGCTGCTGCATTGGCATCGTTGGTGACGTGACAAGGGATACCGATTGTCTGGAGTATCAAATCCGCAAAAGGCACTTGTCCGTGCCAAGGAAGATTCACCGCGTTCTCTATATTACCGGTATAGTAGTTCCCATTCGGCACTCCGGCACCCATCGCACGGCAAGCTTGTAAACCACCAAACGGTTCGGTCAAACGAACAGCCAAATCACGAAGTGCAGCTATATAGTCTTCAATCTTGGTATAGGCTTGCGTCTTAATGCTTTCGCGAGCAATCACATTACCATTGTCGTCCACCAAACCGAGGACGGAGTTTGTGCCTCCCATATCGAGGCCAAGTAGATAGGTTTGCATAATTCTTATTATTTATAGTATAAAACAATTTCTAACAACAATTTATGGCTTATCGTTCAGCACGCATTGGGTTCTCAAGGAAATCCTTATAGGCCAGACGGATACCCTCCTCCAGCTCGATCTTATAGGTCCACCCCAAACGCGTGGCTTTCGATACATCCAACAACTTACGAGGTGTACCATTCGGACGAGTCGTATCCCACTCTATACGTCCTTCATAGCCCACCACCTTGGCTACCAGTTCGGTCAGCGCCTTAATACTCAACTCCTTGCCTGTACCCGCGTTCACCGTCTCATTGCCGGAATAGTTGTTCATCAGGAAGACGCACAGATTCGCCAAATCATCCACATACAAGAACTCCCGCAACGGACTACCATCACCCCAGCAAGTAACAGACTGCGCACCACTCTCTTTGGCTTCATGGAAACGACGAATCAGGGCAGGCAACACGTGTGAATGTTCCGGATGATAGTTGTCGTTGGGACCATATAAGTTGGTTGGCATTACGGAAATATAGTCCGTCCCGTACTGACGATTGAGAAACTCACAATACTTGAGTCCCGAAATCTTCGCCAATGCGTACGCCTCGTTGGTCTTCTCCAGTTCGGATGTCAGCAGGCAATCTTCCTTCATCGGCTGCGGTGCCATACGCGGATAGATACAACTACTACCCAAGAACTCCAACTTCTTGCACCCGTTCTTCCACGCGGAATGAATCACATTCATCTCAAGAATCATATTGTCGTACATAAAGTCCGCCAAGGCATTCTGGTTTGCCACGATGCCCCCTACTTTAGCTGCCGCGAGGAATACATATTCGGGTTTCTCTTCGGCAAAAAACGCCTCTACAGCCTCCTGACGTGTAAGGTCAAGTTCCTTATGCGTACGAAGAACGAGATTGGTGTAGCCTTGCCGCTGCAATTCGCGAACTATAGCACTGCCCACCATTCCACGATGACCCGCCACATATATTTTAGCTTGCTTATCCATCATAGTTTGATCGTTATTTTATTGCTTCCAAATCGTGACGTACCATAATCTTGATCAACTCCTCAAAAGGCGTTTTGGTAGGATTCCAGCCAAGCAGTGTCTTGGCTTTGGTAGGATCACCACAAAGTTGCTCCACCTCGGTGGGACGGAAAAACTTCGGGTCAACCTCCACCAATACGCGTCCGTTCGAATCGATACCCTTCTCTTCAACTCCTTCGCCTTCCCAGTGCAGTTCTATTCCCGCCTCACGGAAAGCAAGTGTACAGAACTCACGCACCGTGTGCATCTCACCTGTAGCAATCACAAAATCTTCCGGAGTCGGGTTCTGCAATATCAGCCACATACACTCCACATAATCTTTCGCGTATCCCCAATCACGACGGGCACTGAGATTACCCAGATACAGTTTGTCTTGCTTACCCTTGGCTATCGCAGCGGCAGCCAAGGTGATCTTACGCGTCACAAAATTCTCACCTCTGCGCTCCGACTCGTGGTTAAAGAGGATACCATTCACAGCAAACATATTATAGGCTTCGCGGTAGTTCTTTGTGATCCAGAATCCGTATTGCTTAGCCACTCCGTACGGGCTACGCGGGTAGAAAGGAGTCGTCTCACGCTGCGGAACTTCCTGAACCAAGCCAAACAATTCGGAGGTAGAAGCCTGATATATTTTTGTCTTTTGCTCCAAACCCAACATCCGCACTGCTTCCAGCAAGCGAAGGGTTCCTATAGCATCTGCTTCCGCCGTATATTCGGGCACATCAAACGACACTTTCACGTGACTTTGTGCCGCCAGATTGTAGATCTCATCCGGCAGAATCTCACCGATGATACGAATCAGCGAGGACGAATCGGTCATATCACCATAGTGCAGATTGATAGCACGTTTCTTTTTCTGGTCACGTACCCATTCTTGCAAATACAAGTGTTCAATTCGACCTGTGTTGAAGGTGGAACTACGGCGGATGATACCGTGAACCTCATATCCTTTTTCCAACAAAAATTCTGCCAAGAAACTACCATCTTGTCCGGTAATACCGGTAATAAGCGCTTTTTTCATATATATTGTCTTTTATCTTTTATCTTTCGACTTTTGTCTGTCACTCCCACTTCCTCGTGTTCTCGCCTCGTTTGAATCGCTCCCAACTCTGGGCGATAGTGGTCATCACCAAATGCCTTGCATAGACCGGTTCGAAACGAGCCACTTCACGCGCTGCTTGCCAACGCAGACGGAAGGTATATAGTTTGCGCAAGAGGATGTTCTTAGGAGCCGTGGTGTGTGCCTTTGTTCTCTTCATCGGGCGGTGCAACACAGCATTGAAGAGTGCTTCCGCCTTTTCGCGACAGGCATCGGTGTATAAGGGACATCGCGATTCGGGCAAACCGAGATAGTGGACCATAATATATGCATACAGTTTCCACACTTCCAGCAAATGCAGCTTACGCAGATTCGTCTTCAAATAGGTCTCCAAATCCGCATAAGACACCTCGTCCGGCTTACCGTTCGACAACAAGAGTGCCAAGTCGCAGAACTGGCGCAACACTGCCGTACGGCTTTCCACAAAATGCTCCCAACTGTGGAAGAACACAAACAGCACATCAAACCGCCACTCCGGTTCGTACCAGTCCTCTTCGCCCGATTGGTAGTGATAGACATTCGTCACCATCGCATCGTGCTCCAAAGCGTCATATATGCGCGCATCGCGAGGATGAGGGAAGGACGCACTCACGCGGTGCATCTCCACCGCCGTACGCTCCAACGTTATATTATAGTGCTTGTAATGGTCCTCTTCCGCCTCAAAAAGTGCCGCTTCGGGAAAAGCCTTACGAAGCGCTGCTGCTCCCTGATGATACGCTTCTTTCCCAACGAACAGATCCACATCTCCCCACTCGCGCAGGTAGGGTTTCGCATATAACCTGGCAAGCGTAAAGCCCTTCATCATCACCGGCTGGATACCCGCCTCACGCAACGCGGTCACAGACCGATCCATCGCAGAACGCATCAACTGCTGCTGCATAAAATTAGCCGCACAATGCTGCTTGAGCAGCATTCGGGCCTTCTCATCCACTTCATCCGCATAGTAAGACAGCAATTCCTCTGCAATGAGAGCCAAAGTTCCTTGCTGTGCGGCTAACTGCAACACACCGGACAAGGCCGGCAAGGTCAATTTGACCTGAGAAAAACCAAGTGCTTTCCGCAGCAACTCCATATATATGCGTTCTTCTTCCATACCTGTTACCATAGTTTTTGTATTTTCACACCCAGTGTACCGAGCTTATACAACAAGGGGTTTGCCACATACAGGAAACGTCCGTATTCCACCAGTGCTTCCGCTCCGCCGAACTCTGCCTTAAAATCCCGCACCCCGTACGGCACATCCGGTTGGCCGGCACCCATCACATCCAATCGTGCCAAATGGTGGGCATTAGCATATTCCATCGCTCCGTACATCGCCACCACCGATGGATACTGATCCTTATACTCACCATCCATGCCACAAATATACCACTCGTACACACAGCCACTTCCTTCACCTTTCACCACGATCATCATCCCTCCTATCACTTTCCCCTCATATTTCACCAGCAGATACTTGGCCACACCTTGCCGATAGGCATCCAGAAAGAACGCTTCCTTAAACACCGGTCGCTTCACTCTCGTGCGATACAGATGTTCCAATATCCTGTACCAATCTCGGATATCCTTTTCTGAAACGGCATCCTCCCTTTCTATTGTCACCTTTTTCTTTTCACTTTTCCGTATCTGCCTTCTCCGTGTCTCGCTCAGTCCGCTCCATATACGCTCCTTATCGGTGCAGTCGAAATGAAAATTCAGATGCTTCTGATAGGCAAACCCCGCTTGCTCAAATGTTTCTTTCCACTTACTATAGTCCTCAAAGTTCCGCATCTCGATATAGATACATTTGTGCGCCAACTCGGCACGAAGAGCCGTCAGTAGTGCGCTCACTTCCTCGTTCGTCGCATCTTCTGCCACACACACACCACCTTGTATGATCGCCCGTCGGGTAAAGAACTGTTTTATCCCACTCTTCTCTTTCGTCACATATCCCACGCACACCCCACGCAACTTCTGTACTCTGTCAGCGAAGCGGTCTGTACTCTGTATTCCGTACTCTGTATTCTGTACTCCTACCACAAACGGCTCCATCGCATCTTTTTGCGAAGCAAAGAAGGTGTACGCTTCGGGGCTTTGGAACCAACTCCCCGTCCTACTCTTGCTCACCAAGTCCTCCCATTGCGCACAATCTATGGCGTTATATGTCGTCTGTACCAACATCCGATATCCACACAAATCTATTTAGCGTGCAAAGATACTACAAAAATTGCATATATGCAAATGTTTTAAAGAATTTTTGTCATATCAAACATAGTTTGATGTTTTTAGACGGTATTTCCTTTGCGCCGTCAAAATAATACAAGAGTATGGAAATCATAGGTAGAACCCGATAAACCGGGTTATTGAACAAGTATGCCGCATCCTCACAAGCGGATCAAGACGGGTGTTTATCAGGCGTAGGTTCGCTTCAAGGGGATATGGGGTAAGGCAAGCAAGAGCCAGATCATACAACCATAGGCAATCACATCGTCCAAGAAGTCGTATAAATCCACTCCGCCGACTTGTATTTGGAGATCGAACCAATACCTAAACAATTCCAACAGAATCATATTCACGACCTGTGCGGCTGCGACAAAGAAAGCGGCTATCTTGGCTCCGCAAAGCGGAAGGCGAAGACCGAGAAGGAGATAGAACAGCGTGAGCGCCAGAAAGACAAGGACATAGAGCGCAAAAACCGTAATCTGCAAGTTCTCGACCAAAGGCGAGTCGGCCAATCCCGAAATGCGCAAGGCACCCAATTCTGCCACCATAAGCGTCCAATAGCACACTTGACCAAAGGTCATAAGGTTGTACATGGCAGAGGGACGTGGCATTTGCTGCTTGAGAAGGCGCATATAAATCAAGAACAAGATGCAGACAAACAAATGCACGCCTGTCTGTAACATTTGGATACTGCGATTGTCGATGTACGCATCCAATTGCATAAGGGCACGTACCATGACATGAAAGACTAAGACAAGGAATACTAAGACGGCAATAAAGGGTGATTTACGAAGGACTTGTTCCATAACTATACCATTCTTCTAATATGATTACAATATCTGTTTTTATAGGGGCAGCCAAATAAAGACTGCGGCATCCCAAAGCGCGTGGCTGAGAATGAGCGCGGGCATCCAATGCGGGCGCAGCCAATAAAGTACGCTCCAGACAGCACCACAGACGAGTGCCGCCATGATAAGCATAAAATTGAGAGAAGGTACGTGTACCAAAGTGTAGAGCAAGGTTGTGGCAAGTAAGGCCATTAGCGGTGCGTTGCAAAAGAGCCTGGGATTCTCGCTGGCGGCAAAGAGACGCACCAAGCGTTCCTGGACATAACCTCTCCAGAAGATTTCCTCAGAGGGACCGATAACAAAGAGGAGCATAGCCCAAAGGACTTGCATGTCCCATGTACCTTTGATGTTATAGACTGCGTTCACCTGGTCACGTGCAAAAGGAAAGATAAGTTGGGAGAGTTTATCTCCCACCCAAAAGAGTCCCCACAGCACGACTGCGATAAGCACTCCGAGCACAATCTGTCCGAGCCAGTAACGGAAAGCTTCCAGTCCTTCCATCGTTTTCCAGAAGTGTGTACGGCTTCCCCATATATCACGGCCATAGAGAAAGGAAAGGCTACTTAGGAGAATAGTGGTGCAGAGCATAACTGCCCAGAAGTTGATATCGTTTCTCGTCCATGGAGAAAACATAGCGAACCACAAGAAAAAGGCCGCCAAGAGAGAAGAACGTAAATGTCTTTCCATATACATTTAATTGGTTTATAGAAGATGCGCCAAGAGTAGTCCGATAAAGAGCAGAAGGCTACTGACAAGTTGTTGTTTGGCTGTGGCTTCATCCAAGGCGTTGATACCATCCGGGAGGGAATCCATCTGCATCATCATGCGGCAGTTCATAAGTGCTAACGGTAAAGCCAAGACCATGAGCAGAGCCGTCCAAGGCATCTTTCCGAGCAAGACACAAACAATGGTCCACATAAGCGGGAAGATCACCATAAGGCAATAAAGCCACTGCGAAGCCCACTTTCCGATTAGCATAGGCACCGTTCGTATATTCGCACGCAAATCTGTCTGTACGTCGCGCGTATTGTTGGCGTGAAGAACAGCGTTGGTAATGGGAATATATGCGAGCACAAACCACAAGGCTTCCCATTGTATCGCGCCAGTGACGACAAAGGATGTCCCCAACGCAGGCAAAAAGCCGAAGGTAAGGAAGATATCCACATCACCAAGGGCGTGGGACTTCAAGAAGAAGTAACAGACTGCCAGAAGAGCGCCTGCAACACCGAATAAGAGCAATTGCCATCCGGTAACGAGCATGAGCCCTATTCCACAGAGGCAGGCAATGGTGAGTAAGACGATAGACAAGCGCAACATCCGTTCGGGGGTAATGACCCCATCCACTAAGGTTCGTGAACCGAAAGTGTCGGAGGCATCAATACCTTGACGATAGTCAAAGTAGTCGCTGAGCGTGTTACCGGCAGCGTGAAAGAGCATAGCGCCAACGAGTGCCCATAGCATAAGCCACCAGTTGACGTTGTAGCCGAGATA
>JAGCEW010000009.1 GCA_017650465.1 Paludibacteraceae bacterium
AAACTCCAGCACAAAGCGTGTGCCGAATATAATCAAAAGGAATGTACCGAAAATGAGTCCCCGTTTTTCGTAACACTTTCCCTTCCAGTACATCAGCCATGTGACAATGAACGCGACAATGCAATATAGCATTTCGTAGATTTGCGTGGGATGACACGGCACGGTTTGTCCGTCACGAACGAAGATGAATCCCCAAGGAAGGGAAGTGGGATTGCCGTAGATTTCCGAGTTCATGAGGTTGCCGAAGCGAATGAGTGTTGCCGTGATGCAGACGCCAATCACAAGGCGGTCGAAAATCCAGATAAGGTCGGTATTCCGCTTCGGGTCTTCTTTGGAAAAATGATAGCGATTTAAGAGCCATGCGGCGATAATCAGACCAATCGCCCCACCGTGGCTGCTGAGTCCTCCTTCCCAAATGCGCAGCAAAGCGAACGGGTTTTCAATATAAGGATTCCGGTAGTTGATAGTCCATCCGAAGATTTGTATCGGGTCGTTGGTCAGATGCCATTCATAGAACCAGCAATGTCCTATCCGCGCACCGACAATAACGCCGATAGTCATCCACATAAAGATTTTGTCGGTCCAGTCTTTTGGGCATTTTTCGTGCGTGTACAGTTTGACCTGAACGAGGTATGCCAAATACAAACCGACCGCCCAAAGCAGTCCGTACCAACGTATGCCTCCCGTCTCCCCCCAATGTACTATGTACGGGTCAACGTTCCATGTGAGATAGCTTAAGATCATGTCAACAACCTGTCAATAACCTATTAATAACTCAATAATAACTCAATAATAACCCAATAATCACCCAATAATTATTCGAACATCCACGCTATATATCATATGCCCCAATTGAGTTTAGCTCGCAGCGAATGAATGAAGCTGTTTTCTCCTATTTGTACGACCTTGACGGTGTATGCGGCTTTCTCAATATGCAGCGTGGTCGTGTCGTTGAAAATCTGGCTTCGTCCATCGACACTCATCAGGTAACTTCCGTTGCGGCTGTGGATACGAATATCGATTTTCCAGTCGTCTGGAATGACGAGGGGTCTGTCGTTGAGGCTGTGAGATGCGATGGGTGAGATGAGGATCCCGCTTGCCTGGGGCATCATAATTGGTCCGCCGACACTGAGGTTGTAAGCAGTACTGCCAGTGGGAGTAGCAAAGATGACACCATCGGCTTCGTAGGTTTGTAGCATTTCGCCATTTAGTCGGGTCTCAACGGTAATCATAGAACTCAGTCCTTGTTTCATGACCGCTACTTCGTTCAGCGCGTTAGGTGCGAGAATATGTCCGTCTTCGGAGCAAGTGACATTGAGCAGTTTTCGTTGCTCGATGGTATAGTCGCCACGAATGAGTTGGTCCATAATACGATCCACATTCTGGGTTTGCACATCCGCCAAGAAACCGAGTCGTCCACAATTGATGCCAAGGATGGGCACATTCCGCTTTCCTATAGCAGCGGCTGTAGTGAGGAAAGTGCCGTCTCCTCCGACAGAAAGGGCGAAATCAACGGGTTCGAGGTCGTTGGCAGTGTCTTCGTTCTCGCGCGGATAACTATCGTATTGCCTCAAGTTCAGTTCCTGTCGCAGTTCCTGTGAGAGCAGGACATTGACATCGCGTTCCCCCATAAAATCGAGCAAATGTTGGACCTCTTGGAGGGTCTGCGATTTCATTGCATTTCCGAATATAGAAATAGTCATAAGGTCGAAACTTTTCAATTCAGGCTGCAAAGGTAGTAAAAAAACGTCATACAGACAAATTTTTTTATAAAATTGTTGTGTATTCGAAAAAAAAGTAGTAACTTTGCAGCGTGAAAGAGCTTGTAAGACTATGACAAGGTTAAGTGTCAATATTAACAAAGTTGCTACGTTGCGAAATGCTCGTGGTGGTAACGTTCCCGATGTGGAGCAATTTGCGCAGAAGGCTCAGGAGTATGGTGCGGAAGGCATAACGGTTCATCCGCGTCCCGATGAGCGGCATATCCGCAGAACAGATGTTTATGCGATACGTGAGTTGATAACCACAGAGTTCAATATAGAAGGCAATCCGCAGCCTCCGTTTGTGGATTTGGTGCTGGATGTAAAGCCCCATCAGGTGACATTGGTTCCCGATGCCGAGAGCCAGTTGACGAGTAACCACGGTTTGGACACAAAGACCCATCTTGCCAAACTGACCACATTGGTGCGCAAGTTCAAGAGTGCAGGCATACGCGTGAGCATCTTTGTGGATCCCGATCCCGAAATGGTGGAATACGCCAAGCGTGCCGGTGCGGACAGAGTGGAATTGTACACAGGTCCGTATGCGGAAATATACCCGGAAGACCCGAAGCGCGCGATTGAGATGTATCGTGCCGCCGCCGAAAAAGCACAGGAGATAGGCCTCGGCCTGAATGCCGGTCATGACCTGAACCTGCAGAATTTGCACGCATTCATTGCCGCCTTCCCGTGGACAGCGGAAGTGAGTATCGGTCAGGCACTGATTGCCGATGCGCTGTATTACGGGCTGGAAGACACAATACGGCGGTATAAACAATGTTTGATATTATAATAAGGAATAGTAACAAGTAAAATAGAAACGAATATGTTATTGCAAGTAGACACCTTGGCTCCCACTATGGAGCAAGTGACGACAGTGGAAGAAACTGTACAGGAATCAATGAATCTCTGGACCATGGCATCATACGGCGGGTGGATAATGATTATCCTCGCTATCATGTTGGCAGGTGCTATCTATCTGTTCGTAGAACGGCTGGTGATATTGCGCAAAGCCAAGAATGAAGACAAGTCGTTTATGGACCGTATCAAAGACTATATCCACGAAGGCAAAATCGATTCTGCAAGGAATTTGTGCCAACAGACCAATACTCCTGCCGCCCGTATGGTGGAGAAGGGTATTACCCGTATCGGTCGCCCGATGCAAGATGTGCAAGTGGCCATTGAGAACGTAGGTAATCTGGAGATCGCCAAACTGGAGAAAGGTCTTGTAATCATGGCTACGATCTCCGGCGGTGCCCCGATGCTCGGATTCCTTGGAACGGTGCTGGGTATGGTTCAGACGTTCTACAATATGTCGCAGAATGCGAGCGGAGTGATTGAGATGAGTGCATTGAGTACGGGAATGTATCAGGCGATGGTGACGACAATTGGCGGTTTGATAGTGGGCATTCTGGCGATGTTCGCATATAACTTCCTGGTTGCCCGCATTGACAGTGTAGTAAGGCAGTTGGAAGGCCGTACGATGGAGTTTATGGATTTGTTGAATGAGCCTGCATAAGGTATATTCCTACGCGTTATGGCACTAAAGAGACGAAACAGGGTAGAGGCGACTTTCTCGATGTCGTCGATGACAGACCTTATATTTTTGTTGCTGCTGTTCTTTGTGATGGCCAGCACGATGTCATCGCCCAACGATATCAAAATCAATTTGCCTCAAGCTCGCGCCAAAACTAATACCAAACAAGTGGTGGCGAAAGTGTTTATAGACAATCTTGGCGGGTATTCGGTGGCGTTAGGCCGCGAGAAGCCGTTGTCGATAGATGCTGAAGACTTGGAATTGTACCTCAGTTCGGTACAGCAGCAAGATTCGACAATGTATATAGCGCTTCACGCGGATGAAGATATTTCCTATAAGGAAGTTGTTCGCGTGCTGGATATTGCCAACGAGCATAAGATGAAACTGGTAGTAGCGACTAAGAAATGAAACCGGAGACCCAATCTCATACAGAAGCTTCTATCATCACGACCCTTGTGATGCTGTTGGGCTTCCTGTGCTTATGGTTCATCTATGTGGATGCGCCTGTTCTGCAGGAAGACGAAGGTATTGAGGTGTCGTTCGGTGACGGTGAAACGGGCGGAGGTGTTCCGGAAAGTCAGCAAGTGGCTACCGCTCCGGAACAAACAGCTGCTCCGGCTTCGGCGTCTGCTCCATCGGATAATTCGTTGATGACACAGGAAGACGAGTCTGCCGCCCAATTGCGATTGCAGCAAGAGAAAGAACGTCGTGCCCGCGAAGAGGCCTTGGCGGAAGAACGTCGCAGGCAACGCGAAGAACAAGCTCGCTTGAAGGCAGAGCAGGAGGCGCGTGAACGGGCAGAAGCTGCAGAACGAGCCAAACAACAAGCTGCTATAGACAACGCAGCCAAGATGGGCGCATTGTTCGGAAATACGGATAATCCGGAAGGAGGAAACGGTACCGCCGAATCGGCCTCGTCAGGCACGAAAGGTAATCCTCTTGGTCACGGAAACAGTGGTGGTAATGAGTGGAGCTTGAACGGAAGAAGACTGAAAGGTTCATTGCCCCGTCCGTCGCAGAATTTCAGCCAAGAAGGTATCGTGGTGGTGAATATCATCGTGGATGCCAACGGAAAAGTGGTAAGTGCCAAAGTGGGAGCCGGCACAACTATCTCTGACGAAACGACTCGCCAATTGGCTGTGCGTGCTGCAAAGAAGGCAGAGTTTGATATGGTTGATCGTCCTAATCAGCAGTTCGGGACAATCACATATAAATTCAAGTTTAACTAACAGAAAAGAATCAATTAACTCTTTAAGTTTAATATAGATCAGTATCCATTATTTTATGAATTACTTGTTTCTTGACAATGGTTTTGAGGAAATTGAGGCTATCACCACAATTGATTTGCTTCGCCGTGCATCTATCCCTTTGACGACAGTGAGTGTGACAGGCCTTTCTATGGTGGAAGGTGCTCATAATGTGGCTGTTCAGGCAGATGCCAGAATAGAAGATGTGGATTTTTCGGATGCCGAAACATTGATATTGCCCGGCGGACAAACCCATCTGGACGCATCTGTGGCCTTGTGCGAACTACTGCGCAAGCATAATAAGGAGAATAAGCAGATTGCCGCAATCTGTGCCGCTCCGTCCGTTTTGGGCAAACTGGGTATTTTAGAAGGCAAACAAGCCACTTGCTATCCCGGATTTGAGAAATATCTTGGTGAGAGTTATGTGGGTGGTCTGGTGGTAGAATCCAAGAACGTGATTACCGCCAAAGGACCGGGTTTGAGTGCTGATTTTGCGTTCTGCCTGATTGAGAAACTGGCTGGTAGCGAAGTGGCGGACCAAATATACGATGCTGCACAATATTAGGCTTCAAGCGAAAAGACGAACAAAATAAACAAAAAAATATTTAAAACGTTATGAATAAGAAATTGTTATCATTAAGCGTTCTTCTGCTGGCTTTTCTGACAATGAGTGCCGAAGAAACTACTACTGAAGTTGCCAAAGACTGGAAGTGGTCGGGTATAGTTGGTTTGAATGCCAACGCAACAGGTATGGTGAATTGGTCAGCGGGAGGAAAGAATAATATTACGGGTAATGTATTCGGCAAGGTACGCTGCTTATACGACAAGAATTCAATGAGTTGGGATACGGATTTGGATGTGGAATACGGATTGAGTTATGTGGATCAGAAATACGATAAACTGCAAAAGGCATCTGACCACCTGAAATTCAACACTAAATTCGGATGGGCCTTCAAACCTAAATGGTATTTGACCGTTAATGCAGGTTTTCAGACGCAATTCGATCTTGGTCGCAAATACACAGGAACGGCTGATTTCAATCCTGTGTTGAGTAATATACTTGCTCCGTCCTATACCGATATTTCAGTCGGTCTGGACTGGAAGCCGAATAGCATCTTTTCGCTGTATCTTTCTCCTGTTGCCGGACGTATAACCACGGCTTATGTGAGCGATAAATTACAAGATCGTTTTGCAGAAAACTACCCTGTTGAAAATGGTGGTTTACGCCAATCGCTGCAGGAGGCTTATGGTGTATGGCGTTATGATGACAACGGAGACGAAGGATATACAAAGAAATACAAGAATGCTCGTGCTGAATTGGGTTTGACGTTGAAAGGTTCTGCCAACTGGAGTTACAAGGACCTCAAGATAATAACGGACGTTACTATTTTTACGCCTTATGCGTGGGACAAGACACGCTTGTATGAATATACGGAAATGGTCGATGGGGTAGCTTCTCAAACGCGCATTTTCTCGGAGAAACAGATGGAGGACCGCGGTTATGATTTTGAGAATGCAACGTATCTCGGCTATCGAGACAATAATCGTCGTTTCGGAAACTTTGATGTAGATTGGAACGTGCTGATATCCTATCAGTTGCTGAAGTGCCTGAATGTGACTTTGACGACGAATCTCAAATATGTCAATGGTTTGAAGATTGCAGATAAAGACGGAAATAATCCGGTTGAGCGCGTTCAGTTCTTGGCTAATCTTGGCTTGGGAGTCAGCTACGCATTCTAATGAATTCACTTGCTTCTCTGGAAGATAGTATTCGTCAACTAATCGCTCGTTACGATAGTTTGCAGCAAGAACTTCAAACGCTCAAATTGGAAAACCGACAGCAGCGTGAGGAGATCTTGCGTTCGCATGCAGAGTTACAGACACTTCGTACAAACTACAATCGTCTTCAAACTGCGGCTTCTATGTTAGGTGACAACGACCAACGGGAAAGAGCAAAGCAGCAATTGACTTATCTCATTCAACAGGTCGATAAAGCGATGGAGGTACTTCGGAAAGAATAATGCCGGAAGAGACACGACATATTATACTTCGCTTGGATGCTCACTCCATATCAATGCACGTTCCTGCCAGTAAGGAGCCTATATATAGACGAGCAGCAGCGGCTTTACAGGAGGTGTACAGCACGTATCGCAACAAGTACGCTCGTTTGACGGCTGAACAATTGTGGTTGCACGTTGCGCTTCATATGGCGGTGAACTTAGAGGACGATTTCCGAAAAAAAAGTTTGGAACCTGTAGAGACAAAATTAGATGAACTTGTATCCATCATACAAAATAAATTGGAAAATACAGAACAATAAAGAATATTAATTAACAACAAAAACGTAAATCAATATGCCATCAGTATCATTATTAGTTGCAATTCTGATCGGAATAACGGCTCTCGCTGTAGGGGCAGGATTTTGTTATCTTGTCTTTCGCTATACCAGTATGGGACTTTTGAAAAAAGCCGAGCAGGAAGCAGAAATAATCAAAAAGAACAAGATTGTAGAAGCAAAAGAAAAATTCATTGCTCTTAAATTGGAGCACGACAATCAGTTGCGCCAAGATGAACAACGTAAACAGCAACGTGAACAGCAACTACAGCAACGTGAACAACAACTCAATTCGCGTCAAGGGGAACTGCAACGTGCTCAAAATGAAATTAATCAGCGTGGTCAGCAATTGGAACAGCAACAGAAAGCCATTGATTTCAAACGACAAGAGATAGAGCGTTTGCACAAACAAGCGGAACAACAATTGGAGAAAGTATCGGGCATTTCTGCCGAAGAGGCGAAGATGCAGCTTGTTGAGGCACTGAAAGATGAAGCGAAGACCAACGCCATGGCGTACATCAATGACATTATGGAAGACGCCCGTCTAACAGCCAATAAAGAGGCAAAGAAGATAGTTATTCGTACTATTCAGCGTGTGGCCAGTGAAACTACGGCAGAGAATGCAGTCTCAGTTTTCCATATCGATAATGATGAGGTCAAAGGCCGTGTGATAGGTCGTGAAGGACGTAATATCCGTGCCTTGGAGGCGGCTACGGGCGTTGAAATCATTGTGGATGATACACCGGAAGCTATCACAATCTCCGGCTATGATCCTATTCGTCGTGAAATAGCCCGCTTGTCGTTGCACCAACTGGTGCAAGACGGTCGAATCCATCCGGCACGTATTGAGGAAGTTGTGGCTAAAGTTACCAAACAGGTGGAGGACGAAATTATTGAGACGGGTAAGCGCACCACGATTGACTTGGGTATTCACGGTCTGCATCCGGAATTGATTCGCCTGGTAGGAAAGATGAAATACCGCTCATCGTATGGACAGAACTTGTTGCAGCACTCGCGTGAAACTGCCAATTTGTGTGCCGTTATGGCTTCCGAATTGGGACTGAACCCCAAGCGTGCTCGTCGTGCGGGTCTGTTGCACGATATTGGCAAAGTGGCAGAGAATGAAGAGGAATTGGCACACGCAGCTTTGGGTATGAAGATCTGTGAAAAGTACGGAGAGAAACCGGATATTTGCAATGCTGTTGGTGCCCACCACGATGAGATAGAGATGGATACCTTGATCGCACCGATTGTACAGGCGTGTGATGCCATTTCGGGTGCCCGTCCAGGAGCTCGACGTGAAATCGTAGAGACGTATGTAAAGCGCCTTAATGATTTGGAAAATATGGCGATGTCTTTCCCAGGAGTGACCAAAACGTATGCTTTGCAAGCCGGACGTGAGTTACGTGTTATCGTGGGTGCAGACAAGATTTCGGATAAGGATACAGAATTGCTGAGTTTTGATTTGGCAAAACGTATTCAAGACGAAATGACTTATCCCGGTCAAATCAAAGTCACTGTCATTCGCGAGGTTCGTGCTATAAATGTTGCGAAATAAAGTTAGAAGGTAAACTCTGTCTTTTTCCTTCCGCAAAGCAGATGGAAGGGGCAGTAGCATTTAGAGTCTTCGCACTTGTCTTTCTCGACAGGTGCGAATTCTTTCTTCGTACGTATATTTGTTAAGAGATCATCCAAGTGTGATTCAAACTCGTTTTGAACACTGGAGTAGTCGGTGACGGGTTGTTTGTCGATGAAAATATGAGGGTCTCCTTCATTGGAGCGAGGAAACAGCAGTTGTGGCATCAAAGGAAGTCCTTCTTTGTTTAATCCGCTATTGTTGACCAATTTGCAATAGAGTAGAGTCTGTAATATATATCGCTTTTCCGGTTTGGAGAAGAGTGTGGCTATGCTATCTACGGACATTTTTTCTTTGTCGTATCCGCCTGTTTTGTAGTCAAGAATACGCAAATGGTTTCTTCCGTTTTCTTTAATTATATCCAGTCGGTCTATTCTGCCGTGTAAACCATCTTGTTCCACCCATTTTTCTGTTCCCACAATGGTTAATGGTGTCGTTTCTATATCGCGCTGAAGAACACGTGTCACCATTTCAAGAATAACAGTATTCTCCGGCTCGTGTTTTGCGCTGATATAGGGAGTCGTTTCGCATTCTGGATGATGTAGGCGATAACTCTTTTCTGCATTCTGATATGCGGCGTTGAGAGCTGTCTTAAGATTTTCTGGTGTATCCAGAAACGTTTGAATATCCTTTTGCGTAATTATGAGGTGTGTATTGGAGCGTTTACAAGTCTTTGCTATAGTTTGATACACTTGTTCCAATGTGTCGTGTACCAACGTTCCGAAAGTGTGAGGTTGGTACATATCCGAAGTTTGTTCCGGTTCTTGGATTTTTAAGACGTGTTTTAGATAGAATTCCCGTTCACATTCAATGAAATCGCTGATGGCAGATGGAGAAAGAGAAGTCGGAATTTCGGCAAGAATCTCTCTATCTTGATATTTTGCGATATTTCGCTCTGCTCGCTCAACGAGACGGTATGTGTTTATCTGTTGGGCATAAGTTGGAGTGGTCAGCAATTGCATGAGGAATCGCGACATGGATTTTTTCCCGTCTTGAGTGAAAGCGTCTGAAAATGTCATCGTTACGTGCTTACTTCTCCTAAGAAGACGGAAGAAGTTATAGGCATAAATCTTACTTTCTTCTTCGCGGGTTTGCATTTGATGTATACGCCTTATGTCGTATGGAATAAAACTATTGTCGTGTCCTGTTCCGGGTACAACACCTTCTTCTACGTTGATTATCAGTATGTTGTCAAAGTTCAGTAGACGAGTTTCCAACACACCGATAATTTGTATATCTGTGATAGGTTCACCATGGAAGGGGATGAGCACATTTTCCAGAGTGCGTTTTACCAAGTTACGCAGTGTTTTTGGCTTTTGTACGAGCGAACGCACATTTTCTTGCTCCTCCAAAAGCGTTTTCAACTTGCGGAGTTGGGTCATTGTTTGGTAGTATGCTTCGATGCTCAGTATATCGTGCCAGTTTTCTTCTTCCGCGCATTGTTGGGGCATAAAGCGTTTTGCCATTGTTTCGATGAGGTCGCCCAGCAGAGTGATACAATCCGGATTTTCGTTCTCAGGCTGATTCAACCATTCTGTAACGGCGGCATAGATACGGGTCTCTTTCAGTGGGTAGCCTTTGGTGATATTTGCCTTTTGAAATTGTTCTCCTTCAGGCAGCGCGTAAACCACTTGTTCCAACATTGATTCGTCCGTGATAACAACGGCGGTCTTATCTCCTGAATGGTGGTATTTTTGTAACCAATTATGTACATATTGTGCTTGCGCTTCCGATGATTGACAGGCAACAATATTAAGTTCCGGTTTTTTGTCCGTTTCGTTTGGCTGGATCAGGGCATTGGGAAATTTCCGCATATAGGTTTGAATAAAACCATACACTTTCTCGTCCACATCGAAGGTCGGGTCGTAGTCCCAGAAGAAGATTGCCTGTCCTCGTTGTTGGAAACGCTCCATAAGGGTATATTCCGCTTTTAGCAAGTAGTTGAACCCCACAAATGCGAACGTTTTTCCTTCTGCGTCGTTTACCAACGCGTCAAAGTTCTCCACCACTTGCCGTGTTATCGCACCGCGTGTGCCGAATCCGTCCGCCTCTTGCGAAGTGCGAAAGGCGGTATAGATGTCCGGCAGTTGTTTCCATAGATCCTGGTAGTATTTTCTCACTGAGCCGTGTTCTCCGTCTTGGCCAAGTAGTTTGTTCAGCCGTTCGGCCACATCTTTGTCCACGCCAGAACTGTCTATTTCACCTGCTTCTGCCACATGACGAATTAGTTTCTCGCTGTCCAGCAATGCCATGTCTGCTGCTGAAAAGTCTTTCAGTAGTTGCAGTCCCCACCCATAGAAGGAATCAATATCCAGCCGTGTAGTTGTTTTTTCGCGGTAGCATGTGTAAAGGCGGCAAACCGCCCGTATTTCTTCTTCGGGTCGAAGAGTGCTGTATTTGTCTGCCAGTTCATCTATCGTCAGCATTTCCGGAAGCAACACCGGAAACGAAACACCTTCTTGCGTCATTCGTTGTTCCAATGCTTGTTTGATGAACAGGCCGGCACGATGCATAGGAAACACAATAGTTATGTCTTTCAGTCCTTTCCAACTGAATTGGCTTAGCAGTTGGTCGGTCACTTGTTGAAGAAATGTCTTGTTCATACGAATTCTTGTTCTCAAGCGTTTACTTCCTGTAGTTTGTTTTCGTTGGCAATCCATAGTTTGCCTTCCACTTGTTCATAGCCCATTTGGCGCAAGATATACATATATTCTTTCACTTGCTGATAGTAACTTTTTTCTTCTTCGCCGAATTTGTAGTCCAGTACAGCTGCTTTTTTCCCGTTTACGCGTACACGATCCATACGTCTTTCTTCAGGTTGATGACTTTTGGGGTGAGGGTAGAGTACGGCTTGTTCGCACCACACTTCTCCTTCGCCGGTAAACCACGGTTGCATCTCCTCTGCACTTACGGTGCGCACAAGAATCTCTTCAATCTCTTTTCGTACGCCTTCAGTGGGTATCTTCCCCTGTCGGTAGAAGTCTGCCACAGCGCTTCGAACGGCGTACGTGGCTTTTTCGATGTCCGCAAACAGCCCCAAAGTGGCAAGTATGTCGTGGCACAAGGTGCCGAACGACTGTCTGTCCATCACTTGCAGACTGCGCTCTGCTACAGTTTCTGTGTATTTGTGGGCATCACCTGATTGACGAAAGACGATATGCGATGTGCTGGAGTGGTAGTGTGCTTCCAGTGTCTCGGCTTGCGTAAAACGGAAAGGTGCACTGATCTTCTCTTTTCTCTCGGATGAGGCTATCGGGAGTGTTTCCTCCCCGTATCGTATTTCTTGGCAGTTGGCGGGATTGTCAAACTCTTTGTTTTTAATGGCTTCTTGCAGCGCATCACTCACACCCGTATATTCTGCTATCAGTTGTCCCACGTGATATGTCTTCCGATCTTTGTCTTTCATTGTATCAATGTCGGAATAGACATACAATCTGTCTGCGGCGCGTGTCAGGGCTACATACAGCAAGTTCAGATTGTCAATGCGCTCCATTTTATGCTCCTGCACATATTCATCAAAGCCTGCTTCCTGCATAGATTTTTGTTTGCTGATGGGGAGTAGAGCAGATTGACTGTTTTCCGTCTGTAGTTCTGGCACTTCGCACCAGAGTTTACTATTTCGTTTGTCTTCCTCCATCTTCCAGTCGGCAAAAGGAATAAACAAGTTTTCGCTTTCCAGACCTTTGGCAGCGTGAATAGTCATAATTCGTATGTCATTTCCTTCCACAGATGGTATAGTGCTTTTCCGCAGTTTGTCGTCCCAGTATTGCAGAAAATCGGGCAGATTCGAACCGTGTAGTCCCACGTATCGTTTCAGACTGTCTTTGAAACTGCACAGATACGCCATTTCTTGACCATCCGTCTCGCCGTTTTCCTCAATCAGGTATTGTTGGATGATCGCCTCTGCCAAATCGTTCAAAGGCAAATTTTTCTCCCTTAGTGGGTTCAAGTCTTCTGGTGTCTTGTCAGGACGTCGTTGCAACAGATATTCTTCTGCAATGGCATCGTTGTTGTGCAGGTATCGCAGCGCTTGAATGATGAGGTTCACCGACTGACTGTATTCCAGGCAGAAGCAGTCATTGGAGACGATATGAGTCTTCTTGAGTGCATCCAACTCTTCGCCTTCCGGCAGATGTTCAAACGCATCCAATATCTCTTCTATCTCTTTGCGATTGCGAATGAGAATAAGCATACTACTGGCTTTCTCGCCTTGTTTCAGAAGTTTATTCATCGTTCGAAACATATCGGAGAGTATCAATGCGCGTGCTTGGTGTTTACCTTCTCCGTTATAGGCGGACGGATAGAAATGTAGTTGCACATATCCTCCGTCGTGTTTGCCGTTCACATAGTATTGCTCCAGTTTCTTTTCCTCAAATCCTTCATCGTAGATGGCTTTTATGCGCGGGTCTTCTTCTTGTTCACAGAGATAACTGAACAGCTGAAGGTTGAATGCCACGATCTCTTTGCGTGAACGGAAGTTGCGCACCAGCGGTTGGATGGACGGATTGCCGTGCAGGCTTTGCATGATTTCCCAGTTGCCGTTACGCCATCGGTAGATGCTTTGCTTCACATCGCCTACTATCAGCGTACTCCCACCATTGCCGAGGATCTCTTCCACGAGATGACGGAAGTTCTCCCACTGCAATGTACTGGTGTCTTGAAACTCATCTATCATCACGTGCTGATATCGGATACCCGCTTTCTCAAGGATGAAATCCGCATC
>JAGCEW010000090.1 GCA_017650465.1 Paludibacteraceae bacterium
AGCTATTCGGCTGCCAAGTTGGCGATACATACTTTCTGCAAAAAGATTGATACTATGTTGATTCGTACGTGCGGATATATCTCCGAGTGTCCCTGATAGGTGGGTGTGTATACGCGTCCGAGGGATCAGATCACTTTCGCTACAATAAGAAGCTTCTTGTTTGACAGGAATACCGGCGTTACGCAGTCGTTCGGTGAAATGCTGTGCCAACAACAGTCCGGGATTAGGCAAGTCACCTTTAACACCAAACGTACCGCGTTTGCTGGGTACAGAGCCTGTCAGGTAACGTTGGTGGCTATACGGCAGGCCATAAACAAATGCGCCGTCCTCTTCCGTGTGTGTACAACGGATATGGTTCTCCCACATCATACCGGGAACATCGGGCACCGTGTATGCCACACGGGCAATCGTGCCGGGTTGGCCGCTTTCAAGTATGATGTTCATGGTGTTGTCCATGTAAGAGATAGCGAAGATGCCAGGTGCGTAGTAGTTGCCTGCATCTTCCAACAGCCAACCTGGGTTGAAGGCATCACCATCAAAGTAACTAAGATCAGCTATTACACGGCCATCTATTTTCTCAATTCCCGCCTTGCGGACAGCATCCGTCCACTGACGAAAGAAACCTGTTCCGTCTTTCTGGCTACCTAAGGTGGGATCACCTTGTCCGACGATACACAAGTCTCCGTGCAGCGTTTTGTGTTCGATATAGCCACTATACTCCAAATAGGTCGGGTATCTATAATCCGAGCCGAGTAGTTCCAATGCGGTAGCAGTGGTTAGGATTTTAATGACCGAAGCTGGAGGAATGACATTGTGACTACGGTAATCGGCAATAACCTTACCGGTCTGCACATTCTTGATAAGTATTCCTATATTGGCATACTTGGTCATTGGATTCTTCAGGAAGATATCCATATTCCCCTGTCCTGCCGCCATTAGCACCTGGCAGGTGAAAAGAGTCCATATAATCAGTGTTTTGCGCATCCTTCTATTACAGCTTGACGGACTGCTTCCATCGCATCCTTTTCTTCCGAATAATCTTTCAGGTTGATGGGGTTGCCTATATGCATGTGAACAGGGTGCCAGCGCAAATACCATGCCCCCTTGGGCATCACCTCAAGCAAGCCTGTCAACGAAATAGGCACTACGGGCAGATTGAGCTGATGGGCGATATGGAAGGCACCGCGTTTGAAGGGCCCCACTTCTCCTGTTTCGGAGCGTGTCCCTTCTGGGAAAATGACGGTGGATACTCCGCCTTTCAGGGCTTTTTCAGCAGCCAGAATACTTTTAGCCCCAGAGCGAATGTTCTTACGATCCACAAAGATATGTCCTGCCGCTTTACAAGCTGTTCCCACGAAGGGGATATATCGGATTTCCTTTTTGATGAGCCATTTGAAGATATTGGGGAGCCAGCCATATACCACGAACACATCGTAAGTAGATAAGTGGTTGGAGACAAAGACATAGGATTGAGACGGACTGATATTCTCCATTCCATCCACACTAACAGGCAGAAACATAAGATGACAACAACTGCGGCACCAGAAGGCTTGTATAGCATGTAACCAGCGTGTGTTCTTACAAGGAAAGAACAGCATAGTGGTGACGGCTGTGAAAAGTGTCAGAAGGATAGATAGCGGGAAGCCTATCAGGTATTGGTAGAGAACATAAAAGAATTGCATCGTTCGTAGGTATTATAGGTTTTACAAGGAGGGATTGTATTTCTGCATAAAGCCGCGATAAAGAGCACAAATACGGCGGATTTCATCCCACGTTTCTTCGTTCAGTTTGGTACCTATTATTTCCACGACACGTCCGGCGGCTATTGTTCCTATTTCTCCACATTTACGGATATCAAATCCATCGCTGAGAGCGTGCAAGAAACCACCTGCATAGAGATCTCCGGCACCAGTGGAGTCGGTACAAGAAGTGGTGATTGCTCCGATATGGCACATCGAGTTGCCCTGTTGCACATAACTGCCCCGCTTGCCCACTTTGACAACGGCGATATCGCATTGCTGGGCGATTTTCTCCACCGATTCCTGCGGATTAAGGTGGGTGTAGGCAAAACTCTCGTCTTCGTTTGCAAACACGATGTCGACATATTTCTTAATAAGGTCTTTGAGGAAGAGATGGTTCTCGTTGACGATATTATAGGATGCGAGATCGAGTGAGACCATACAGCCGGACTCTTTAGCCAGTCGGATGGCTTTTTCAATCAGGGCATTGTTCTGCACCATATATCCTTCGATATGAAATATCTCGTAGCCAATAAAGGCTTCTTTCCGTATATCCTCTTCAGTCATTTCTGCTGCGGCTCCCAGATAGGTGGCAAATGTTCGTTCGCCATCGGGCGTGATAAGCACAATACTGCATCCCGACATCCTGCTACTGCTCAGCAACATGGCATGCACCCCGTTCTTACGGAGGTCTTCCCTGTAGAACTCGCCAATCTCGTCATTTCCCACCTTTCCGATAAAGGCTGCTTTTCCGCCCAATTGGGCGATGGTTGTAATGGTGTTGCTGGCACTTCCACCTGCGACCATACGTTTGCGCACGCTGGCAAACCGGTGCTGGATTTCTTCAGCTTGCTCCATTGTGATAAGGTTCATACTTCCTTTCGGAAGCCCCAGTTCCCGAAGGTCATCTTCGGAGACTTGCAGTAAGATGTCTGTTAGGGCATTTCCTAATCCTAATACTTTACGCATATCGTTTTTTTACATTATTTTGCCGTCGTAATTCTTTTTTTTTGACATTAAAATGCATTTTTTTGCAAAAATATTTGGTCATATCAAAAAAAAGCAGTACTTTTGCAGCCGCAATTGAGAAACGTGTGTTTCGCAGCCTGCTTCCTTAGCTCAGTCGGTTAGAGCATCTGACTGTTAATCAGGGGGTCCTAGGTTCAAGTCCTAGAGGGAGCGCGCTTCTTCTTAAAACAAGCATTTCGGTGCTTGTTTTTTTGTTGCCCAACCGTTCAATGTTCACTTACGCAACGAGGGCACAAAGGTACAGCATTTTTTTCGAATATACAAATATTTCTTCTTTTTTTTTCGGAATGGCAGGAACAGAAGGAGCCGTAACAAAATCATAACTCAAGATTCTGCTTCAGTTCTGTAGTAACAGGATGGGCTTCACCATATAGTTTCCGCGCTATCTCCAGTGCCTCTTGCCAATATCTCTTTGCTTCTTCCTGCTGCTGACGAAAATAGCATACAGTCCCCATAGATTGAAGTAGTAACAACCTATCATGCTCTTCCTCCTGTGGAACAATCTTCAACCCTTTTTGTAAGCGTTGGTAGGCCGATTCATAGTTTTCTGTCGCTACATCTATTGCGGCTTGGTTATTGAGCAATTGGGCATGTAACTTGAAGATTACCTTATCCGCCTCCGACTCACTTTCAATGGACGTATAAACCGTTTCTGCACGATTGAAATACATTTGTGCGGAGTCGGCATTTCCAAGGTAGTAGTGGATAACTCCGGTATTGGTCAGCCGTGCAGCTGTCAGTTGATGATTAGCACCATAAATTTGAGTATATAATGCCGTTGCTATTCTCTGTTCGGGCATTGCTTCATCATACCGCCCCAATCGGGAAAGGGCATACGCAATGTTATTATGTGCCTGTGCCGTACGAAGGGCATTGGTTCCTTCATTGGCTATCGCATAACGCAATGCACGGCGGTAGAGCACCAGAGCTTCCTCAAAACGCAAGGACATTTTGTCATAGAAATTACCCGCCTCCAACTGCCATTGGGCGTTGGTTGTATCCAGTTCTGCCCGTTTCAGCAAGTAGAATAGTGCCGAGTCGTTTTCAAAACGGCTGAGGTAAATGGCATACAAGTGATAATAATCGTTAGCCAGTTCTTCTCGTTGTAAATCCGCCAAATGACGGACACGCTTCATTTTTTTCTCCCGTTCTTCCAGGTCACCTTTTGCCAAGATACGCTGTTGTGCCAGATCAAGATTGCCTTGCTCAATGGCTTGTTGAATAAGTCCATCCTCTTCTGTCAACCCTGTGTAGTCCGTACGTGCATAACGCTCTGCCATCTGCTCTATAAGAGGTTCAAAACGATCATATTCATTTTCCAACTTGCTCAGTTGGGTCTCATACTCCTGATTGCTCAACGTTGCTTTTGCCAACTGCTCATTAAGGGCATTGAGTTGTTCTTCATAATACCGTTCAATATTCTCCCGTGCGGCTTGCTCAATGCGCTGTTTGTCCCGTTGTAGCTGTCTCCGACTAACCATGATAATCTCCAATGGAACGGCAGCAGAGAACGGTAACCTGCGTCCCACCAATTCCGGTTCACGCAATTCATATCCTCCCTTGTTAATTCCAGCAAGCGCATACGCCGTACCGTTTTTATATCCCGGCATCAGCACTTGAAAAGCACCTTGTTCATCAGTCATTACAGGGTTATACTCTCCCTGAATGCGTACTACGACGCCGGACAGATGCTGCGAAGGAGCATCGGGACGGGATACTGTGCGTACAACACCTGTCTGCGTTTGGGCAAACAATGTTGACAGATGAAGAGCAAATGACGAAAAGAGCAACAGAGCTGATAAGAGATATTGTTTCATAGCAGTATGATGTCATTACGTCCGCAAGGAGCGTGTAAGGTTGTTGACAGAGATGCATCAGCAGGGTTGGTAATGAAATAACTCTTTTTCTGTCGTTCAAGCGGGATAAGAAGGCTGGAAACCAACACAAGGCCAATGAGGTTGACAATTACCTGATAGGCCAGATGATTCTCTCCGTGGTTGACAAACTCACCCGGTGCCAGAATCAGTTGGATGACCTGACCGATTGTGAACTGCAAACCGAAGGTGGCACTGATTATCCAGAAAAGACCCACCAGTACACTCACCACCAGAGCCATATACAAGATTTGTCGTCCTTGGCCCTGACTCAACAGGCGGTCTATGCGATAGAGGAAGTGATTCATCGGCGGAGCATGATTGTAGTGCGTGTTTTTCCATTATCCAGCACATAGATTCCTTCCGGCAGGGATTCAATAGAAGTCCCGACAGGACGGCCGAGAAGGTCATAAATATTCACTTCTCCGATCTGTTGCTCTTCTGCATCTTCCAAGCCTGTTGTTTGTCCCGCAACCAATGTTTTGAACGAACCGCTCTTCACCAATTGCGCATTCACGGAACCATTCTGCGTGATTACTTCACGTGTGAACGAATAGCTTGTAGATGCCTGTAGGTTGCTAACCTGAACTTCCACATCTTTATTCGGTGCGTTACCGCTACCGGGCTTGATGGAAATGGTCAGTGTCATACCGCCGTTGCCGTCATCGCCTTGCGGGGCACGGCGTGGCGCGTAATCAATTATACTCCAGTCCACCAGTCCTCTTGCTACCGTTGCGGGAATATCGATTGATGCGGTACACTCCGGACAATTGTTATCGTAAACGGTCAGTCGGTAAGCGGCTGCATTCTCCAGCGGAAGCCATGAGAGCGTGATGGAGTTATCTGTCACTTGCGCTGTATCTACCGTGCGATCGGTGATACGATTGAACACATATCCCCAGATGGGGTCATTGCGATAGAGGTCAATCGCCCGTACGATTTGTCCGTTATATTCAAACGTACTATCCGGTACATAAAGCACCGTAGAATCCGAGAACATAGCCGCCCATCTCAGGAACGCTTCCGTGAGAGGCATATCTCCGGTGATGATAGCGGGAGGCACTATCGGACCGTCTTGCGGATTGCCCAACGCGAACTTCCAAATATGTGCATTGGCGGGCAGGGCCCCTATATGGATCGAATCCAACGGATGGTTCTGCTGTGTGAATTGGATGCTTGTCAAGTCGGTCAATGCCTCAAACACATCTCTACCGATATAGCTGATATTATCGCCTATCACTATCTCTTTCACAGCATCCTCAAAGGTATCCCATGGGAACATTTCTCCGTCTTTCCGCTCAAGAACAAGAGGTTGTTCTTCTTCATTTGCGCCGGAGATGGTCATTGCGACTTCCTGTGACGATTCGGAAACATGGATATCCCAAGAAAGACCTTCCACCATTGCGTTCGCTACTACAAATACCAGCGGTTGGGGATATGTCATAGAGTCTTCCAGTCGCTTGTAGGCAAGCAAAGAGTTGCTGTCCGGCACGATGATAATATGTATGTTTCGGGTAGGCTCGTAGGAAACAGGGTCTTCTGCCACATACAGCACGCCGTAGGCAAAGCTTGGCGGGTTCGGACTTTCCATTTCAAGAGTGGTCAGGTTCTCGCAGCCCCAGAAAGCACCTGAACCAATGGAAGTGACGGAAGACGGTATCTTCACGCTCTTCAGGTTGCTCATATCATAAAAAGCCTGCGTGCCTATGTTGCGCAGATTGGTCAAATCAAGCTTGCGTATCATTCCTGACCACGCGTTCCACGGGGAAGGATTAGGAATGCAATAGCCTGCCTCTTCGTATCCGCCATCACCGGTGTTGGTTCCGTTACACTCATCCGCATTCGGATAGTTGAAGTCGGGCATTTTGCACTGATCGCCATCCAACGCGGAAAAAGGCGCACCCGGGTCTACACGGAAAGATAAGGTATAGTCGTTGTCAATACTCCAGAACAGGTAACCGCCGATATCGTCCACCGTTGCACCACACCGACCGGAGGTCAACTCATTCATTGCATCTTTCACCGTAATGGTAAACTGAAAGGTATCCGGCTGCTGATTTCCGCCAATCAATGGAGAAATGACAGAGATGACAGATGTACCCTCTTTGGCACCAAAGTAAGAGGTGTAATAGCCGGAATTCACTTTCACCACATCCGTATCGCTAGAAATCTGATCGGGATTATCCGACAACAATAACCAGTCCTTTTCAAATTCCCCGTAAACACTCCTCTGTAAATCACTATCCCAATGGCTGTCTATACTGCAACGGTTGAGGTAGTACAAAGCGATATTGCTTTCTACATTGTCATACACCATCATCGTGATATTGCGTATAACATCCGGATTGGGACCGGAATTGTCATTCAATCCCGGCAATACCTGTGTACCGGATACAAAGAAGGTGATATTGTACGTCGTCACTTTCGAAAAGTACACAGCCCCACGCTCATCCATAATGGTATCCACGCTATGAAGTGTGAGCATGGTAGAACCGGTTTGTACACAATAGCCGTTCTCTATTTCTACTTCATTACTCTGCATCGGTTCGTTCCAACCTTTGCTGACTATTTCCAGTTCCACAATAATATCTCCTTCCAGCGAAGGGGGTAGTTCGCGGTATTGGAAACGGGTGGGCAGTTGGGGGAACACTTCATGGAAATTGAATTGGTCGCCCAAACGGAATGTGGCCTCAAGCGGGACGGTAACTTCGGTGAAGTCATCTGTTTTCCAGCTGTCCGGAAGTTCGGGTTTGTCTGCGAACAGAGGAAGAGTTACGATAGCGGTCAGCAAGACTGCCGTGATGCGAGTAAAGAAATACCAGTTTTTCATATAGTTAAATAGTTTTCATCAAACACGCTGCAAAATTACAACAAATATTGCACATACGCAAATATTTGGGCATTATTTTGCATTTTTGTCTTGTTCTTTTCAGTTCCTAATGGTGTCTTATACTGAAATAGGTTTACTCATAAAACGAATAAAAAGTGTCAATTTTTAAGATTTTAGTTTTATGAAGCGAACACTAAATCATTATTCTCAATCGTTCAAACAACAAGTTTTGGATGACTATTTTCAGTCCGGCA
>JAGCEW010000010.1 GCA_017650465.1 Paludibacteraceae bacterium
GACACGATACCAAGTGAGCCCATACTACATGCGGCTCCATCAGCGGCTCGGTAACATCCTGGAATGCCTCCAGATACGGGACACGTCCGAAGCAATCGAAGAGCATATAATAGTAGTACGAACGCAGTACTTCCAGTTCGCCGACATATTGGTCATACAAGTCCGGAGACATATTCTCACGATTCATTTCCAGCGTATTGATCAGTTTATTGCAAAGTACGGCACCGGAAATAGTGGTATTCCATATATTCTTGAATGCATCGCCGAATTCATTCCAACGGTGGGTATTCAGATTCTTCCAATATCCGCCGTCACTCCAGTGTTCACCGGGTACGCGAACCGGACAAACACATTCGTCTGCGGTCAACGAAGCAACACCCCAATATCCCCAGTGATCGTGCAGCCATTTGACATCGGCATAGGCTTGTCCGACAAGAAGAATAACGTTCTCTTCTTTGGACATCATTTCTTCCACAGTAGGATTACCGTAGTTCTTCTCATCCAACATATGGCAGGTTGTGAGAAGAGGAATTGTCATGACGCATATCAGCGCCGGTAAAAATATCTTTTTCATATTGTTATCCTTTCACAAATAGACGATTATAGCAAGTTAAGATTCAAACCGAACATAAAACTTCCCGTACGCGGATAGAAACTGGTATAATCAATACCCGGATCCCAAACGCTGGTTGTGTTCACCTCAGGATCTTGTCCTGAATAACCGGTGATGGTGAACAAGTTCTGTGCTGTACCGTAGAGACGAAGCGATTGGATATACTTGTTTTCCTTGAAACGGAAGGTATATCCGACGGTCACGTTATCCAACTTCAAGTACGAACCATCCTCCAAATAATAATCCGAGAAAGCAGCCTTGTTGGTATAGGTCACACCGTTAGGATTATTCATCGGATTGTGCGTGATATCGTACATAAATACGTTCATAGATTGGGAAGCTTGCGGTCCATAAGCCCAACGGGTTACATTAAGAACCTTGTTGCCAGCCACTCCACGGAAGAACAGCGTTATATCCAAATCACGCCATTTAACGGTATTGTTCCAACCGAAAGTAACAGCCGGTTGCGCGCTACCGAGAACCTGACGATGGCCTTCATTAGGATCGGAAGTATAACCGCCGGTAGGTGTGTTGTACATCCATGTTCCGTCTGATTTAAATCCGGCAAATGAATATCCGTACCATGCGCCTACAGGTTGTCCTTCTACCAAAATCTGCGTATTGGTATTCTGGATTCCATTCTCACCTACACCACCGGAAGTTGTTTGGGTGTAGTTGAATCCCTTTTCCGGGTCAGACAGTTTGGTAATATAGTTGCGGTTGAATGCAATGGTCGGAGTGGTAATCCAAGTCCAATCTTTGGTTTTAACCGGCACACCGGACAATACCAATTCAACACCGTAACTGCGCATCTCTCCAGCATTGGCGAGCAACGTGGGATACTGGTAAGGAGGAGTCGGCACCTCGTATTCCCAAAGCAGGTCTTTGGTATTGCGCAGATAGATGTCCAACGAACCGTAAATACGATTGTCCACGAAGCTGAAGTCCAAACCTAAGTTGTACTCAAACTTACGTTCCCAGCGCAAATCCGGATTGACGTTCTGGCTGACGACATAGGTGTTAGTCCATTTTCCGTTGTACCAGAATGTACCGCCATTGGAAAGCATTGCCACAGACCTGAGGTCCGAACCAAGGTTATTACCCGTGATACCGAAACCGGCACGGAGCTTCAATTCATTACACCAGTCTTGGTCTCGCATGAATTCCTCTCCCTTGATACGCCAACCTGCACTAACGGCAGGGAACCATCCCCACTTGTGGTTAGGACCGAAACGGCTGGAACCTTCGTAACGAACCGAAGCAGAAAGAAGATATTTCTCATTGTAGTTGTAGTTCAAGCGGAGGAATGCAGCTGCCAGTGTATTGGAGTTGCGATACGAAGAGATATTCATGAATTTCTTGTTTACTTCTCCGTTTCCCATCTGGTAGAACTTCATCGACTCAGTCGGGAAGTCATTGTTACTCATATCCGAGCCATCATACAAGAAGTTCTGATAGGAGAAACCGGCCACACCGACCAAGCTATGTCCACCCCAACTATGTGCGTAGTCAATCGTTGCTTCATACAACTGCGACAGATTCATGGAATTACTGCGTCCGGCCTTGCCAGAACCTGTCGCATCGGTATTGATAACCTTGTTGGACCAATAATTGCGGTTATCTCCTTCTTCTATAGCAGCAAAACCGCTGATTTTGAGTCCTTCTACTGCTTTGATATTAACCGTCGCTTTGATAGATCCACGGAAATAATTGCCATCCTGATAGGACTCTTTTTGGTTCATTGCCTCAATCGCGTTGGACTGACCTGAACCTTGCGGAGCAAAATAGCCGGAAGCAGTAGTCTCGTCATAGATTGGATACGTGGGATTGGCTATCGCAGCTTGCGTGAAGTCGCCACAGAAATAGTCGTTTCGATAGTGCATATATGAGAAATCGTACTGCAAATCCAACCAGCCGTCTAAGGCTTTCTGTTGCGCAGCTAACTTAGCGAGCACCTCTTGTCTGTTATTGTTTTTGGCAATACCTTCTTCATTCTTGAAGAGAAGGGAAGCACGGTAATTGAATTTCTTGTGCGAACCGGTGATAGCTACTGTATGGCTGTGTGTGATTGCAGCCTTGCGTGTCAGTTCTGCCATCCAATCGGTATAGTTGGTCGAGCCGTCAGCATTCTTATAGATAGTAGGCACAACCTTGCCATCCGTCAGGTTCGCCAGGTCAACGAACTGTTGCGGAGTAGCCATTCCGGTTTTGCTGTTCACCCACGCTGTGCTCACGTAGCCCGAATACTCGATATTGGTGACAGGTTGGTCGGAGAATCCTTCGCCACGCTTGGTGGTAATGAGGATAACGCCGTTGGTACCGCGCGTACCGTAGATTGCGGCTGCCGAACCATCCTTGAGCACATCCATCGAAGCAATCTCATCCGGAGCAATATTGTCAATCGAAGAAACAGGCACACCGTCAACGATATAGAGAGGCGATGTTCCTGCACCCTTATCCAAGGTCGAGAAGCCACGAATCTGAATGGAATAACCTCCCTGAGTAGGATCGCTGGTCGTGTTGATAATATTCAGACCAGCCACTTTGCCTTGCAACAATCCGACGGGATTGGATTTGACACCGGCATTGAAGTCCTCGGCTTTAACAGAAGCTACAGAACCGGTTACTTCCTTTTTCTTCTGCGAACCATAACCGATAGCCACAACCTCCTGAATCTCAAAAGCATCTTCCTTAAGACGAACGATCATCTTCTTTTGAGCAGGAAGAGTTTGCGTTTGAAATCCCATGTAACTAAATTGCAGCTGCGTACCTTCAGGAACGTTCAGCTCAAAATTTCCATCAAAATCAGTGATAACTCCATTAGTAGTACCTACCTGCAGAATACTGGCACCGATAATCGGTTCACCGCTAGCCTCCTCCAGTACTGTACCCGAAATCTGAGCCTGTAATGCCGTAGCAAATACGAGCATCATAGCCATCAGACAAAGAGTGTGCGTTTTGTTGTTCATCATTGCAATAATTAAAGTTAAATGTATATATTACCAAATTTATTTTTGTTCGTTTTCTTTGATCAGGAAAACCGATGCGGCACCAAGGACAAGCAGCACACCGGCGACAACCAACATGCCGGCTTGCACGTGCGCGCATATATATTTAAGGAGCAATCCTCCACATAGTGCAGCTACAATCTGCGGGATACAGATAGTGCAGTTGAAAAGTCCGAGCAGCGCGCCCATATGCTTGCTGCCGGAAATAGCATTGGTGATGATAGTGAACGGCAGCGCCAACATAGCAGCCCAAGCAGCACCGATGAGCGCATAACTGAGCCAGAGGACGTACTGATTGTGGACAAACATGACTGATATAAAGCCGATTGCGCCGACAATAAGCGAGATGGCATAAGCGCCTTTGTTGCCGAACCAATGTTCCAATTTAGGTAAGAAAGCAGCCCAGAAAAGCGAGCCTACAGCCTGCACACAGAACACTACTCCAACCCAATTGCCGGCAGACTGGAACGACGCGTCTGCAGCATTCATTCCGTCCCATCCGAAGCAGTTCTCAGCGATGGCACCGTTGGAATAAGTCCACATATACATGAACGCAGCCCAGCAGAAGAACTGAACGAGTCCTACTGTAATAAACGCGCGCACGATAGCGGCTTGGTTAGCCGTATCTTCCGTTTGGTCATCGGCCTTCTTGTTCAGCCCGTGGAACTCAGCGTACTCCTGCGGATCCATCTCTTCGACAGCAAAGAAGGTGTAGAGCGAGCAGAGAATGAGAATAGCGGCTCCTACATAAAAACTCCACTTGACGGAATCCGGTATTACTCCTTCGGGGGCAGTATTGGCTATTCCAATCCAAGTGAAGAAAATCGGGAAAAGATATCCCATTACCGAACCGGCATTGCAGAGAGCCGATTGAATAGCGTAGGCTGTGCCTTTTTGCTTCTCGTTAACCATATCGCCTACCATCATTTTGAACGGTTGCATAGCGATATTGATGGATGTATCGAGGAACATGAGCGACATCAGTCCGAACCACATTGCGGAATTGAGTCCAAGCCAGACGCGTTGCTCAAACGAGAAATCGCCAGCGTTAGGCAAGAGCACCATTACCGCAACGGCAATAAGTGCTCCGATGAGCAGATAGAACTTGCGGCGTCCGAAGAATTTGCCGAACCAAGTCTTATCGGACAGGAGACCTACGATAGGCTGAACAATCATGCCCATCAACGGAGGCAGGATCCAAAAGAAAGAAAGCTGATGAGGATCAGCACCTAAAGTTGCAAAAATACGGGAAATATTAGCACTTTGCAGGGCATATGCTATCTGCACCCCGAAGAATCCAAAACTCAAATTGAAGAGCTGCGAAAAGGATAAATCACGTTTTGTCATGGTTATTAAATTCGTATTTCGTATGGGTGCGTTGCGCCCTATTGCGTTAAATCTGCTGCAAAAGTACTGCTTTTTTTTTGAATGTGCAAGAGTTGAGTGGCTTTTTTTACATTTTTTGTTCTTTTTTAGCAGTTTCGGAATGTTTCGTTTCTATTTTCAACATTCGTCTGCTATATCAAGTAGTATCAACTGAATCAAGAGTCTCCATGCAAAAAAAGTACCGGCAAATACGGCGAGGTCTCGGCGTGGCTAAATAGAAACGGACAGAAGGAAATAAAGGCGGGCTGATGATATCAGCCTAAAACTACCAAGCAAGGATGGAAGTGGCGCGAGAGTGGCGTGAGAGTGGCTGAATAACCTAGGTATAACCTAGGTATAACCTGGGTATCACCTAGGTATCACC
>JAGCEW010000091.1 GCA_017650465.1 Paludibacteraceae bacterium
AAGGCGATGAACGGTCCGAGTTTTCCCAGCGGACCCAACAGCGATTCACCGAACAGCCAGCCGATGAGCGGCATCCCGCCTTGGAAAATGCCAAAGGCCAAGGAAAACCGCAATACGTAGGAACGTTTCAATTCCGGTTGCAGCATCCCAATGACACAACTGATGGCGAAACAATCCATTGCCAAACTCAGCGACAACAACAATAATTCTATCCAACTCATACTATGCCCAAAAAATTGGGCGCAAAATTATAATTTTTACCGTATAAAAAGTGTACCTTTGCGCCCTATTTCAGAATTTGGAAAATATGAAGAATTTCGCTGTTTTCGGAGTGGGCGGTTACGTGGCACCGCGACATTTGAAGGCTATCAAAGAAACTGGTAACCAGATGGTTGCTGCGTATGACAAATCCGACAGCGTGGGAATCATAGACAGCTATTTCCCCGAGGCCGCCTTCTTCACCGAAATGGAACTCTTCGACCGTCACGTTTCAAAGTTGAAAAGCACTGACAATCAACTGGATATCATCTCCGTTTGTACGCCAAATTACCTGCACGACGCGCACACGCGCTACGCCCTGCGTCTGGGCACGGATGTCATCTGCGAGAAACCGTTGGTGCTGAACCCTTGGAACGTGGATGTACTTCAAAATGTGGAAAATGAGACTGGCAGGAAAGTCTATAACATCCTGCAACTGCGTCTGCATCCCTCCATTATTGCCTTGAAAGAGAAAGTCGATAAAGCCCCGCAAGATATTGTCTATGACGTTGATCTGACGTATATTACGTCTCGCGGCTATTGGTACTACACGAGTTGGAAAGGTTCCGACAGCAAGAGCGGTGGCATTGCAACCAACATCGGCATTCACTTCTACGACATGCTTTGCTACATTTTCGGCAATGTGCAGGAGAGTGTGGTACACGTGGCCACCCACGACCGTGTGGCCGGCTTCATCCGTTTCGATAAAGCACGAGTGCGTTACTTCTTGAGTATCAACAAGAAAACATTGCCCAAAGCAGTTTTGGAAAACGGCAAAACCACGTTCCGTCAAATTGTCATCAATGGGGAACCTTTCGAGTTCAGCGATGGCTTTACTGACTTGCACACAGAAAGTTACCGTCGTATTCTGGCGGGTGATGGCTTCGGCTTGGACGAGGTACGTCCTTGCATCCAGATTGTCTATGACATCCGCAACGCCACGCCTATTGGATTAAAAGGCGAATATCACCCCTTGGCCGCGCTTCCCTGCGAAAGCCATCCTTTCTATACGAGATAGGCTACTACAACTTATTATAATACAGCGTATTGCTGCTATTTCTCCGGAACATCGTCTCCGTAATCCGTCGAATATCCTCTTCAGTGACCGCGAAATATCCCGTGCGCTCGTCGGCGAAATCCTCAGCACGGCTGTAGAATTCGCCGGTGGCCAGCGTGTTCGCGCGATCCTCCACTTTCAGGTTCCGCTCCAGAATAATGGATTCGGCATTGTTCTTCACCTTCTGCAAGTCGTACGACAACTTGCTATCAAACTGAAAATCATATAGATACTTGGACAATAGCTCGTCTGCCTTTTCGATAGGGACACCGCTCGCAGGTCTTCCGCCCACGAAGAAGAGACCTTTGTCGGCATTGCCCGATACGGAGGCGGAAAGGTCGGTGAAGAGGCGATCTTCCACCACAAATTTGCGATAGAGGTAGGAGCTTTGACCTGTGCCGAGGATGTCGGAGAGCAGGTCGTAGGCGCAGTAGTCAGTATCGGTGCGGGCGGGCATCAGCCAACTCTTGAAGAGCATGTCGTCGGGGACAGGTCTCTGCACCGTCTTTTGACGATTATAGCTGGAAGGGAATTCCTGCATATAATGATGGAGGTTCCGCCTTCCGGAAGGAATATCTCCGAACCATTTCTCCGCCATGGTAAAAACCTCCTCCGCATGCACGTTCCCTGCGATGACCAAAATGGCGTTGGCAGGACAATAAAACGTATCATGGAAGTTGCGCACAACACCCATGTCAACCTGTTCAATATGAGCTAGTTCCTTACCGATGGGCAGCCATTGGTAAGGGTGGTTCTGATAGCTGAGCCCATAAATCTGCATCATCAGATCGCCATAGGGCTGGTTGAGGCAGGTCTCCTTGAACTCCTCCATCACCACCTGTTTCTGGACATCCAGTCCCTGCTGACTGAAGGAGAGGGCGGCCATCCGGTCGGATTCGAGCCAAAGAGCCGTCTCTATATTGTTAGCTGGTAAGACGATATAGTAGCAAGTGAGATCTTGAGAAGTGTAGGCATTGTTGATTGCGCCTACCTGCTGGAGAGTTAAGTCGAAATCGGGCGCATGGTCGGAACCGCTGAACATGAAGTGCTCCATCAGGTGCGCAAGACCCGTACAGTCGGGATTTTCGTCGCGGGAGCCCACACGATAGACGATAGTGGTGGTAGCCAACGGCGTGGTATGATCCTCATGCACCAGCACGTGCAAGCCGTTGGAGAGTATATTTC
>JAGCEW010000092.1 GCA_017650465.1 Paludibacteraceae bacterium
CGATCTGGAGGCATGGTGCAACATCGATTTTGGTGCATACGACTCATCCCCGTTCAGCCGTAATGGCTACTTAAATTATGTGGGAGGCGGAGATCTGTATGTGAATGGCACCAAAGTGACCACTTTGACCATTCCTGACGGCATTACTGAAATCAAGCATCATGCTTTCTACGGTTTCGCAGGTATTACGTCCATTGATTTCAATCAGGTTACCTCTATAGGCGATGAGGCATTCAATGGGTGCCACGGTTTGAGTGAAGTCACTATTCCGGAAGGCGTGACAGCAATCGGGAATGTTGGATTCGCATATTGCACCCATCTGCAATCCATTTCTATTCCGGCATCGGCATCCTCTTTGGGAACCTCGATGCTGGCGGCCGATAATATGCTGACGGATATCCATGTGCATTGGACGGAGAATATACCGGCTTGGCCGGAAAATTTCACCAAGAAATCTCCGCAGTCAAGTATCACCCTCCATGTGCCGTGTGCTGCGAGTGATTTATACCATGCAACTGACGGCTGGAACGGCTATAACCTCGAAGCCGAAGGCGGACCTTATACCATCACCGTCACCACCGACGATGCAAGCATGGGCTCCGTGGCGATTACGGTCCCATAACATCGTCATAACGATATAACTTTATAACCTCATAACGAAAAAAACAAATTAACAATATTATTAACAAACTAAAACACCAATCAAAATGAAACGTTTTCATGTAGTGCTCTGCGCAAGCCTTGTATGCGCAATGAACATGTTCGCTCAAACTCCGGCTTCGGACAGTAAGAATGTAGATTGCGGTAGCTCCGTAACCATCACCGCAACGCCGGCAGCCGGTTTCCACTTCGTACAATGGGAAGATGATGCCACCGCTCCCGCTACACGTACTATCTCCAACATCAAAGATGCGACGCTCAAGAACTACAAGGCTATCTTTGCTTCCAACCAAGCCATCGATCCGACTATTGACGACCCGAATAACCCAGATCCGAGCCTTGGTGACATCCTTCAACTCACTCCGAAGACCGATGACGACTGTCTTGAGTTTGAACATTGGAGCGACATCACCGATCCGACAGATCCGAACTATGCTGTCAATCCCCGTCCCTTCACCTACGAAGGTGTAGCACCGACCTTCACGGCTGTATTCAGAACGAAAGTATATACCGTTACGGTTAACGCGGACGATGACACCCAAGGTAGCGTAAGCATTACGCCGGTACTGCCCTAATCGGTCAGACTGCCCGAAGGGGCTAATGTCGAATAATGCAACGTAGGTTGCTTTACATATTGTTTCATGCCCTTGCTGTGCCTTTGATGGCGCTCGAGGTGCCGTGCGGAACGTGGCTCACGCTACGGGCTACCGCTATGGAGGACTGGCATTTTGAGCGTTGGTCGGATGGTAACACCGACTCTGTGCGAGTGATTGAGATCACGTCGGACACAACGCTCTATGCTTTCTTTGCTGCCAATTGTGAGGAATACGCCAATCTGCCTGTAGTGGCTCTCTACGACTGGCTACTGATGCTGGATGTCCGTGCTATTCAGGCCAAAGGTTACTGGTTCGCCGAGAAGGATGTAGGGTGGTACCGCGTTCGTGGTACGCCTGACCCACTGACGGACAACACCGGCAAGGACGATGAATTTATCTGCCGCGGTTATTATCTCACCTTGGACAAGCACCTTGGCGGTACGGGCGATTATTATGCCGTGGTGGATGTCAGCAGCAGTCCGTCCGGTGTGCTGTGTACGGGACTGATGCGCTCACTCATCGTGCATTACTCGTCCGCGTCCTCTGCCGCACGACGCACACCGGTCTTGGAACCGACTGTCGTCCGGACCAACGCGCAGCAACGATTGCTCTATTTGGATGACCAGAGTCCGACCACGGTGGTCATATACGATATGTCCGGACGACGGGTCTATAGCACGGAAGCCGACCGAGTGGACAAACTCTCTTTGAGTGCTGTCAATACGGCGGGGTGCTATCAGATGGTAGTCACCACCGGTGGCGAACAATATGTCTTACGTTATATAGTTGTGCAATGATAAGGGCAAAACAATATATTGGTGTTTTATTACTTTTTGTAGCATCTCCGCTTCTTGCCGGCACATCGGTCTTTTCTATCGGTGTGCGCGGCGGCGGACAGATGTGGCTGCCTCAACTTGCACCTGAAGCCAACGGCTCGGTCCGTGGCGACGTGGGAATGAACGGAATGCTGGACTTGCGCTATGCTTGGTATGGCGACTTGAGTTCACCTGTCAGTGCGGGCTTCATGCTTGGCGCGGGGGTGGGTTATGGTGCCATGGCGATAAAGGGTTCCACCTCCGATGTCTTCCGTAATATCGACTATCTCGGCAACCCGATGGACTATCGTACCACAGCGCATTTTAAGCAGAGCGAACAGTTTGCAAAAGCGGAGTTTTTAATCCTCTTCGCATTGCGGGCAGGCGGCTTTGCCGTACAGTTAGGCCCACGTATCATGTTGCCTTTTGCGGCCACGCGGCGGTTTGAGATAAGCAATGTGGATATTGATGCCTATTATGAGCAGTACAATGTTCATGTGCATAACAGGGTGATTACCGGTGCAGTGGAACAGCCTTATACGCGCCTGAATAGTGAGAAGATGCCGAAGTGGAATATTCTTGTTGGCATTGAGGCGGGTTGGGAGTGGCCGTTGGGACGCAATGCGAACACTATAGGTCTGCAAGCCTACGCGGATATCGGACTATGGAATGCGTATAAGGCAGCCCCTTACACGCGTCTCTTGGATGTTGCGCCTATCACTGATGCCGCCAATCCGTCCGCCAAAGTAACGGTAGGAAGTGGGGAGTCGGTTGTCGGTTTCTATAATTACTTGGACTTCGGTCTGCGTCTGTATTATGCTTTCTCGGTGTCTTCGTCCAAGCGGCATAGGCATGTCCGAACCGGATACCGACGATAAGTCATTACCCACTGTCTCAACACAGGATTAACACAAGATTAACACAGGATAGTAGGCCTATATGCTTGAGATGACCGAAACCTCGCTGTGAGAACAATTATCTTTCGACTTTCGACTATTAAAAGCGCAAAAATTCGCTTTTTTTGCGCTTTTATTTGCACATCTCAAAAAAAAGCACTACCTTTGCAGGCTGATTTGCTTGCAAGGAGAAAAAGATGCAGAAAGCCGATGAAATAATCCGCAATCTGGAGCGCAAACAATATGCGCCGGTGTATATGCTGTGTGGCGAAGAGTCATACTACATCGACCAGGTTTCCGCCTATATGGAAGAGCATATACTGGACGATGCCTCCAAAGCTTTCGACCAGATGGTGCTGTACGGCAAAGACCTTCCGGGTGCAGACATAGCACCTGCCATCTCTCACGCACGCGGATTCGCAATGATGGGAGGACAGAAACTCATCATCGTTCGCGAGGCCCAGACTATTAAGAAATGGGATGCACTCGGTCTCTATCTGGACAACCCGCAGCCGACATCCATCCTGGTGATTTGCTATAAATACGGCAACCCCGACAAGCGCCTTTCCGTGTTCAAGAACCTGGAGAAGAAAGGCGGTGTCTGGATGCAGTCCGACCGCCTGCGCGACTATCAGATGCCCGCTTGGATTCGGGACTATATGCAGCAACGCCTTGCCGCGCTGAGCCGCAAAGTGGATATGGATCCCAAAGTGCCGCAGATGTTGGCAGACTATCTGGGTGCGGATATGAGTGCCGTAGTGGGCGCAGTGGACAAACTGATAGTGGGAATGCCGGAAGGGTGCCAGAAGATAGATATGGCGTTGGTGGAACGCAACGTGGGCATATCGAAAGACTACAATGTGTTCGAGTTGCAAGACGCGCTCATTAAGGGTGATGTGCTGCGGGCGCATCGTATCACGCAATACTTCGCCTCGTCGAAAGACCACCCGATGGTGAAAGAATTAGGTATCCTCTACAACTTCTTCGCCAATCTGATGCTCTACCACTATTTGCCCGACAAGTCGGAACGTGCTGTGGCGCCCGTATTGGGTATCTCGCCTTTCTTTGTGAAAGACTATGCCGCTGCCGCACGGCGCTTCTCGGCAGGAAAAACCTTCCATATCATCGGTTATTTCCGTGAGATAGATGCGCGCAGTAAGGGAGTAAACAATCCGAGCGCCAAAGATGCAGACCTTTGGAAAGAACTGATATATAAGATTTTGCATTGATGAACAAAAAAACAGGAAAAATATTGCTGATTGTTGCCATTGTGATAGCTGCTTTGTTGTTTCTGTCCGGCAGTTTTGTGGCGGAGCAGATGTATCGCTACCAGGTGTGCAATTTCACGAGTCGTGACGGCAAAAGTCATGGATACCATGTGTATCCCGATATGGATGCGGACAGCCTCTTTCGTCTGATGCAGAACGATTACGATGTGGCATCTGTGTTTGACTGGCAGCTGCATAAGCGTTACATGATGTACACGCAGCCGAAAGTGGGGTATTACGAATTTCCTGAACGGATAGGAAACGGCCCTCTCATCAAACGACTGATGCGCGGAGGTGAGTCTCCGGTGCATATCACGTGGACGAACCAGATTCGTACGCATCAGCAGTTGGCGGGAAGGCTTGCTGTACAATTGATGCTGGATTCTGCCACCATAGAGGAACATTTTGCGTCCGAGGACTTTATGCGTCGTTATGACCTGACACCCGAAACGGCAGTGTGTATGTTCCTGCCGAACACCTACGAGGTGTATTGGTCTTATTCGATAGACGACCTCTTTAACCGCATGAAGCGTGAGTTCGACCGCTTCTGGAGCGATGAGCGTCAGCAGAAAGCGGATGCTTTAGGGCTCAAGCGCAGCGAAGTGGCAACGGTTGCCAGTATTGTCGAATCGGAGACACGCAACAAAGAAGAGAAGCCGCTGATAGCAAGTCTCTACCTCAACCGTGTACGCAAGGGCATGGCGTTGCAGGCTTGCCCGACGGTGATCTTTGCCACAGGCGACTTCAAGTTGAGACGCGTGCTGACCCGTCACCTGAAGTTGGATTCTCCTTACAATACCTATCTCTATCGCGGTCTGCCGCCGGGACCGATTCGTTGCTGCAACGCAGAGAGCATAGATATGGTGCTCAATGCCCCGAAGACGGACTACCTGTTTATGTGTGCCAACCCGGACTTCTCAGGTACACACGTGTTCTCTTCCAACTACCGTCAACACGCCGCAGTAGCTGCGCAGTACAGGCACGCCTTGGATGAACGGCAAATAAAGTAAATACACAAACAGAAGATATGAAAAAGAATCACTATTTATTCACTTCCGAGTCCGTTTCAGAGGGTCATCCGGACAAAGTGGCAGACCAGATCAGCGATGCAATATTAGACCACTTTCTGGCTCAAGACAGTCACGCTCACGTAGCTTGTGAGACGCTGGTGACGACCGGTCAGGTGGTCGTGGCTGGTGAGGTGAAAGCGCGTTGCTATGTGGATGTGCCGTCGGTGATACGTAATACGATCCGTCGTATCGGCTACACGCGTTCGGAGTATAAGTTCGATGCCGAGAGTTGTGGCGTCTTACAGGCCTTGCACGAACAGTCAGCGGATATCGACCGCGGTGTGAGTCGTGGTGCCAAGATCAGTCAAGGTGCCGGCGACCAGGGAATGATGTTCGGTTATGCCACGGTGGAGACCGAAAGTCTGATGCCTCTCACATTAGATATGGCTCACACCTTGGTTTATACGCTCGCGCGCATACGAAAAGAAGGTAAGCAAATGACGTATCTTCGTCCCGATGCCAAAAGTCAGGTGACGATTGAATATGACGAACAGAACCGTCCTGTGCGCATCGATACCATCGTCGTTTCCACCCAGCACGATGAAGGTGTATCGCAGAGCCGGATAGCCGATGATATCCGTCATATCCTCTTGCCCGAAGTGGCACGACGTGATACACGCTATGCCGAACTGCTGAAAGGTGACTTCCGTCTGTTGGTCAATCCGACAGGGAACTTCGTCATCGGTGGTCCTCACGGAGACACGGGACTGACAGGGCGTAAGATTATTGTAGATACCTACGGTGGTCGTGGTGCGCACGGAGGTGGAGCGTTCTCAGGTAAAGACCCGTCCAAAGTGGACCGTTCGGCAGCATACGCAGCCCGCTGGATAGCCAAGAATATGGTGGCAGCCAGTGTTGCCAAGCAGATGTTGGTACAGGTTAGTTATGCCATCGGCGTGGCACGACCCGTCAGTCTAAATGTCCAAACCTTTGGCACAGGTATTGTGCCGGATAACGAGATAGCACAAAAAATCAACCAACTCTTTGACCTCCGTCCGGGAGCAATCGAACGCGACCTCAAACTGCGTCAGCCTATGTATGAGGAAACGGCTTCGTACGGCCATTTCGGACGTAAGAACGAGTGCGTGCGCAAATCGTTTATCAACGGAAACGGCCACGTGGTGGAGAAAGAAGTGGAACTCTTCACCTGGGAAAAACTGGACCGCGTAGAGAGTATAAAAAAAGCATTTAATCTATGAATCGACCACAGAAACAGACCACTTTTGTCGCCGTGCTGATAGTCGTTCTGTTGGCACTGGATCAGGCGCTGAAGTTGTATATACATTCACATTTCACCTTGGGCGAAAGCGTTGCTGTACTTCCGTTCTTCGAGCTCTGCTATGTGGAGAACAACGGGATGGCGTTTGGCATCGAGTGGTTCAGCAAGTTGTGTCTGACCTTGTTTCGAATCGGTGCCGTCGGTGTGCTGGGGTGGTATATCCATCGTTTGATTCACGTTGTACATGCCCGCACAAGTTATCTTGCTATGGTGTCGATGGTGACGGCGGGTGCATTGGGAAATATCATCGACTGCGTGTTTTATGGTCGTCTGTTCGGCTACGCCGGATGGTTCTATGGTCGTGTGATAGATATGTTGTATTTCCCCTTGATTCGTGACGCGTCAGGCGAATGTCTGTTTTTCCGACCAGTCTTCAATCTGGCAGACAGTTGTATCACGATAGCTATATTGGCTATTGTCTTCTGGTTTCGTAACGATCTGGACAGCAGTCTGCGTCCTGTCTCTTCGCCCGAAGCGAACCCGTCGCAACAAGGAAAGGAATTAGAGAAATGAAACAAAAGGTCTTGCTGTGCTTATTGGTGTTGCCCTTGCTTGTGGTCGGCTGTCGTCCTCGCAACGTGCTATCTGTCCATCAAATGAAGGAGGTGCTTTATGACTTGCACCGCGTAGAGGGACTACTTTCCGTCTATGGCTACGAGTGGCAGTTGGATAGCACGATGGTGAAGTACTATGGTGCCGTTCTGGACAAACACGGAATCACCCAAGCCCAGTTTGATTCGTCGCTGGTCTGGTACACCGACCACCCACAGATGTTTGACAAGATCTATCCGCATATCATTCAGCGATTAGAGGCAGAGCAGAAAGAATTGAGCGAACAGTTGACCTCTGGTGTTCGTGATTTGCGGCGACTTCCACAAAGGCAGGTTCCGTCGTTCGATTTGGATAAAACCTTGGATCGCAGTCTGCATGGCTTGCAGCCTATCATGTTCCGCCAAAAGGAGGAAAATTAGGGAAAAAGCGGTTTTTTTGAAAAAAACTGCAAAAAAGTTTGCACAGTTCAAAAAAAAGCAGTACCTTTGCACGCTTTTTTCGGTGAAACGAAAAGCTATAACTAAATACTAATCGTCAAGCTGGGCAGTGGTCCCTGTGCTTTTTGGGGCGTAAATGATGTCTGTCGGCTTGGCCTAATAACAAACAAAACAAATGGATACTTTATCTTACAAGACAGTGTCTGCCAACAAGGCTACCGTGCAGAAAGAGTGGGTAGTAGTGGACGCTGAAGGCCAGATTCTCGGCCGCATGTGCACGAAGATTGCTAAACTGCTTCGTGGTAAGTACAAACCCAATTTTACGCCGAACGTAGATTGTGGTGACAACGTAATCGTAATCAATGCTGACAAGGTGCAGCTCACCGGTAACAAGTGGACCGGCCGTACCTATGTTCGTTATACCGGATATCCCGGTGGTCAGCGTGAGATGACTCCCGCTCAGTTGCTGGAAAAAGGCGCAGACCGCCTCGTTCGTAAGGTCGTTAAAGGAATGCTGCCCAAGAATCGTCTGGGTAACAAACTGATCACGAACTTGCACATCTTTGCAGGTGCAGAGCATAATATGCAAGCACAGCAACCCAAACAAATTGACATCAACACCCTTAAATAATATTGAAGAATTATGGAGACAATTAATGCATTAGGTCGTCGTAAAGCCGCAGTCGCACGCGTTTATGTAAGTGAAGGTGCCGGCAAAATCACCATCAATGGTCGTGACCTGGAGGTTTATTTCCCCAGCTCGATTCTTCAATTTGTAGTAAAACAACCTTTGGCAAAACTCGATGTACTGGAGAAGTACGACATCAAGGTGAACCTGGATGGCGGTGGCTTCAAAGGTCAAGCTGAGGCACTGCGTCTGGCTATCGCTCGCGCATTGGTGAAAATCAATCCGGAAGATAAGCCCGCTCTGAAAGCGGAAGGCTTTATGACTCGCGATGCTCGTGAGGTTGAACGTAAGAAACCCGGTCAACCCAAAGCTCGTAAACACTTCCAGTTCAGTAAACGTTAACATCCAATTTCGGCAGATGTCCTTCGGGACCTACTGCCGAAATGCTTCTTTGTCCCCAACCGCCTTTGGCAGGTGCTCCGCTTGATCGAGTGGGAGTGAACGGATGAAAGAAGTGCGGATAATAAATATCAACTATTTATCAACTATCAAAAATCAACATTCAAAATGAGAACAAATTTTGATCAACTCCTTGAGGCTGGATGTCACTTTGGCCACCTCAAACGCAAATGGAATCCCGCAATGGCTCCTTACATTTATATGGAGCGCAACGGTATTCACATCATTGACCTCAACAAAACTGCTATCAAGATTGACGAAGCAGCCGAGGCTTTGAAGAACATCGCAAGATCCGGTCGCCGTATCCTCTTTGTAGGAACCAAGAAACAAGCTCAGGAAATTGTTGCCGCTAAGGCACAAGAGGTTACGATGCCTTACATCACCGAGCGTTGGGCCGGTGGAATGCTGACCAACTTCCCCACCATCCGTAAGGCTGTGAAGAAGATGTCCAGCATCGACAAGATGATGACCGATGGTACGTTTGACAATATCTCCAAACGTGAGAAACTCCAGATCACTCGTCAGCGTGAGAAACTGGAGAAGAACCTTGGCTCAATTGCCGACCTGACCCGTCTGCCGAGCGCATTATTCGTGGTTGACGTGCAGAAAGAGCACATCGCTGTAGCAGAAGCCAACCGTCTGGGTATTCCCGTATTCGGTATCGTAGATACCAACTCCGATCCTCAGAATATCGATTTCGTTATTCCGGCTAACGACGATGCCACCAAGTCCATTGAGGTAATCATCACCGCCGTTTGTGACGCCATCAAGGAAGGGCTTGACGAACGCAAAGTGGAGAAGGCTGACGAAGAAGCCGCTGCTGCTCAAAATCAGGCCTCAGAGGATGCTCCTGCTCCCAAAGAGCGCCGCACTCGCGTACGCAAAGCCGTAGAGAAAAAAGAGCCCGTAGTTGTAGAAGTACCCGCAGAGGCTCCTGCTGAAGAAAAAGCCGAGTAATAGCTTGATAACAACCTTGTAATAATTTCAAAATTATGGCAGTAACACTTGCAGATATTAAGAAACTGCGCGAAATGACAGGCGCGGGAATGATGGACGTGAAGAAAGCATTGGAAGAAGCCAATGGTGACTTCGAAGTAGCTAAAGACTTGCTTCGTAAGCGTGGTCAGGCTATCGCAGCAAAGCGTAGCGACCGTGAAGCTTCGGAAGGCTGTGTACTCGCAAAGGCTGAAAACGGATTTGGTGCTATCGTAGCTGTTAAATGCGAAACCGACTTCGTGGCTAAGAACGAAGACTTCGTTGGTATGGTGAAACTCATCCTCGATGCTGCTATGGCTAACAAACCCGCCAATTTGGAGGAACTTCGTGCTCTCAAGATAGGTAACTTCACCGTTGCTGAAATCGTAACAGAGCGCAGTGGTGTCACCGGTGAGAAGATGGAACTCAGCGACTACGCTTTTATCGCAGCACCGAAAGTAGATGCTTACAACCACCTCGGTAATAAGCTCTCGTCTCTCGTTGCCGCTTCTGATGCCAATGCTGACCAGACCACCGTACACGGCGTAAATATGCAAGTCGCTTCGATGAACCCCGTCGCTTTGGATGCAGAGCACGTGGCTCAGGAGGTGAAAGATAGAGAACTCTCTGTTGCTATCGAAAAGACCAAACAGGACGAAGTCAACAAGGCTATCGAACAAGCACTCCGTAAGGTGGGTATCAACCCCGCTCACGCTGACAGCGATGACCATATCGAGAGCAATCTCTCCAAGGGTTGGCTCACCGAAGAGGACGCACAGAAGGCTCGGGAGATTCGCGCGAATGTTCCGGCTGAAGCAGAAGCGAATATCAATATGAAGAAGGTGGAAATGATCGCTCAAGGACGTCTCCAGAAGTTCTTGAAAGAATCCACTTTGGTTGAGCAGCAATATATTATGTCTGACTCGAAAGAACTCGTGAAAGACGTGCTCAAACAAAACAACGTTACCATCGTTGACTTCAAGCGTATTACCCTCAACGAAGAATAATTTTTCGCAAAGATATCGCGAAATATTCAAAAAAATGACTTGGAAATTTGTCTAAGTCATTTTTTTTTCGTACCTTTGCGGGCTTTTTGGGAGAATAAATGGCTTATGTAGCTACAATAGGATTTTTCGATGGTGTGCATCTTGGACATCAGTTCTTGCTCACTTCCTTGCGTCGTGAGGCCTCTCAACGCGCGCTCAAAGCCGCAGTAATTACATTTGAGCAACACCCTCGTAAGGTTTTACAAGGCGCTTCTCCGGCGTTGCTGACCACCTATAGTGAGCGCACCGACTTGCTCAAACAGCAGTCTTTGGATGAGATCTATGTTTTTCAGTTCGATGTCGTACGCGATATGACGTCTTCCGAGTTTTTGCATCTTTTGCGCGAACGATGCGATGTACGCGTACTTCTAATGGGATACGACCATCAGTTCGGCTCAGACGGGCATAAGTCTTTGGCGGAATACCAGTCACTCGGGAAAGAGGCTGGGGTAGAAGTCCTTCCTATAACGCAAGCGCCGGAAGGAGACGTCTCTTCGTCTAAGATACGTCGTTTGTTGCTTACGGGAGATGTCTGTCAAGCCAATGCTATGTTGGGCCGACCGTATAGGGTGCAAGGCACCGTGGTACACGGACGTGGATTAGGTAGGCAAATAGGCTTTCCGACGGCAAATATCTGTGTTGATAACAAGGACAAACTGATTCCCAAGGATGGTGTCTATGCCGTGCAAGTCACCACTGCTGATGGGTGTCCCCGCAAGGCGGTCTTGAACATCGGTACGAATCCCACCGTGGGAGGATCTGAACGCACCCTTGAGGTACATATACCCGATTTCTCAGGTGATTTATACGGACAGCCCATAATTGTTAATCTTGTTCGTTATATCCGCGAAGAGTGTAAATTCAAATCAACAGACACCCTTCGCAAACAAATACAACAGGATTTAAACTGCCTGAATGAATAGAACAAATCTGAGAAAAAACAGATACAATGAAACACATCTTTTTAGCCTTTTTGCTATTTCCGATAACTCTCTTGGCGCAACAAACGGTGCGTGGAAAGGTCGTTAACAAGAGTGATAATTCACCCGTCGAGTTGGCTGCAGTGCGTCTCTTCTCGCACACGTCACCCACTGATTCCACCCTTGTTCAGGGGGTGCAGGCTGATTTGGAGGGTGTGTTTGTCTTGTCTCACGTCAAGCCCGGCAAGTACAGCCTTCTGGTATCGAGCATCGGCTTCTTGCCGTATCGCCAGTCGCTGGTAGTCTCTGCCAAACAAGACAAGTCGGATATCACACTTACCACGATCCGGCTGGCAGAAGATGTGCAAGTCTTGGAGGCGGTTGATGTCAAAGGTCACGCAGCTGAAATGACGGTCAAGGGCGATACCATCGAGTATAACACCGCTGCCTACAAGATTCAGGAAGGTGCGATGGTGGAGGACCTCCTCAAAAAGATGAACGGTATTCAGGTGGACAAAGAAGGCAATGTCACGGTCAACGGAGAAACGGTCAAAGGTGTGCGCATTGACGGCAAAAAGTTCTTTGGCAACGATGTGCAGTCGGCCACCAAGAATATCCCTGCGGAGATGATTGATAAGATTCAGGTCATTGACGAAAAATCCGATATGGCGAAACTTACCGGCTTTGAGGATGATGACACGGAACGTATTATCAATCTGTCGCTTAAGGCGAATCGCAAAAAAGGTGTCTTTGGCAATTTCGGAGGCGGTTTGGGTGCTGATCTTGTGACGGACGACAACCGTTGGTTCAATTATGCCAACCCGGACTTTGGGGCTACGCCCGCTGAGCGAACGAAACATTTCTTCAAGAATGATTTCCGATATAATGCCAATCTCTTCACGAATATTCTCCTCGGAGAGAGCCAGACTACTATTATCGGAGGTGCCAACAACACCAACGAGATTCGTTCCGGACGGGGGCGTGGTGCCTTTGGACAACAGAATCAGGGTATTACTTGGAGCGAGAACTTAGGCGTGAACACCAATCTGGATTTGACCAAACAGCTTCGCAATCCGCGTCCACAAGCCTCACTTATCTTTGGCGGTGACGGACAGGCGGTGCATTCCTATAACGATTCGCGTTCGTTGAGCAATAAGGACAGTTACAGCAACGGCATCACCTATCAGAACGCCGATTCTACCTCCAAGCAAGCTTGGTCGTGGGACACGCGCATCCGTCTGGAACTGGAATATCAGATTGATACGCTCAACAAACTGATCTTCAAACCCACCATCAACTATACGCAGTCCCGATACGATGAGTATAGCGATTATCTTTACATGCGCGATGGAGATACGCTCAACAACGGCTATCAGTCGCGTTTCAGCCTACAGGACGAGATTGGCGCATCGTTGAACACCACCTACAATCATAAGTTCCTCCGTCCGGGGCGCTCGCTTACTATCAGTCTCGATTTGGGACTCACCGACACCAAAGGACGTTCCGAGACCTTCGCGTTCGACCGCTTGCTGACCGATACAACGGTCGATCAGAACATCCGTTCCCTCCAAAATTCGTATTCTTATGGCATTAAGGCCTCGTATGTCGAACCCGTCTATGGCCGCAATCATTTCCTCGAGTTCGTCCTTTCTGCATCGGGAAACAATCGCTCTTCCGAGAAAAATCAGTATATAGGGCAGTCCCAACAGCGCATCGATTCAGCCTATTCCAGTTCGTTCACAAACAATTTCTATAACGAAGCACTCGAACTCAACTACCGTTGGCTGACCCAGAATAGTGACCTCAGTGTCGGTTTCCGCGTCAATCCCTCGCAGACGCGTTCCCGTACAACGTATATGGATACCGGAGTGGCACACGACACCCTTGTCTCCGTCTGGAATTTCTCACCGAATGTCAATTTCAAGTACAAGTTCGGAAAGAAACAGTTCGCCCGTATTTCCTATCGTGGTACCTCTGTTCAGCCCTCTATCTCGCAGATGGAGCCAACACGTAACAACTCCGACGCAATGAGCCGAACGGTTGGTAATCTGGATCTTAACCCCGCTTTCCGTCACACCTTGCGGGCGATGTTCTCTATGTTCAACGAAAAGACTTTCGTCAGCCTTATGGGAGGTGTTCGCGGTTCGCTTGACAAGGACGCACTGGTTTCCAATTCCATCTATGACGAGACAGGTAAACTCTATCGTCAAACCGTCAATGCACGCTCTTTGCCTTGGAATATTGGTGCTGACTTTATGTTCAACCTTCCGTTTGCCAAGAAAATGATGCAGTTGCACAGCCGCACCTCGGCTTCTTATAATCAGCAGTTGGCCTATCTGTCGCGTGAGCACACAGCTTCCGATATCGCCAAATGGATGGACGGTGGACTACTGCCGCTCGGAGAGGAATCGCGCACCGGAAATCTACAAGTGGCGGAGAACCTGAACATTCGCTTCACCCACGATATCGTTGATTTGGGACTCAGTGGCGACTTCTCCTATTCGCGCTCGAAGAATAGCCTCATCGCTAATTCCGTCTCCAACATCTTCTCTTGGACCGTCAAGGGCGACGTCGAGTTCCATTTGCCCAAAAACTGGACCATCGCAGCCGATTGCGGATACACCGACCGATACGGCTATCGCTTGTCGGATGTCAGCGAACTCATCCTCAATGCGTCTGTCAGCAAAGCGTGGACGAACGCAAGCCTCAAACTCAGCGCCTTCGATTTGCTGAACAATAAGAAGAATATCCGTCAGGTAGTGGGGGAGAACTATGTCCAGTACCAGAAGTTCAACACCTTGCCGACTTATGTGATGCTCACCTTTACCTACAAACTCAATAAGATGGGTGATATGAAGGCGAAAGGCATGGCGGGACACATCCAAGAGATGATAGAGCAGGGTGGTTCGGCATCGGGTCCTGTGCCGGGTATGCCTCCAAAGGGCACGCCCCCGATGGGACCTCCGCCGGGAATGTAACTCTTTAAGACACTCTCCCAACTCTCCATCCCAATCCCCTTCGAATCCCGTCAACCCTCCATTCGAATTTCTCCGAATCCCTCCCAAGTACAGAACAAGTCCCAAGCTTGTTCTGTACAATTCTTTGACAATTCTTTGACAATTCTCGGACTAAACACGATAGATACACGATAGATACACGATAGATACACGATAGATATACGATAGATACACGATAGATATACGATAGATATACGATAGATACACGATAGATATACGATAGATACAGCAGGGGTCACCGAGACATCTCTTAGTCCGACCTAAGTAAAAAAATAAAAAAGAAAATTTTTCGTGCTTTTTTACCTATTTTATTTGTTTATCTCAAAAAAATGTTGTACCTTTGCACCCGAATTTGATATAGGGAATACAACTCAACTAATCAACAATAATTGTTTAACTTTAAAATCAGTACGTTTATGAGAAAAATTCATTTACTTCTCACAACGCTAATGCTGATAGCATTTAGCGTCGGTACAGCGTGGGCCGGCTCGTACAGCCTTACTCCGAATCAGGCGACTACGGGTAGTGAATCTACCAAGTACATCACTACCTTGACCGAGTTCACCCACAACAGTATCACTTGGAAGATGAATCAGTGGAATCCATCTTCTCTGCAGGTGAAAACGAACCAGAGTTCTGCAACTGCGGAATTTAGATTCTACAACACATCTGCTTTCCCCGGTAAAATCACCAAAGTTGTAATTACTTTTAAGGCTCTTACAATCAGCAACCCCGACGAGACCGGTTTTATGTTTGTGGGAGGAACGAGCGAAGTATCCGGAACAACGGGCGGTACGAATGGCGTCTGGGATGAAGATAACAAGACAATAACCTGGGAGCCTGCTTCTACAGATAATTTCACATACTTTGCTTTCTACCAGGATGGTAAAAAAGCAACAAGTAGTAACTACTTGGCAGAATCGGACGCGATTGTAGTTACCTACGCGGACGGTGGAAGTAGCACCACTCCTTCTATCTCTGTTAAGCAGAAAGGTAGTGCTATCACAGAGATTGATTTCGGCAATGTGGTTGAAGACACTCAGGATGAAGATCATGGTAAAGCTGCGGTTCAGACCTTTGATATTAAGGGCGCTAACCTGACAGACAAGGTGAAGTTGGAAATTTCCAGTACTCACGCCATGAAGATTTATGTCCCCGGTTACGCTTCTCCGTATTTCAATAACCTCACTCTTACTCCAAAGAACGGAGCTATCGACACGACGATTACGATAACTTCTTCTACCATAGGAACGGGAGAGAAGACCGGTGTTTTGACCGTCAGCAGTTTAACTTCTACGGCGGACTTTACGGCTATTAACATCGACCTTAAGATCAACCTCCTTGAGCGAGTAGATCCTACATCTGTAGCTCTGAACAAGACCGAGTTAGCGATGGAAGTTGGAGACGAAGAAACGCTGGTGGCTACCGTTTCTCCGGAAAATGCAACCAACAAAAAAGTAAAATGGCAGTCAAGCAACTCTGCCGTTGCAGATGTAGATGAGAATGGTAAGGTAACGGCAGTAGGCGAAGGTACTTGTACTATCCGCTGCTATGCAGAAGAGAATTACTACACCTATAAATCGTGCGAAGTAACCGTTTCCGCTCACACCGTCAAAGCCGGTACATATACTATTGATTTAAACAAAGATTTGTATGGCGTAGCTAAGGGCAATAATGAAACAGAACAGAGTGCATCGCAAAATGATATTACGATAGTTTCCGGATGTGAGTCTTATGCATCTAATAAAACCTATTATGATGATACTCATATTCGTTATTATATGGATAGTTATCTAAAATTATCTGCACCTACCGGATTTGTAATTACGGAGGTAGTGTTCACCGCCGGAGGAACATGGAATGGTTACTTTACTGTGAATGCAGGAGAATATGATAAAGATACCAAAAAGTGGACAGGATCAACAAGTGAAGTAATTTTCTCGTTTACATCTCAGAACCGAATAGCATCTATCAAGGTTACCTATGCGGCCGCTTCCGAGATCGCTTTGCCGAATATTTCCGGCCAGACTCCGTTCTATCCCTCTACTACGGTGACAATGACTATTGATACCGATGGTGCAGATATTATCTATACCATGAACGGTGAAGACCCGTTAGGTGGAGATAACACCTATTCGCAACCGATCGTTTTGACGGAAACGAAGACCATTAAGGCGCGCGGATTCAAGGGCGTAAAACTGGGAGAAGTCGCTTCAAAGACCTTCACGAAGGCTACGCCGATTAGTGTAACGGACGCTATTGCGGCTATTCCGAATGAGAACGATGCGGTAGATAACGCGTTTGTCTATGGTTATGTTTGCACTTTGAGTGAGTCTGATCCGAATGCTAACGGCCAGATGACCTATTATATTTCGAAAGACGGTACAGAAACCAACCGCCTGCAGATTTATAAAGGTAAAGGTCTGAACAATGCTGCCTTTGCATCGAAGGAGGACATTGCTTTGGGCGATAAAGTAGTTATATATGGTCAGTTGAAGAACTATGGCGGCACGTATGAAATGAACTCCGGCAACTATATCGTTGAGAAAGTTGCGAAGGGTGATGTACAGAGTGTGGTTATCAGTGGCGATGCTACGCATGGCGCTTATGAAGGCGGTGATGCTTTCGATCCTGCAGGATTGAAGGTTACTGCAACTTATGCAAGCGGATATCAAGAGGATGTAACCGCTTCTGCTACGTGGTCGCCGGCAACTATCACTACACAGTCGGGCAACACAGATGTAACGGCTACCTTTGGTGGTAAGACCAGTGATGCCAAGACGGTGAACATTACGCTCAATAAGTACACCGTTACCTTCAATACTTCCGTATATGGTGGTACTTGGGGTATTAAGAAAGGCGACAATTATATCAAAACCGGTAACTACTTCCCGAAGGGTACTGTCCTGACGGTAGTTACTGAAGCTGTTGCTGGATATAAGTTAGGTAGTATTACCGTGAACGATGCACCGCTGGAGGGCAATGAGATTACAATCGGTACGGAGAATATCACCGTTGCCGTAGAGTTCGCAATGATTCAAGAAGGTGTGCTCGTTCTCTCGACCAACTCTTTGAACTGGGGCTCTATCAATGTAGGTACTAAGCCTCAGGATGTTCCTTATCAAACCTTCACGCTGACAGGTGGTAACTTAACACAAGGCCGCACCGTGAAACTGACGGCTCCGACTTGGTGCTATCTGACTCAAACTACTGCTAATCCTACGGCTGGCGGTAATATCGCAACAACCAGTTTCTATGTATATGTGAAGGATGCAACGCTTGAGACGGCTGGTGAGTATAGCGGTAATATCGTTATCTCCAGCGATGACCTCGCAAAAGATAGCTTGGTTGCTGTCAAACTGACTGTTACGGAGAAAAAGGACGGTAAACTGACCCTGTCGAAGAACGTTGTGGACTTCGGTGCAAGCAAAATAGGTTCGTCGATTGCAAGTCAATCGTTCAAACTGAGCGGTACAGGCTTTACGCCTAATGGTACCATCAGCTTGGCATTTGCCGGAGATAATAAAGACTACTTCGGTCTGATGACTAACAGTTACACTGCAGACGCTAATGGTGCTATCAGTGAAAAGAACGTGGAGATTTTGGTGGATGAAACAGCTTATGCTACCTATGGTGTACGTGACTGCCAACTCAAAATCTCGAGTGACGACCTGACAAGCGACAGTATCGTAACAATCAAACTGACCGTGGGTGGCGTAGTAAGTACAACTCCGAGTCCGGTGGCATTGGACCTGGGCGATGTACTCAATAACGACAATCCGTCTCTCTATGGAAAGACCTTCCACATTAAGATTACTAACCTCAGTGCAAATAAACAAGCGCGTGTCGTTCCGTCTACGGCAAGTTTCTCTGTTGAGCCATATTATATAATTGCCAATGCGGATGGTGTGATTGACCGCGATGTAACCATCCTTCCGTATCTGAACGGCGGCGGTGCTGCGGTTTATAACGCAAACCTTGAGGTGGTATGTTCCGGAACGCGTGAGTTTAATGATATTAAAGTAGGTACAGTAACGATGAATCTCTTAGAGGCATATAAGGTTATTGTTCCTGAGATCTCTAACGGCTCACTCAGTTGGGACGGCGGTACAGCTCCGCAAGCAGCACGCCCGGGTACAACTCATACGCTCGTTGCTACTCCTGCTTCGGGTTACGAAGGTGGTACTATCCAAATCCTGAAGAACAGTGACGATAGTGATATTACAGAAGATGTGCTTGATGGTTCAACACTAACGATGCCCTCTTACAACATCAAGGTTGTTGTTAGCGGCTTCAAGCAGTCTGCTAAACCTTCCCTACCGATGTCTTGGAAATATGAAACTTATACCTTGACATTCGGCGAATTCAAAGAGCCCGCACTCTACTCGTCGCTCAAGATCAATGATAATCTCAAGAGTACGTACGGAGACCAGATTGTTATCACCAGTAGCAATACGAATGTAGCTACCTACACCAGCAAGTACTCCGAGTATCAATGTTATACGGTATATAACAGCATCGTAGGCGCAGGTACGACAATCTTCACGGCTTACTTTGCCGGAGACGACACCTATGGTGAGACAACGGTTACCTACACGCTGACCGTTAATAAAGCGGACGCAGGTCTCGCATGGAGCGCAAACGCAGCAACGGTTAAGTATGGCGCAAGCAACAATGTCTTCCCGACGCTGAGCAATCCGAATAACTTGACTGTATCTTATGAGTGTGCCCCGAATTGGATTGCTACCATTGATAGTAATGGTGCTATTACGATCGTCAATGTGGGCGAGGCAACTATCACGGCTAAGTTTGCCGGCAATAGTAACTACAACGCACAGACGGTTGAATACACGCTCACTATTGAGAAGGGTATTCCGGGATACGAGTATCAGATTAACGGCTCAAAGGTAGAGGATGTATATGTGACCTATGGCGCTAAGGACAATGTCTTCCCGACATTGGTTAAGCCGGAAGACTTTGGCGTAAACTACAAGAGTTCTAACACGGCTGTAGCTGCTATTAATACTTCCGGTACGATTTATCTCTACAAAGCAGGTACAACTACCATCAAGGCTTGCTTCTGGGGAACTTCTCAATGGGAACCCGACACGGCTACCTTTGTCCTCCACGTGGCAAAGGGTACTCCGAAACTCGAATGGAACGCACAGTACACCCAGATTGTAAATGGTGAGGTGACTGTAGATATTTACGATAGTGCAGATGGACGCCAGTTACCGCATCTGAACTCTGATGCGCCGGACGGAGTTGTGATTACATCAAACAATGAGAGCGTTGTGAAGATTAACGAAACATTCAAATATCCGGTACTGCAGTACGAAACCGGTGACGCAATCGTCACTGCTTCGTTCGCAGAGAATGACCAATACAATGCGAAGTCCATCAGCTACACCGTTCATGCAGTAGATAATATCCGCTATGAGTCCAACCTCCAGTGGAGAATTGGAACAGAGCAAGTTTCTTCCGCTTCGGTAACCTTGGCTGGTAATGACAATGTATTCCCAACGCTGTACAACCCGCGCGGAGTAACGCCTACGTATAGCAGTTCAAACGAAAATGTAGCTACTATCAGCAACGGAACAATTACCCTTGTAGGAGCCGGTACTACGACTATTACTGCTTCCTTCGACGGTAACTATTCCTACAAGCCCTCGACTGCTACCTATACGCTGACGGTGAATGCCGTTGCGAATATCTCTGTTGGTGGAGTATCCTCAATAGACTTTGGCACTGTTAATAAGGGTGCTTCTGTAGATGAGCAGAGTTTTACGCTCACCGGTTCTAACCTCACAGGAAACGTGAAAGTAACAGTAGCAACAGAGGGTAGTACGACTGCGTTCGTTACCAACGGATTCCGTCCGAGTAACACATTCACTCCGACTGATGGCGCTATCAATGCTTCTGTTGTAGTGATACCTTATACATCCAATGCCGGTAACTTCAATGGCTCGCTGACTATTCATAGTCTTACAGACGACTTTGAGGATATCGTCATTCCGCTGCATATTTGGGTGAAGGCTAAACCGACCATCACGCTCGAAGCCGGCACACAGGTTCACATGACAGTGAAGAATGGTAACACCGTCATCAACAGCGGTGACGCAGTAGAGGAAGGAACCGTGCTCACGGTGGAGATCTCTATGGGTAGTACCAGTTGGAAACTCACCTCGCTGACCGCGGGCGGCGTAGATATTATGGAATCCAGACAGTTCACTGTAGGTACCACTAATATCACCGTCGTGGCTACCAGTGATATGAAAGAAGACTCAGACATCACTTGGAGTTCGACCGAAGTAGTCTATGCGTACACCGACGGCAGCAAGGCTACAGTTTGGCCGACTATCGAGAACCCGCACAACATCGCCGGTGTTACATGTCGTTCATCGAACGAGCAAGTAGCAAGCGTGGATAATAACGGTAATGTGACGATTCACAAAGAAGGTCAGATCTATATCTGGGTTGAGGTTAAGAACAATAACGACTACAAAGATGCAAGTGCAAGTTATATGCTCCGCGTTTGCGCACCCGACCATATTAATGTATCGGAGTGGTCTTCTCACCAAGTATCTTATGAATACGGTGACAACTTCAACTTCAACGGCTTTAAGGCTGAGTTGTATTACAATAACTATGGCGGTAAGCGTGATGTAACTGAGGAGGCAACGTGGACTACGGACCCGGCTGCCATCACCGAAGATGGTAATATCACCGTCAATGCAACGGTGGGCGCTATCACCGGTTCGGTAAGCAACGTAAATGTAGTTGTTAGCAAGCACACCATTGCTATCAACTCCGCAACTCACGGAAGCATCGTTGTTATGCACGGTGACAATGTGGTTGCCAGTGGTGATAAGTTCGTCTATGGTACCGAACTGACCGTATCCGTAACGCCGGAAGAAGGTTATGAACTGAACACGCTGAAAGCTAATGGTGTTATTATTGAAGAAGGTACGTTCATCGTAAGATCGGTAGATGTAACCTTTACTGCTACCTTCAAGCAATCACAAGCTACTGCGTTGGATAACACCACCATTGAGAACCGTCCGACGAAGATCATTCGCGACAACAAGGTTTATATCCTTCGTGGCGATAAGATCTACACGGTAGAAGGTCAGTTGGTAAAATAACCCAACCCGACCAAACGAAAAAAGAGACTCGCAAGAGTCTCTTTTTTCGTTCACCACCTTCGCATCGGATTTCGGAATGTGAATCTTTTAATCTTGAAATCCATCACGTGATAGATAGCATATCTCGCGCTACTCTCGCGCCGCTCAGACGAAAAGAATCAGGGCGGTATTTACCGCCCTGATTGATCCCTTTAAGGGGAGATGTTCTTTGATGTATTGAACGCAGATTTACTTGTTCAGCGCCAAAGCTACGTTAACTGCGCAGGCTACGGTGCAACCTACCATCGGATTGTTACCGATACCCAGGAAGCCCATCATCTCTACGTGTGCGGGCACGGAGCTGGAACCTGCGAACTGTGCATCGCTGTGCATACGTCCCATGGTGTCGGTCATGCCGTACGATGCGGGACCGGCTGCCATGTTATCAGGGTGCAGGGTACGACCGGTGCCTCCGCCCGAAGCAACCGAGAAATACGGCTTGCCTGCCAGGATACGTTCTTTCTTGTACGTACCTGCTACGGGGTGTTGGAAGCGGGTGGGGTTCGTGGAGTTACCCGTGATGGATACATCCACATTCTCGTGCCACAGGATAGCCACACCTTCGCGTACATCGTCGGCACCATAGCAGTTCACTTTGGCACGCGGTCCGTTGGAGTAGGCTTTGCGACGCACCTCTTTGAGTTCGCCGGTGAAGTAGTCAAACTCCGTTTGCACATAGGTGAAGCCGTTGATGCGGCTGATTATCATGGCTGCGTCTTTACCCAGACCGTTCAGGATGATACGCAGCGGGTTCTTGCGCACTTTATTGGCCATTTCGGCTATCTTGATAGCACCTTCAGCGGCGGCAAAGCTCTCGTGTCCGGCGAGGAATGCAAAGCATTCGGTCTCTTCGCGCAGCAGACGGGCGGCGAGATTGCCGTGACCGATTCCCACTTTGCGGTCGTCTGCCACGGAACCGGGGATGCAGAAGGCCTGCAGACCGATACCGATAGCTTCGGCGGCGTCAGCAGCGTTCTTGCAGCCTTTTTTCAGGGCGATGGCGCTACCTACAACGTAGGCCCATTTGGCGTTCTCGAAGCAGATACGCTGTGTCTCTTCGCAGGTCAGATAGGGGTCAAGGCCTGCTTTCTCGCATATTTCGTTGGCTTCTTCTATCGACTTGATGCCATTGGCATTCAGGGCGGCGAGGATTTGTTTCTCGCGGCGGTCTTGTGACTCGAATTGAACAGGACGGATCATAATTTTACTCCTTTCTTGGGTCTATGGATTTAACGGCGCCCTGTTCTTTGGTGGTACGGCCATAGGTACCGGTAACGCTTTTGAGGGCTTCATTAGCGTCCATTCCTTTCTTGATGGCATCCATGAATTTGCCCATATGGACATATTCATATCCGCATATCTCGTTGTCTTCGTCCAAATATTCTTTGGTGATATAGCCTTCGGTCAGTTGCAGATAGCGCGCACCTTTGGCTTGGGTCGAATACAGGGTGCCCACTTGGCTTACCAGACCCTTGCCGAGGTCTTCCATGCCCGCACCGATAGCGAGACCGCCTTCCGAGAAGGCCGATTGCGTACGTCCGTAAACGATTTGTAGGAACAACTCGCGCATAGCTGTATTGATGGCGTCGCACACAAGGTCGGTGTTCAGCGCTTCAAGCAGGGTCTTGCCCGGCAGAATTTCGGCGGCCATGGCGGCTGAGTGGGTCATGCCTGAGCAGCCGATTGTCTCCACCAAAGCTTCTTCGATGATACCGTTCTTCACATTCAAACTCAGCTTGCATGCGCCTTGTTGCGGGGCGCACCAGCCTATACCGTGGGTCATGCCCGAGATGTCGCCTATCTCTTTGGCTTTCACCCATTTACCCTCTTCGGGGATGGGAGCCGGTCCGTGATGAGGACCTTTGGCTACCTGGCACATATTCTGTACCTCGTTGGTGTAAATCATAAAATCTCTTCGTTTTGTTTCTTTTGTTTTCTTGTCAAAATAGCCTGCAAAAGTACAGGTTTTTTTTGGAATATGCAAATAAAATTGCAAAAAAGTGGAAAAATTCTGTTTTTATGTTCATTCGGCTTCCCTGTAATTTTCCCTGAATTTCCCTTCCGTTTCCGAGCTAAACACGATAGATATACGATAGATACACGTTAGATATACGATAGATATACGTTAGATACACGATAGATATACGTTAGATATACGATAGATACACGATAGATATACGATAGATAATAGGGACATTATCGGGACGCAAGCGGGAGAAAAGCAGGCCCGTTTGGTGTCGTTCAACTCTAAACCTTAAACGTTCAACCAAAAATCTTCGATTTTATTTGCATATCTCAAAAAAAAGCAGTACCTTTGCGCCCGCAAATTCTTAAATACCATAAAATCATGAGAAAAATACTTTATTTTGCCTTTGCGGCAGTGTTGGCGGTAGCCTTTGCTTCGTGTGAAAAGAAATCGAATTCGGAATCGGGAGAGAACACAGCCGCTTGGATCAATCCTAATTCTCAGAACGGGTTGATGCTTCACAAATTTTCTGTTGCTGACACTCGGACGGTGCGTTTTTCGCAAGGTAACTTGCAGTATAGGGCAAGCACCGGCACATGGCGTTTCGCGCCCAACCAGTGGGAAATGATAGGGGGCGATAACAGTAACCGTTCAATGGATTACAACGGTTGGATCGATTTGTTCAGTTGGGGGGCAACCGGATACAATGGCAGATTACCCCATGTAGTGCCGTCATCCTCCGGTGATTTTCAGGAACCGCAAGGTAGTATTGCGAATACCGATTACGATTGGGGGTACTATCTTTCCATCGTCAATGGTGGCAATCAGAAGAATCTTTGGCGCACACTGACGGATAAGGAATGGGAGTATCTGTTCCACGGGCGGACGAATGCGGAACAGCGTTTCGGATTTGCTACGGTGAATGACGTGGAGGGGCTGATTCTTCTTCCGGATGATTGGGAGAATCCTACGGAAGTCTTGGGGTTCACTGCAAGTACCGATAAGGGCTTGAATTGGGAAAGTGATTTTGGCTCATACCAAGACCGTACGAAGACTGTCCATTATTTGGACAACAACTATACCGCCACCCAATGGAAAGCAATGGAAAAGGCGGGGGCAATCTTTTTGCCGGCAGCAGGGGGGTATAGCAATGACACTTACTTTAATAAAAACATCAATAGTGATTATAACAGAGGAGGTTATTGGTCTGCAACGCGAAAGAATGATAATCAGGTCTATGTGTTGGATTTCTATTCCAATCCTACAGGCACGCATACTTTCCTCGCTCCATCTACGAATACCACTCATGTGCAATTTGGAGAAGCTGTTCGTCTGGTGCGTTGATGGAAGAATACACTGACAGACAAGAAAATCGAAGAAGATATTATGCAGAACTTTTTGGAACTGTGCCGCAATCGCCGGTCAATACGTACATATACCAATCAGGCGGTGGAGCCTGACAAACTTGACAGAATACTGCAATGCGCCCTGATGTCACCATCGGGAAAGCGTCTTAATCCTTGGAAGTTTTATGTACTGACGGATGAGGCGCGGTTGCGTAAGTTGGCAGCCTGCCGTACCTACGGAAGCCAGATGTTTCAGACCGCCATGGCGGGTATCGTCGTGGCATTGGATGCCGGCCTGACCGACACATGGCAGTCCGACGGAGCCATTGCGGCCCACAACATACTCCTTGCCGCGGAAGACGAAGGCTTGGGCGCATGTTGGTGCCAAATCTACCAACGCGAGGGAGCGGAAGAACTTGTGAGAGAGGTCGCGGGCGTGGAAGAAGGACTTACCGTCCTCTGCGTCATCTCCCTTGGTTATAAGAACGAAGAGCGCAAGCAATACGACCTTGCCAAACTGGCGTATGACAAAGTAATTAAAGTATAAAAAAGACAATACATAAACAACCATGAAACCAATCGTAGCAATCACAGCAGGTGACATCAACGGAGTGGGCTATGAGATTATCCTCAAAGGTATAGCCGACCCGCATATCTGTGAAATATGCAAACCTATTGTGTATGGTAATGCGCAAATAGCCAAAATCCATGCACAGACTTTGAGCGAAGAATACAGAAACCTGCAGTTCAATCTGATAGAAGATGCCGCGCAGGCAAAGGACGGACGACTAAACATGATAACCTGCTATCCCGATGACACGCCTTGCAAATTGGGTGAATCTACGCCGGAAGCGGGTAAAGCATCCTATGCCAGTCTCAAACGTGCCTGTCAGGACTTGAAAGACGGAAAAGTGCAAGTGCTCGTCACTGCACCTATCAATAAGGAGAATATCCAGTCCGACGAGTTCCGCTATTCGGGACATACGGAGTATCTGACCCATGTCTTCGGAGAAGGCAAGAGTTCGCTGATGATGATGGTTAGTCAGGCGATGCGTGTCGCACTGGTTTGCAACCATACGCCCATCAGTAAAGTGCCGGCGCAGATAACCGAAGAACGCATCCTCGCTAAACTCCGCACCCTGAACGAAACGCTGAAGAGTGACTTCACCATCCGCGAACCGCGCATTGCCGTGCTTGCGCTCAATCCTCATGCAGGCGATAACGGACTAATCGGAACGGAAGAGCAGACCATCATCACACCGGCAGTGAAAAAAGCCATAGACGAAGGACTATGCGTCTTTGGCCCTTACTCGGCGGATGGCTTCTTCGGATCGGGCAAGTTCGCTCATTTTGATGCGGTATTGGCAATGTATCACGATCAGGGACTGATTCCTTTCAAGACCCTGGATATGAACGGTGTCAACTTTACGGCGGGCTTGAGCATTATCCGTACCTCGCCCGATCATGGCACGGCCTATGAGTTGGCAGGCAAGAATACAGCCAATCCGCAGTCCTTCCAGCACGCGTTGTATATGGCTATCGACCTGTTGCGTACACGCGAAGAAAATAAGGAACTGCTGAAGAATCCCCTGAAGGTGGAACCCAGAGTAGCAAACAAGAAACCAGACGAAAACAAAGATAATGACAGCGCAAGAAATTAGAAAGTCCTTCCTGGACTTTATGGCAAGTAAAGGGCATCAGGTCGTACCCAGTGCCCCGATGGTCATCAAAGATGACCCTACATTGATGTTCACCAATGCGGGAATGAACCCATGGAAAGGCATCATCTTGGGAAACGATCCCGTCAAGTATCCCCGTGTCGCAGACAGCCAGAAGTGTCTCCGCGTAAGCGGTAAACATAACGACCTCGAAGAAGTGGGACACGATACCTATCACCATACCATGTTCGAGATGTTGGGAAACTGGTCCTTTGGCGATTACTTCAAACGCGAAGCGATTGACTTTGCCTGGGAATATATTGTGGATGTCCTGAAGATAGACCCCGCAAACTTATATGCCACTGTTTTCGAAGGCTCGGCTTCCGAAGGTCTGGAGCGTGACAATGAGGCAGCGGCCTTTTGGGAGAAGCATCTGCCCAAAGACCACATCCTCAATGGGAACAAACACGACAATTTCTGGGAAATGGGCGACACCGGACCTTGCGGACCCTGCTCGGAGATTCATGTGGACAGCCGTTCGGAAGAGGAGAAAGCCAAAACACCCGGACGCGAATTGGTGAACAAAGACCATCCGCAGGTCATCGAGATTTGGAACCTTGTCTTTATGCAGTACAACCGCAAAGCGGACGGAAGTCTGGAGGAATTGCCCAACAAAGTGATTGATACCGGTATGGGTTTTGAACGGCTGGTACGCACCATCCAAGGCAAGCAGTCCAATTACGATACCGATGTCTTCCAACCGATGTTGCGCAAGATTGGCGAACTCTGTGGCTGTCAGTATGGCAAAGACGAGAAAACGGATATCGCTATGCGTGTGATAGCCGACCATATCCGTACCATCGCTTTCGCCATCACCGATGGTCAGTTGCCCTCTAACGAGAAAGCGGGTTACGTCATCCGTCGCATCCTGCGCCGTGCCGTACGCTATGGCTATACCTTCCTGGAGCAACGTGAAGCCTTCCTCTATAAACTGGTTCCCCAACTCATTGCCGATATGGGGGATGCGTATCCCGAACTCCGTAAGCAGGAGCAACAGATAACGCCGGTCATCAAAGCGGAAGAAGAAGCCTTCCTCCGTACATTGGATAAGGGTATCGGACTGTTGGATAAGCTTATTGCCGATGCTCGTGCAGCGGGCAAAACGGAAATATCAGGTGTGGATGTATTCACCCTGAAAGATACCTATGGCTTCCCATTGGATTTGACGGAACTGATTCTCCGCGAAAACAATATGACCACCAACGAAGAGGAATACAACCGCGCACTGGCACATCAAAAAGAGATGGGGCGTAGCGCGAATAGGCAAGACCTTGGCGATTGGCAGGTGCTTCGCGAGGGAGAAACAGAGTTTGTGGGATATGATGAATGGGAATGTGAAACGGAAGTGCTGCGCTATCGTCAGGTAAGCCAGAAAGGAAAAACCTTCTACCAAGTAGTCTTGGGTAAGACACCTTTCTATGCCGAGATGGGTGGCGAAATCGGTGATACGGGTGTGCTGGCCTATAATGGTGAGCAAGTGCAGATTTTGGATACCAAAAAGGAAAACGGATTGCCCGTGCATATATTGGCATCCTTGCCCGAATGGCTCACGGTAGCAGGACGGACCGTCACGGCCGCAATTGCCACCGAACGCCGTCAGGCCATCAGTTGCAACCATTCGGCTACGCATATCGTTCATTACGCCCTTCGTCAGGTTTTGGGCACGCATGTGGAGCAAAAGGGTAGTTTGGTCACTGCCGACAGCCTGCGCTTCGACTTCTCGCACTTCCAGAAGGTGACACCGGACGAACTGCGCCGCGTGGAAATACTGGCCAACGACATTATCCGTGCCAATTATCCCTTGGAGGAAAGCCGTCATACACCTATTGCGGAAGCCAAAGCGATGGGGGCGATGGCGTTGTTCGGGGAGAAGTATGGCGATGATGTGCGCGTCATTAAGTATGGCCCGTCTGTGGAGCTCTGCGGAGGTTGCCATGTCCCTGCAACGGGTGTCATCGGCTCGGTGCGTATCCTGATGGAAACCAGTGTGGCGGCAGGAGTACGGCGTATCGAAGCTGTCACCGCGGCAAAAGCCGATGAACTCTATTACACCATGCAGGATATGATGAACAATCTGCGTACTGTTCTTAACAATGCGCCTGATCTGGTGGCAGCCATCCATAAGGCGATTGACGAGAATGCTTCTCTGAAGAAACAGGCGGAGGAATTTATGAACGAACGTCTGGCGCACTATGCTGCTCGTTTGCTGGAACGCGCGGAGGAAGTGAACGGTATCCGTCTCGTGCGCTTGGAAGGCGAGGCCGACAATACAATGATACGCGGCGTACTGCCGATGATGAAAGGTAAGTTTGCGGATGTGAAGTTTGCTTTTGTCGCTGTCACGGCCGACCAAGGCAAACCGCAGATTGCACTCTTCCTTTCTCAACCCTTGGTGGATACCGGACTGAATGCCGGTCAGATCATCAAGGCGGCGGCACGGCACATCCAGGGTGGCGGCGGCGGACAACCCCAATGGGCCACTGCCGGAGGACGTAATGTGGAAGGACTGAAAGATGCTATGCAGGAGATACTCAATCAGCTCTCAATCTGAGAAAAACGGAAAAGAATATGAAACTGTTATCCTCTAAACTCAACACCAACGCTCGTCACGCGGTTCGTTTTACGGTGGTAGGAACGGTGGGAACAATAGTCCAGTACGGTATCTATTATTTCTTCTTGTGGCTCTTTGAGACCTATTTCCCCTCTCTCCCTGCCTATGTGACGATTGCCTTCAATCTGGGATTCATCCTGGAAATGATAGCCAACTATATAATGCAGGTGGTCTATGTTTTCGAGACAAAGGTAGGAATGAAGACCATCAGCGGATTTGCTGTGGGACGTGCGGTGAACTGGGGACTTCAGAACGGCCTCCTGTGGCTATTGATGCTTCCCGCCATAGGCTTGAATGCCGATATGGCAGGGATAGGCAGTATCTTGATAGCCGGTGTGGTTAACTTCTTTGTCGTCCGCCTGTTCTTTAAGAAAAAACAAACAGAAGAAGAACCAATAGCAGAATGAACATTTATCGGGCTAATATTATCTACACGCCGTCTCCTGACGCGTTCCGTATCCTTCCCGGAGGGTATGTGTGCGTGCGCGAGGATGGTATCATTGCCGGAGTGTATGAACAACTGCCGGAGCAGTATCGTACCGCTGAGGTCACGGACTATGGCGACAGGCTCCTGATTCCCGCCTTCAACGACATGCATCTTCATGCCCCGCAGTACCGCAATCTCGGTCTGGCGATGGATTTGGAATTGCTGCCTTGGCTGAACACCTACACCTTCCCGGAAGAGTCCAAATTCAAGGATACGGCCTACGCGGAACGTATCTACCACCGCTTTGTACATGAGCTGTGGATGCAGGGTACGATGCGTAGTTGTGTCTTTGCCACGGTGCATCCCGAAGCAACGCGCATGTTGGCGGACTTCTTTGTCCAAGCGGGCTTGGGGGCTAAAGTGGGTATTGTTGGTATGAACCGCAATTGCCCTGATACGCTCCGAAATACAGCCGAAGAGGTGGTGCGTGATACACGTGCCCTGAAGCAATATCTGGATGTGCACGGAAACAACGGATTGGTGGGCACTATCGTTACGCCTCGCTTCATTCCTTCTTGCACAGAGGATATGTCTGCCGCATTGGGACGGTTGGCGGAAGAACTGCAACTGCCCGTGCAGTCCCACCTCAGCGAAAACCGCAGCGAGATTGACTGGGTGCAGTCGCTTGAACCCGATACCGCTTGCTATGGCGAAGCCTATTACAAATACGGACTTTTCGGGCAGCAGCCCACGCTGATGGCGCATTGCTGCTATACCGATGGCGAGGAATTGCGGTTGATGAAGCAGCAGGGTGTCTATGTGGTGCATTGTCCTACCAGCAACAGCAATATAGCGTCCGGTATGGCACCCGTACGCAGTTTCTTGCAGCAAGGTATACCCGTAGCATTAGGAACGGATATATCCGCAGGACATTATGTGTCGATGTTGCGAATTATGCAGTACGCTATTCAGACCAGTAAACTGATCTACGCCCAAACACACGGACAGATGCCTTTTCTCAGTCTGAGTGAGGCTTTCTATCTTGGTACGAAGTCAGGTGGCAGTTTCTTCGGAAAGGTGGGTAGTTTTGAGGAAGGATATGAGTTTGATGCATTACTGGTGGATGACAGTTACTTGAATTATGATAATTATACGTTAGAACAACGTATTCAGCGATATATTTATATAGGTGACGACAGGGATATCCGTGTGCGCTTCTGCCGCGGAAAAGAACTGACGGAGCCGCCAATGGATTAAGAACGATGAAAGAGATTGTAGCCCCTGCGGGTAAAAGATTGGTTTGGTATCTGGCAATGGAGGAATACCTTGCGCAGCATGTCGGGGAAGAGATGCTCTTCTTCTGGGTAGTGCCGCCTACTGTTATCTTCGGACGTCATCAGGTGATGGCGAATGAAGTGAATGTGGACTATTGTCGTGAACACGCGGTGCAGATGTATCGTCGCAAGAGTGGCGGCGGCTGTGTCTATGCGGACGGCGGAAACCTGATGATTTCCTATATCTCTCCTTCCACGCACAGCGAAGAGGTCTTTCAGTATTACCTTGACTTGCTTGCAGGTGCGCTTGGCCGGATGGGGTATCCGGCTGTCAAGTCCGAGCATAACGATGTGTTGGTCGCAGAACGGAAAGTCAGTGGGAATGCATGTTATGCCTTGCCAACAGGCACCATCGTACACGGCACATTGCTTTGGGATGTTGATTTCGGGGCATTGCAGCAGGCTATTACACCCTCGCGGGAGAAACTGGCAAAGCATGGCGTGGAGTCAGTGCGCCAACGGGTGGTCAATCTGCGCGAACTATCCCAAGGAGAAGGCTACCCGCGTACGATAGAGGAAATACAGAGCCGTCTGGCGGCGATGTTGACGCAGGGCAATCAACGTATGCTTACCGGACAGGAACTGCAGGAGATAGATGCCATCGAACAAACCTATCTGGATCCCGATTTCTTGTATGACAAATAAAAACATGTGCTATGGAAAAAGAAAAACGCGCTTTTAATTGGGGACAAATACGGAAATATGTGTTCAATAAATATGTCATCGTCTTGGCTGTTTTTGCCGTAATCTTTATGGTGGGCAAGCAGAGTATCTTTGCTTTTATCAGTCGCGGACGCGAGATAAGGGAGATCAAACACCAGATCCAAAAGACCCAAGAGGAGAACGCAGTTTGCGAACGCGACTTGCGCACGCTGAAGAACACCGATTCGCTGGAACGCTACGCGCGTGAACATTATTATATGCACGCAGAAAACGAGGATGTGTATATCGTGACCGAAGACTAATCTTTTATCTTTATGCCAATTTCCGAACCTCAACCACATCGACTGATATTAGGGATAGACCCCGGAACGCTTCTGATGGGCTATGCCTTGTTGGATGTGGAGGGACAGCATGTCAGCATCGTCAAGTTCGATTGCTTGGATGTGCGAAAACTGGACGGACAGTATGCGCGTCTGCAACGCGAGTTCTTCTTCTTGCAGGAACTGATTGATACATATCATCCCACCTCATTAGCCATTGAGACACAGTTTGTTGACAAGAACCCGCAAACGATGATTAAGATCGTACACGCGCAAGGAGTGGCCATTGCTGCGGCTTTGTCCAAAGACTTGCCTGTTTATGAATACTCACCGATGAAAGTTAAAATGGCCATTACTGGTAACGGTCATTCCACCAAGGAACAGGTGGCAGATATGTTACAGCGTTTTTTGCATATCCCGGATGAAGCCATGCCGAAGCATCTGGATGCCACCGATGCACTGGCGATTGCGTATTGCCATTTCCTCCAATTGCGTTTGCCTGCTGCGGCTGCCGGCGGAGCCAAGGACTGGACCTCATTTGCCAAACGCAAGGGACTGACCGATAATTCTCTTACTACTCCTAATCAACGCTTGTTGGCTGCTTTGAACAAAAAGAAGTAGTCGGGTGGAGTACAAGTTTACCAACGGTATCTCGACGGTATCTCTATTAAGAAAATATTTTTGCAAAAATATTTGTATATATCAAAAAAAAGTTGTACCTTTGCAGCGAATTTGGATAATGGGCACTTGTCAGCCTTGCTCCGTAAACATTTGTACGTTTATTATGATAAAGATCACCTTTCCGGACCAAAGCGTCCGTGAGTATGAAAGCGGCGTTACGCCCTTACAAGTAGCTGAGTCAATCAGCAGTCGTCTGGCACAGGAAATCCTGGTGGCCTCCGTGAAAACCGATGGCGAGTTTGTTATCACCGAACTTAATACCCCTCTCACCGCCGATTGTGCGATACGTTTGCACAAATGGGAAGATGAAGAAGCCAAGCACGCGTTTTGGCACACCTCGTCCCATCTGATGGCAGAAGCCCTTCAGGAATTGTATCCGGGCATTCAGTTTGGTATAGGTCCCGCGATTGAAAACGGCTTCTATTATGATGTCTATCCCGCAGAAGGACAAACCATCAGTGAGAAGGATTTTCCTGCCATCGAGCAGAAAATGATGGAACTGCGCGCCAAGAAAGAAGTGCTGGAGAAACGTTCGATCGCCAAGGCGGATGCCTTGCACGATTTCACGGCACGTGGACAGCACTACAAGTGCGAATTGATTAACGATTTGGCGGATGGAACCATCACCACATATACACAAGGTGCTTTCACCGACCTCTGCCGCGGACCGCACCTCCTGAGCACTGAACCTATCAAAGCAGTGAAAGTGCTTTCTTGCGCTGCCGCATATTGGCGCGGTGACGAGACACGTCCTATGATGACGCGTATCTATGCCGTCTCTTTCCCCAAGAAAGCCATGCTGGACGAACATCTGGCATTGTTGGAGGAAGCCAAGAAACGTGACCACCGCAAAATAGGTAAAGAACTGGACCTCTTTATGTTCAGTGAGATGGTGGGAAAAGGTTTGCCTATCTGGCTGCCTAAAGGAACGGCTTTGCGCCTGCGCCTGGAGGATTTCCTGAAGAAAATCCAGCGTCGCTATGGCTACCAGCAGGTTATTACGCCGCATATTGGCTCCAAGCAGCTCTATATCACTTCCGGCCACTGGGATCACTACGGAAAAGACTCGTTCCAGCCCATCACTACGCCTGAAGAAGGCGAAGTGTATCTGCTCAAGCCGATGAACTGCCCGCACCACTGTGCTATCTTCAAGAACTCTCCTCGCAGCTATAAGGACCTGCCTTTCCGTTGCGCCGAGTTCGGTACCGTTTATCGTTACGAGCAGTCGGGTGAATTGCACGGTCTGACCCGTGTACGTAGTTTCACCCAAGATGACGCACATATCTTCTGCCGTCCCGACCAGGTAAAGCAGGAGTTTATCCGTGTGATGGAGATTATTGAAATCATCTTCAAATCGCTTGACTTCAAGAACTTTGAGGCACAGATTTCGCTCCGTGACCCGAACAATCATACTAAGTATGTCGGTTCGGATGAGGTCTGGGAAAAAGCGGAAAATGCCATCATTGAGGCTTGCAAGGAGAAAAACTTGCCCGCCAAAGTGGAATACGGTGAAGCCGCTTTCTACGGTCCCAAACTGGACTTTATGGTAAAGGATGCGCTGGGACGCCGTTGGCAGTTGGGTACCATTCAGGTGGATTACAACCTGCCTGAACGTTTCGAACTGGAATATGTGGGCGAAGACAATCAAAAGCATCGTCCTGTGATGATTCACCGTGCGCCGTTCGGTTCGATGGAACGCTTTGTGGCTGTGCTTATCGAGCATACTGCAGGTAAGTTCCCCTTGTGGCTCACTCCCGATCAGGCTGTAGTATTGCCCATTTCCGAGAAATCGAACGAATACGCATGGCAGGTACAGAAAATGCTGGAGCAGCAGAATGTTCGCGCTATCGTGGATGACCGTAACGAAAAACTCGGCCGCAAGATTCGCGACAACGAACTCAAGCGCATACCGTTCATGCTCATCGTGGGTGAGAAAGAAGCGGAGCAGGGGCTTGTATCCGTTCGCCAGCAGGGCGCAGAAGACAAAGGACAAATGACCGTGCAGGCGTTTGCAGACTTTGTCAACGAAACAGTGGACAAACAGATGAATGCCTATTAAGCCGTGAAGCCAGACCGTAAGGAGGAAATAGCCATCAAAGCGTTGGAACTGTTCGCACTGAACGGCTACGACAGTACATCTATATCCGATTTGCAATACGCACTCGATATGGGTCGTGGTACGCTTTATTACTACTTCCGTGATAAAGACGAACTGTTCACCGAAGTGATGAACCGCTTTTTCTTGACACCCAAGCAGCAACGTCTGAATACACTTATTGAACAGACGGTAACTATTCCGGAAATGATTCAGGCTTTGTTGTCCTACCTCTACTCGTTGCAGGACTTGTTGACACAGTTTGAAAACAAACATGTCAATACATCCAACGTGGTAACGCTGATGAATACGGCGTATCACCGTTATCCCGAACTCTACCGCAAAGCCCGGCGTATCTACGAGAAAGAACTCTACTTGTGGAAACGGGCGTTGCAGCATGAGATGCAACAAGGCATCATCAGACGGGATATACCGGTGGATACTATGGCAATGATGTTTACACACCTCAAGGACGGATTCGATACCGCCAAGGCCGGTGTGACAATGGATTTTACTGCCTTTCCGCAGCAATATAACTATTTGTACGATCTGCTAAAAGTCAAAGAATAGCATTTTTTTGCTCTTTTTTGAACGGCAGTTCGAATTATAAGTAGTACCTTTGCAGCGAATTGGAATAAAAGTAAACAAAACGATATGGAAACAAAACATTATTTTTCGTATTTGCAGGCCACGATGCAGAAATATTGGGATGAAGCCTGTATGGTTAATTTGGACGGCACATCGCCTTATACTTATCGCACGCTCGCGACTGCTATAGCGCGTCTTGACGCACAATTTGAGGCTATCGGTATCAAACCTGGCGACAAAGTCGCTCTTGCGGGAATCAATAGTGCCAACTGGGGTATGTCTTTCCTCGCAATCACGGCGTATAGGGCTGTGGCGGTAAGTATCTTGCCTGATTTTACGGCGGAGGATATCGCGAATCTGGTGGCACACTCCGAAGCAAAATTGCTGTTGGTCGGGCCGAATGTCCGCCGCAAAGTGGATTTGGACACTATGCCTGGCTTGATTGGAACCATCTTCTTGGACGAACTCTCTATGATTCATGCCAAAGAAGAGGCTATTATCACTGCATTCAATGAGGCTGGGGCTGCTTTCGATGCCGCACATCCGGAAGGCATAGCTTTGGAGGATATTCATTATCCGACCGACAATATGGATGATGTTGCATTGATTAACTATACGTCCGGCTCTACCGGCAATCCCAAGGGAGTGATGCTGACCTATCTGAACCTCAGCCATAACGTGCATTACTCCATCTACAAGATTCCGCATCGTGAAGGCGACCGTGTGCTGTCAATGCTTCCTATTGCTCACATGTTCGGACTGATGTTCGAATTTCTGTATCCTATCTGCGAAGCAACGCATATCACGTTCCTTACCCAGCAGCCGACGCCAACCATTCTGATGAAAGCCTTTGCGGAGGTAAGACCTTATATGATTCTCACCGTTCCTTTGGTTATCGAGAAGATTATCCGTAAGAGTGTCTTCCCTGTCATTAAGAAACCTTGGATGCAAGTCTTGTGGTACATGCCCGGCATCAGGAACGTATTGCGTAGGAAAGTGAGCGAGAAACTGATGAATGCTTTTGGCGGCAACCTGCGTCATCTCATTATAGGTGGTGCTGCGCTCAATTTGGAAGTTGAGCAGTGCCTTCGTGATATCAAGATGCCATATTGCGTAGGTTATGGCATGACCGAGTGTGCTCCGTTGCTTTCTTACACGCCGTGGAACACCTATCGTATGCACTCATGCGGACAGCCTATTGATGGCATGGAGTTCCGTATCGATTCGTCCGACCAGTGCAACGTGGATGGTGAAGTGCAGGTACGCGGATTCTGTGTGATGAAGGGCTATTACAAGAACCCTGAAGCCACTAAGGCGACATTCACGGATGACGGCTGGATGCGTACCGGTGACCTCGGTGTATTGGACAAAGACGGATTCCTCTATCTGCGCGGTCGTAGCAAGAATATGATTCTTGGTGCCAGCGGACAGAATATCTATCCGGAAGAGATTGAGGACAAACTCAATGCGTTCCATTATGTTGTGGAGTCAGTGGTTATTGCCCGCGAGGGAAAGATTGTCGCATTGGTTTATCCGGACTATCAGGGAGGTTTGAACAAAGAGCAACTGCGTGAACGTCTGGAGGCAAACCGCAGAAGTCTCAACCATCATCTGCCTCAATACAGCCAAGTGTCTGCCATTGAAATGGTGGAGACGGAATTCGAGAAAACGCCGAAAAAGAGTATTAAGCGTTACCTATATAAATAATGCATTATTTTAAGTATCTGAACGAGCAATTCGCATCTTCTTGGGACAAACCCGCGCTGAGCGATTACGGACAGGAAGGAAGTACGTATACATTTGGCGAACTGGCGCAAGCCATGCTTCGCCTGCATGCGTTGTTCCACACTCTGGATGTTCAGCCCGGAGATAAGATTGCCATTGTCGGACGCAATTCCATGGCATGGGCAGTGGCGTATCTGGCGATAGCGTCTTACAAGGGCGTTGTCGTCTCCATTCTGCCGGATTTTACGCGCGAAGATATAGCCAAACTCTTGGAGCATAGCCAAAGCAAGATGCTTTTTGTCGGCCCGTATGTATGGAACGGATTGGACGGAGAGTTGCTTGCCTTCAAGGGACCGGTGGTCTCGCTCAGCGATTTCTCACTCCTTCAGGGCGATAATGACATGCGTACCGGCTTTGTGGACTGGAAGTCCAAATGCGCGAACGGAACGTATGGTGTTGTTACGCGCGAAACGTTCCGCTTGCCGGAGGACGGTGACAAGGAACTGGCACTTATCAATTATACTTCCGGCTCAACGGGAAATCCCAAGGGCGTGATGCTCAATGCGGCATCGCTATGCAGCAATGTGGAGGCGGGATTGACGCTTCTGCCGGCACCGAAGAATGCAACGGTAGTATCCATTCTTCCGCTTGCCCACATGTTCGGTCAGGTGGCGGAGTTCCTTTATCCGCTTTGCACGGGGTGTCACATCTATTTCCTGGCAAAAACGCCGACACCTGCCATCCTGATGAAAGCCTTGCAGGAGGTCAAACCCTATATGTTGGTCATGGTGCCGTTGGTAATAGAGAAGATCTACCAGCGCAATCTCTCAGTCCGTCTGTCGGGAAAACTTATTCATGCGCTGTGGAATGCACCGTTGATTGGGCATTTCATCCGCTTGAAAGTGAAGCAGAAACTCAACGAATCGTTTGGCGGCCGTATTCGTTATTTCCTCTTGGGTGGTGCGGCTGTTCATCCTGATGTGGAGGATTGTTTGATGGATATACGGTTCCCGCTTTTGGTGGGATATGGCATGACAGAGTGCGGACCGCTTATCGGCGGTTGCCGTGTCAAGGAGTTTCGCCGTCGCAGTTGCGGACGTGCGGTGCCGAATGTCGAAGTGCGTATCAACAATCCCAATGTCGAAGGGGTCGGAGAAGTATGGGTACGCGGCACAAACGTCATGATGGGCTATTATCGTAATATGGAGGCCACCGATGAGGTCTTCGATGCCCAGGGATGGCTCAAGACCGGAGACCTTGGAATGATGGATAAGGATGGATTTATATACCTGAAAGGGCGCAAGAAAACCATGTTCCTTAACGCCAACGGACAGAATATATATCCCGAAGAAATTGAGTCGAAACTCAATGCCTTGGATGGAGTGGAGGAGAGCCTTATTGTAGAGCGAAAAGGTAAGCTCGTAGCACTTGTCTTCCCTGAGGATAAGACCAAAACGTGGAGCAAAGAGGCTATTCTGGAGGCAATGCAAGCTAACTTGCATAAACTGAACAAACTCATTCCAAACTACTCGCAAGTGTCTGACATCGAGATCAAAGAAGATCCTTTCGAGAAGACGCCCAAAAAGAGTATAAAGCGGTTCTTATATGAATAACGAAGAGGTAAAAAGAGACCAATATGCGACTGATAAAAAATCCGTGGATAGGAAAAGAAGGCTACAATTGTTTTGGCTGTTGTCCGACCAATCCGATTGGTTTGCAGATGCGTTTCTATGAGGATGGGGAAGACATCGTCTCCATCTGGCATCCTAATCTGCGCTATCAGTCGTGGATTAACACCATCCATGGCGGGGTACAAGCGGTTCTCTTGGACGAAGTCTGTGGCTGGGTAGCTTTCCACAAACTGCAGTTGTCCGGTGTCACAGCCAAGATGGAGTTGCGCTATCGTCGGCCGATGTTGGGTTCCATGCCTTTCATTGAAGCGCGTGCGCACTTGGTGGAGCGCCGTCGCAATCTTGCTGTCATTCATGGGCAACTCTCCGACAATGAAGGAAACATACTCGTTGAGACTGATTGCACCTACTTCCTTTATGGCGAAAGCCAGATGCCTCAGGCGGTCGTTTCGGGTCATTCGGTGGCGATAGGGGAGGAACTGACGCGCGAAGAAGTCATTGCCCGCGAACTGAACGGAACACAAAGAATAAAATAGTAAATGACATAAATGATGGAGCTATGTTTTTCCTCCATCGCAAAAAAACTGAAAACAATATGCGAACAAACACAGAATTGGAAGGCGTCAGCCTTCTCGGAAACCAGCACACGGTCTATCCTTCCGATTATGACCCGTCATTGTTGGAGACTTTTGTCAACAAGCACACGGAGAATGACTATCTTGTCACGCTTCATTGTCCGGAGTTCACCTCTCTTTGCCCGAAGACAGGGCAGCCCGATTACGGCACCATTCTCATCTCGTATATCCCGCGTATTCGGATGGTTGAGTCCAAGAGCCTCAAACTCTACCTCTTCTCTTTCCGCAATCATGGTGATTTTCACGAGGATTGTGTCAACATCATCATGAAGGATCTCATCCGTCTGATGGACCCGAAGTATATTGAGGTCACGGGCTTGTTCCATCCGCGTGGAGGTATTTCTATTTTGCCTTTTGCTTCTTGGGCGGACGGAGAGCATCAGGCGTTGCTGCAGCAGCGTTTGGCGGCTCGGATGGCGGATGTTTTGCAATACAAAAACAACTTCTGAACCATGAAGGACACGCTCTTGATTTTGTCCGGAGGTTTAGACTCCGTCACGATGTTGTATGACTATCGCGATCGTATCGCTTTGGCGGTCACATTTGACTACGGAAGTCGTCATTCGCAGAACGAGATACCTTTTGCTCGTCATCATTGTCGCCAATTAGGCATCGAGCATCTGGTCATTTCGATGGATTTTATGCAACGCTATTTTCATTCTTCGCTCTTGGTCGGCGGTGAGCCTATTCCCGAAGGAAACTACGACGATGACAATATGCGTTCCACCATAGTACCTTTCCGAAACGGTATTATGCTTTCCGTGGCGGCGGGTTTGGCGGAAGACCGTGGACTGAAAGCGGTTATGATGGCGAATCATGGTGGTGACCATGCCATCTATCCCGATTGTCGACCGGAATTCGTTGCTGCGATGGACGGGGCGATGCAGGCGGGGACTTATCAGCATGTTCAGCTTTTGACGCCTTATACCGATTGGACGAAAGCGGACATCGTGCGGCGCGGGCATGCGCTGGGCGTGGATTATGCGCAAACCTGGAGTTGTTATAAGGGTGGCGAACGCCAGTGCGGACGTTGTGGCACTTGCACCGAGAGGAAGCAGGCCTTTGCCGATGCCGGAATTCCTGACCCTACTGTTTATCAATATTGAATATCTTTAACTTTATATATCGAACAATGTACTACATAAAAAAGACACTTACTATCTCGGCAGCCCATCATTTGGAACTGGATTACGAGAGCAAATGCAGCAATCTGCACGGCCACAACTGGACCGTTACGGTCTTCTGTCGCGCAGCACAATTGGACAAAAACGGCATGGTCACCGACTTCAGCCACATCAAAGACCTCGTACAAGGCCAACTGGACCACACTTGTCTGAATGATGTCCTCGATTGTAACCCCACGGCGGAGAACCTCGCACGATGGATTTGTGAACGAATCAACCATTGCTATCGTGTCGAAGTGCAAGAATCCGAAGGAAATCTTGCTGTATACGAAAAGGAAGAATAAATGGAACCCACTGCGCACATCTATCGCATCAACGAGATTTTCTATTCGCTTCAGGGCGAAGGACTCCACGTCGGTATGCCGGCTGTCTTTGTGCGCTTCAGCGGTTGCAATCTCCGTTGCCCGTTTTGTGACACCGATTTCGCGGCTTTTTCCGAAATGACCACAGAGGACATCGTCGCGAGGGTACAGGACTTATCGCCTTCCACCCAAACGCTGGTCATCCTCACGGGCGGAGAACCGATGCTGCAAGTCGATCAACCCCTCTTAGATGCCTTGCATCGCACCGGAAAAAACCTTTGCCTGGAGACCAACGGAACCCTTCCTGTCCCCGATGCTATCGACTTCGTCACTTGTTCACCCAAAGAGGGTAGTCGGGTAGTGCTCACCCATGCCGATGAACTCAAAGTCGTCTTCTGCGGACAAGATGTGGAGCATTGGGCAAAAACCATCGCAGCACCCCACAACTATTTGCAACCCCTTTCGTGTTCCAACACCGAAGCTGTCGTCGCTTATATCTTGCAACATCCCCACTGGGCTTTATCCCTACAAACACATAAACTAATCAACATCCGATAACTCACACCAATCTTTTCTCTTATGGACACCAATCGTTTCTTTCAACTCTGGGAGCGTTTCAGCCGGTTCTTCGATTTCCGCGATTATATCGATGTCGAAGCGGGGGCGGAGAGTATCCGTTCCAATGTCCGTTTCCGCGGACCGAACATCGCCATCTTGTTCTGTGCCATCGTCATCGCTTCGGTCGGATTGAACGTCAATTCCATCCCTGTTATCATCGGTGCGATGTTGATTTCTCCGCTCATGTCGCCTATTATGGGCTTAGGTCTCGCCTTAGGCATCAACGACACGCGACTCCTCAACTCGTCTATCAAGAACCTTGTTGTCATGGTGGGTATATCCATCTTGGCGTCCACACTCTTTTTCGTCATATCGCCTTTGTACCTCGAACATCCCACCGAACTGTTGGCGCGCACCAACCCCACCATCTATGACGTCCTCATTGCCCTCTTTGGCGGATTTGCGGGCATCATCGAGACCTCCCGTAAAAAGCAAGGAACGGTGATCGTCGGCGTCGCTATTGCCACAGCCCTTATGCCCCCGTTGTGTACCGTCGGCTACGGCTTGGCATCATTAGATATGTCCGTCTTCTTGGGCGCGCTGTACCTCTTCTTTATCAACCTCAGTTTCATCGCATTGGCTTCTTTGGTCGGAGTCAAACTCTTGCACTACCCGGTGGAACAAGGCACCAATCCTATCGCCAGAAAACGCAACAGAGTCATTGTCTCCGTCTTTCTCATTGCCTTGGTCGTGCCCAGTATCTTGTCCGGAATTACCATGATTCGTGAAACCAATTTCACACGAAGTGCCAATGCATTCGTGACTGCCAATAAGTCACACGGCAAGAGTTATGTCTATGATTATAAAATCAATAGCTCCTCCAAACCCGCTACGGTCGAACTCTATATTGCCGGAGAAACTTTGGAAGAAGCGGACTATATCGACATCTATACCTCTGCTTTGGAGTATGGTATCCATCGCGAGCAGATTGTTTTCCACCAAGATGCCGCTTATACCAGTCCTACTGTCGATGAGAATCAGGTAGTTAGGGATATCCTCCACCATTACGAGGACTTGCTCAATGAGCGCCAACAGACCATCAACGCCCTCCATCGACGCATCGATTCGCTCGAAAACGCTGCTACTGCCCGTGAAAATCCCAACACTTCACAAGAAAATTAACCCGCGTTGCTCGACTTTTCCTGCCCAAAAATCCGAGCGGTAGTCTAATTTTGCTCAACCCATTTACGCCTGACTCCTCGTTAGTCAGGCGTTCCTTTTTGTGCACTTTTTTGAGTACCTCTCGAACGAATTACGGCAAAAAGACGGCAAAAGGCCGAGTTATAAAGCCAACCCTGGCGAATCTCAACCTAAATGAATGAATGAGAGCGCAATACTATCGCAAAAACTGCAAAAACTTCTCAAAAATTTCTCTCTGTACACGATTTAAGAAAAAAAATGACCAAAAATTTGTATATATGCTTTTTTTTTCGTATCTTTGCGCGGTAATTTGTAATATTGTGTGCTTATGAAGCGAATATACTTCTTGTTCATCCTGTCTTTTTTAATTGGTTCATTAACAACCATTGCGAGTGCCCAATGTTGTCCTGATAGACAAAAGGTCGGTCAGCGCGATGAGTTTCTGTATGAATATGACAATATCCAAATAGATACTTATTCATGCGGGGCGCATGGAGATGATGATTGGGTAACGATTTTGTCAAATGGGGACATGTGGGTTGAAAACGACGAGGCAACTTTTCTTCGTGTTCGGGCTTGGTCTTCTCGTTCTTCAAATACTGACAATTATATTCAATTGTGTTGGTGGATAAGCACAAATGCGAGTAGATGGACACAAACTTATGCAAACGGAGTAGGTCCAAAGGCTGGGGATTATACGCTTTATGAACCTTACATCTGGAATTATTGCGATAATATGTATTATGGTATATGTTATGGCAATAGTTGGAACTTTTGGGGGTGGAATGCCAACCAGTTTAATACATATTCTAATGCTGCCCAACCGATACTTATTCAATATAAATTTTCGAGAGATCTTTCTTGGGTATGTCCGTTTTCTTCCTATGCTTCGAGAGCCGGTGGCCCGACGAATAACACAAGTAGAATCACTCATTTCAATAGTTTTACGGTAACAGTGGCCGAAGGAGATGGAGGTAAATTGTACATACAAATCGGAGGACAGGATTGTAATTCACAACCCGCCGTTACTATCGGAACACGCACGAATACAAATGTGAATAAACTGACGACATCGGTTGTCGGTTCTGGATCTGTAAGTGTTAATCCCGATTGTGAATATCACACCACAGGCGATAACATTACTCTCACTCCGGTACCAAATAATTCTTCTGTCTGCTTCACGGGTTGGACAGGTTCCGATGCTGCTTATGTAATGGACAATGGTAATGGTACATATCGCCTTACTATGCAAGCGCGAGATATGAATATTACCGCTAATTTCGGCGCCTGTGAAAAAGATAGTGTCATTGTTGATACCATTTGTGCGGGAGTGATATATGACAGAGAGTACCTCAAAAATATACGTCCTTATTTACCCGCGAGTCAAGTAAATAGCTTTGTGGAGACAACGCGCGTTCCTAATCCTGCCAAAGATGCGGATACTACCGCAGTTTGGACAGGTACAATCTCAACAGCCGAAGGAGTTACGAATTACACCATCAAAGTCCTAACAGCCAAAGCCTATAACAATTCCGCCACGCCGATAGAACGTGATTTCTGTTACACGGACACGGAAGATAATACTACTGGCGAAAACAACTTGCGTACTTTCTGGAATAGACACACACTCGTTGATCCTACAACAGGAAATCAGTTGTCCTATCCGACCAACGTATCACAATCCTTCCTCGCCGAAGAAAGATTGACCTCGCGCTTCAATTGCGACTCGGTTATTACTTACAGAATTACGGTTAATCCGATAGTGGTAGTTCCGGCGCCGCGCGTTGAGATTTGTAGCAGTCAACTTCCATACTCGTGGCTCGATAACCACGTCATCACAGGCGAAGAGAGCAGGGGGGATACGGTACACCGCAAGCTGCAGCCGAACGACCCCTGTTACACGGTATTTGTCTTGAGCGATTTGGTAATCCACGAGCCGGATTTAATTATAGACACGGTACAGGTGGAAACCTATCCCTTCTCATGGAAAGGCTTTACGATAAACTCCTATGACGAGGCGGCGACAAATGGCGTAATCCACAAGTGGAATCAGTTTGACTGTGACTCCACCGTACGCCTGTTCATCATCGAGAATACCTACGAAACAGCACAAATCTGTAACGGTGCGTCCTACGACTGGCCCAACCATCCCAAATATCAGAACCTTAGAGCCCCGACGGACTATTTTGATACCATCCGTTCGGTCCGCACAGGAGTGGACAGCGTATACGCTCGTCTTACCCTCACCTTATCCCCTGTCTATGAAGATATCACGGATGGTATGACCATCTGTTCTTCTGCACTGAGCGAATTTACCTGGGAAGGTTTACATTTCTCGCTCGACAACCTCGAACGGACGAAGACACTTGAATCCTCAAAGGGGTGTGACAGCACGGTCACTTTCACCCTTACCGTGTCCGATGCTTATGAGATTCAGGACGGCGCCTCAGTCTGCGAAAACGAATTGGCAGAATTCACTTGGGAAGGTGAATACTTCACGCCCGACGAACTCTCCAAAACAAAGACCTTTACCGCAGCAAACAACTGTGACTCTATAGTTACCTTCACCGTCACCTTACTTCCCACTTATACGGACATACAAGCTGGTGACATAATCTGTGACACGGAGTTGCCCTATGAGTGGAGACACGGTAACACCCTTATCGAGACCTTCACCGAGGCAGGAACAGTCACCAAGACCTTGCAGACCATTAACGGCTGTGACTCCACTGTCACCTTCACCCTTACGGTTAATCCCACCTATAGGGACATACAAGATGGTGACATAATCTGTGACACGGAGTTACCCTATGAGTGGAGAAACGGCAACACCCTTATAGAGACCTTCAATGAGGGAAAAACCGTCACCAGGACCTTGCAGACCATTAATGGTTGTGACTCCATCGTCACCTTCACCCTTACGGTTAATCCCACATATAGGGACATAAAA
>JAGCEW010000093.1 GCA_017650465.1 Paludibacteraceae bacterium
GCACTCACGTTTAAGCTGATCCAGCAATCTTGTTCTACCCAGTAGAACTTTTTGTGGAAGAGGTTCACGTCGAACGTCCTCTTAGTGTGACGTTTCGAGTGAGACACATTGCATCCACCCATGGCTTTCTTGCCGGTAATTTGACAAATCTTTGACATTTTAGTATATATTTTTAATTTTTTCCAAATTAGTACATGTTGCGCAAGCGCATCCACGATTAGAGGAGGAGCAAAAAGCCCCTCACCCACACTTTCTAATTCATTTATCTACAGCCTTTTAACGCATCTTCAGCCCATTACACTCGTACCCACAATGCGGTAAAAAGCCTGCAAAGTTACTACTTTTTTTTCAAATATGCAAATTTTTTTTCAAAAAAATGCACTTTTATGTTGTTTTTTTTGTTTCGGCTCGATTGTCAATTGTCTCATGATGTACGCAAGACAGTACGGAGCCGGTAGCAAAAACATCCATAGATTTTGTCGCTTTTACTTCTCGATTCGTCCACCGGAGCCGGCATGCCGGATGGGGTGGATGCCCGAATCGGAGTCACAATTACAGATCTTATGCACGGCAGTGCAGTTGATGAGCAATGTGAACTTGATACCCACAGCGAGGTTTTGTGCTGCGCGCAATTGGTATGGAGACGCTATAGCTGAGCCAAAGACGATATTGTCCTTCAGGTTCTGCTGGTTGAGCGTCAACGGATTGCTGTCCACCCCGGAATAGTCTACAAGGGGTTTTGTATTGTCAAACTCCAGCGGGAAGAGGTATCCCGCATAGAGGCCGATGCGCAATCCCACGCGTCGGGAGCTGGTGTACAAAGGCACTTTGGCTCCTATTTCGATAGTGGGTCCCACTTTCATCACCTGTTTGGCGAGGCCGGTGTAAGAATACGTGTCCGGAGCATAGAAGCCATAGCGGGGAAGATTGGTCAGCGGTTCCTCGTAACGCGGATATGTTCCGTCGGTGGAAAGCGTCGTGGTAGCAGTGTGCGTCCCCCACAAGGAGAGGTCGAACTTGGCACCTATCGTTCCGTACACGTATGGGCCAAAGTACATACCGAAGTAGAGGGGCACACCGAGTTGGAGGTTGCGTTGCACATCGGTAAACCGAGAGTAGCGATAGGAATAGAGATGCGCGTCGTTCTCAAAGTCGCGCCGCCATTCGCTCTCCACAAAATCGCCCAACTGCTGGCGCGTAATATCGAAATCCGCCTCTGCTCCGAAGCCGAAGAAGAACTTGTTCTTACGCAGTTCGTAACCCAGCGAGAAGAGGGCGTCGGCCCCGATAAGGTCCTTGGACCCGGGGATAGAGAACGCAGAGATGGTATTGCCTTCGCCACCTCCCAAGGAGATGGTAACGAAGTGATTGGCAGGGTTTTGTACAAACCTACGGCGTTCAGCCTGTACGCCGACCGCAGTGCTCAACAGGAGCAGCAACAGTATGATGTTTCTTTTATTGCTCATGTTTCATTACAGTTCCAAGGACGGTGTACCAAACACCATCGCGAATGATATAGAGGTTGCCGTCGCGAATGACTTTGACAGCCTTGGCGTCTTCCGTTACCTTGTCGAGCGCATCGCGCCATCCGCCACCGGTGTAGATGATCGGGCAGGTGCGCAGAACGACGTTGTCCTCGTTGCGGAGCACTACGACATAGTACTCGGCGTTCATATCCTTTTCATCGGACACGCGCACGTAGGACTTGGTTTCGCCTTCCATCCTTTCACCATTGCGATACCACTGATAGCTGAGGAAGTTGTAGCCGCCGTTGTAGCCTTCGTTCATTATTGCTACGACGCCATTCTTCTGGTCGAGGGTTGCGGAGGGATAGTAGAGTTCAATCTTGAAGTCGTAGGAATAGCTGATGCACTCCTGCGAAGAGAAGACCACTCTACCCTGATAGATGTTAGGATTGATGTCCACAGGCCAATCGATATAGAGCGGTTCTCCGGGGCCGAAGGTGAAGGCCGGTGCAAAGCCGTTGGCTACGGCTTCGTCGTCCATCAGCACATCGATGCGGTCCACGGTCATATCTGCATCACGCAGGATGTACGGAATAAACAAGCCAGAAATCTCGTCGGCGCAGGAGGCGAACGCGGTGTCCACCTGAATCTGCGGTTGCGGATGCTTGTAGAGGTGAAGCGTGACGATAGAGTCGCAGCCCAAGTAGGACTGGTACTTCACAGGATAGTCGCCTGCATCGGGATAGACCGTGCCGTTGTAGGTATAGTTGTACACCTCGTGACAGATGGTGTCGTATAGTTCCGAGGTGACGGTACTCATGAAATTCACGGTGAGGACGTCTGTCGAGTCGCAATCCGAAGGCAAATGGTAAACCGCCGAATCCTGGAAAGACTCATAGTGGCTGACACCGTTGTAAACATACGGAGTCTTGCCATCGAAGCAATAGGGCACAACCGTTTCCACACGCTTGTCGCCCAATTCGGGGAGAGGGAGGGTAAAGGTCTTTTCGTCAACACATAAGCCCGCACTCATAGAAGCACCTATGCGCACATTGAAAGTACCTCCTCTTTGCGGGAATATATGCTCCATAACTGTATCTTTACTATGTAAGATAGGCGTACCATCACCAAAATCCCAATAGATATCTTCTACTTCTTCTTCGGAAATCGTAGTACTACTATCCAGACGGTTGACATATACCACTCCACTCTTTTGTGAGAAACGAGAATAGTTCTGACAATCTTTCTGTGCGATTGTTTTTGTCACCTGCAGTTCAGGGAATCGAGGATTCGGATTGGCAGTAAGTATGTAGTAGCAACCATCCGTAAGAAGGGATTTAACCTTTACCGCGTAAACAGCCGTGTCATTATTCGCTATATGAAAGACAGAATCTGTACCTAAAATTGTCCCCGGGTTGGAGAGTTTATACCACTCATAATCGAATCCTGAAGGAGCTGTGAAATGGTCGGTAGAGAAGTCACCACAAGCAATACCCTGCAAGTCGCCACTACGGCAATTGAGGGTAAAATAGGCATATCCAAAGTGGGTGTCAAAGACGCAACGGGAAGAAGTGAGGCGAATGGTAATAGTTTGCCCCGCAAATTCTGACAAAGAGACCGTCACTGTGCGCCAATCACACCAGAAAATACCTCCATCTCGATCTTCCTTATGCCAGCCAGAACCCGAAGTTTCGGACATATCTGCCACGAAATAGGCATGCGTACAACCATCAATTTGCTGACCATTTTGGTCCAAAATATCCAATTGAAAGAAAGGGTTCTCAGCTCCGTGTCC
>JAGCEW010000094.1 GCA_017650465.1 Paludibacteraceae bacterium
AATGCTGGACGCGTCCCACGCCGGCTGTCTCGTATTGGCAATCCGGCGCCAAGAATTTCGACGGATTTGATTCTCATTTGCAGACTGTGATGGATTTCCCGACCGAAGAGGCCATTCGTCAAGCCTTGGAGAATGACGGCAACTATTGGGGCGGCGGATTAACCAGAGTATATGATGTGCTGGCAATGGATTATCTCTATGGCAATGTGAACGACTTGCTGCTCTTTGTCGGAAACCATGATATGGACCGTTTTGCCGATGTGGTGAAAGACAATGACCCTCGCCGTATCAAGATGGGTCATGCGCTTGTTGCCACTTTGCGCGGAATACCGCAAATCTTTGCCGGTGACGAATATGCCATGCGTTCCACCGACCGCAGCCGCGGACACTCAACGCTTCGCCGTGCCTTGCCAAAGGCAGATACCCTGACAACGGCAGAAAAGGATATGTTTGACTATGTATCGCGCCTGTACACATGGCGTAAGGCCGAACCGGTTATCCATACCGGAAAAACCATGCATTTCTTGGGACGAGACAATACCTATGCGTTCTTCCGTTATAATAATAAGGAAGCCGTGTTCGTCTTTGCCAACGCAGCGGAAGAAGAACGCGCTATCCCGACAGAACATTATGCGGAAATCCTGTCACGCTACAAAGCAAAAGGTGTGAATGTGATGACCGGTGAAGAAGTGGACCTTGCCCGTCATGACTTGAAAGCAGCACCGCTTTCAACACTGATAGTTAAGATAATGCAATAAAAAGTACCAAAAATAACCAAAATATTTGCACATGTCAAAAAAAAGCAGTACTTTTGCAGCGTATTTTAGAAAAGCGGCATAGGCTGCATGCGGTATTAGCACATCGGTAGTGCATCAGCTTCCCAAGCTGAGGAGGAGGGTTCGACTCCCTTATACCGCTCTTTTTTATGTCTAATTCTTAAGAAACCCGTTTGGGGGGAAGTTATGAAAAGAGAACACCTATTTACCCTGATACTTGCCGTTATGTGGACAGGTATGCTGTCGGCGCAGCAATCTAACGAAACAGATTTTACGTCTTCTCCGGCGTTCGGGGATAACTGCACCAGTATATTGGTAGGTCCGAAGGCTACGGAAGATGGTTCGGCTATCACCAGTCACACCTGCGATTCATGGTATCGTACCTGGATGCAGTGGCTGCCTTCCGTAGAATATAAGAACGACACACTCGTAGAAGTGTATTCCGGCAAAATGCACACCGAATATCCTTCCGGCAAAGAAGGGGTGGAAGTGAAAGGCAAAGTGAAACAGAAAGCCGGACGCACCTATCGTGTGTTGGATACGGCTTACCCCTGCTTGAACGAGAAACAGCTGGCAATGGGTGAAACCACTTTCGGCGGACGTGATACGATGCGCAACAGCAAGGGCGTGTTTATGATAGAAGAATTAGCCCGCCTTGCCCTTCAACGCTGTTCTTCCGCGCGCGAAGCCATATTGTATATGGGTGAACTGGCGTATGAATATGGTTATGGCGATGGCGGCGAATGCCTGACTATCACCGACCCGAAAGAAGCGTGGATATTTGAGATTCTGGGCGAAGGTCCTGACCAACTCGGTGCCGTGTGGGCGGCGTGCCGTATTCCTGACGACGAAGTGTGTGTGTCGGCCAATATCAGCCGGATAGGCAGTCTCGCGCCTCTGCAAGAACCCGCACCGGCAAAGCAGAAGAAAGGCAAGAAAAGTGCCTATCAGCCCCTTGAGAGCGACAACATAATGGCATCGCAGAATGTGTTTGCCGTCGCACGGAAATTGGGACTCTGGGACGGAAAAGAAGAATTCTCGTTCTGGCGCGCATATAGCGGAAAGAACTTCTTTGGCAAAATGCAGAACTATGCCAACCGTGAGTTGTTCATCATGCAGCAACTGGCACCCTCATTGGGTTTGCATGCTGATATGGACGAATTGCCATTAAGTGTGAAACCCGAACATCCGCTTTCGGTGAAAGAAGTGAGCCGGCTGTTGGGCTCCTACTACGAGGGAACGGAACAAGACCTGACCCAAATGATGCGTGTACCGAAAAAAGGACGTGCGCTGTTCAGTACCGAAAAATGGGAAGACAAAGATAGTATTGTATCCAATTTTGCCAATCCTTGGATGCGCTTTGACGAGATTTCCGCCTACTATGCGATGACGGGTGACAGCCGTTGGGATTGGGTGCGCACGATAGCTGTGCCGCAATGTGCCTATTCCACGGTGATTCAAGTTCGCAGCTGGTTGCCCGATGCAGTGGGCGGTGTATGTTGGATGTCGTTGGACAATCCGGGGCAGTCACCCCGTTTCCCCATTTTCGCAGGCGGAACGGAACTGCCGGCAATGCTGAAGATTTGTGGCCAGCATCGCTATCGCGACGATTGCCTGTTGTGGCACTACCGCCAAGCCAATAAACTGGCGGCTGTCCGTTGGGGCATCTGCCGCAAGACATTGGAGCCTGCGCGTGATCATTTCTTGGACAAAGGTTTGCGGGAATTGCCACTGATAGAAACAACCTATCAGCAGATGGCGGAAGAAAACGAAAAGGATGCAACAGCCCTGCTGAACGATTATACGGCGGATTTTGTCGGTGCCACCGTGCTTCGTTGGGATGAGTTGTATCGCACCTACTGGCGTAAATTCTGGGCCGGCTTCTAAGCGATAAACTTTCAATACGTCAAAGATCACATTTTGTTTTTTAGGGTCCCCAACGGACGCCAACGAAGTGCATCCGGTGGGGAGAGCGGAGGCATCGGTCGCTTTAATGAGCGCGGGGCGGTCTGTCTGTGCGACCCGATTGCCGAACGCGAAAGCGAGCAATACACGGATAATTATTAGGCTATTATTGGGTTATTATTGGGTGATTATTGGGTTATTATTAGGGTATTAATCCGATATTAACCCGAGACGAGCTGTACTGCCCCCCATTTTTTGGACACTTTAATTGCTTTATTATGAGAAAGAAAGTGCCCTTAGAGGTCAAATTGGAAGCATTAAAATTGCTTCAATCAGGAAACGCCGCAAATGCAG
>JAGCEW010000095.1 GCA_017650465.1 Paludibacteraceae bacterium
GACGGCAATCCCCTAATGCCGTCCGATTCCAGACATAGCCGCTACGTCTTGGGAGCCGATGGCAAATACCACCCCCGCAATCGTCTGCACCCGCACAAGAGCATCTGTCGAAGACTTATGACCGGTTGCGTCATCAACGCCAATGGAGATGTACTTCCTTGCTGCTTCGACAAAAACGGACAATACACCTGGGGCAATATCGCAACGCAGAGTCTGAAAGACTGTTGGCAAAGCAACGCCGCCGAACAGTTTCGCGAAACCGTATTCTCCCATTCATATCCCTTCCCTATTTGTCAGAACTGCACAGAATGAATCCTACCTTTTGTCATATTACCCAACGTCTCTCCCCATTCTATGGAGAACAGGAGGCGCGCGAAATGGCCTTCTGGATAATGGAGGAGATATACCATCTGAACAGGACGGAAATACTGCTTCGCAAGGATGTTCCTGTTTCCGATGAAATCGAGCGGATTCTTCTTCGCCTGGAACAAAGAGAACCCCTCCAATACATCTTCGGACACACCTGCTGGAGAGGATTGGACTTGCACGTATCGCCTGCCACCTTGATTCCCCGTCCCGAAACAGCCGAACTGGTGGACTGGATAGAAACAGACTGTCAAGACGAAAGGCTTCGTGTACTGGATATAGGAACCGGATCCGGTTGTATCGCAATAGCACTGCAAAAGGATCGTCCGCAATGGGAAGTAACAGCTCTGGATATCAGTCCCCAAGCCCTGGAGATAGCACAACAGAACGCCAAGCGCAACGGCGTAGAACTTCATTGGCTGTGCAAAGATATACTCGGAAGCGACCCAATGGACACCTACGATGTGATGGTGAGCAACCCTCCTTATATCCGTAATAGCGAAAAAGAAAATATGAGTCGCAATGTCTTGGACTACGAACCCGAAACAGCCCTATTCGTCAGCGACAACGACCCCTTGCTCTTTTATCGCCGCATTGCCGAACGGAGAATAGCCAAACGACTTTATTTTGAGGTGAATGAACAATTGGCACATCAAACAGCCTACTGCCTGCAACAAAACGGATACACCCACACCATCATCAAACAAGATATCTATGGAAAAGAAAGAATGGTCTTTGGATGCCTCCATTAACAAGGCAGCCCGCTATTGCAGTCAAGCCGAACGGGCCGAGACGGATGTCCTGGAAAAACTTTTTCAATGGGGCATTCCCAAAGAGCACCACGAGTCTGTCATCACTTACCTGCGTAACAACAACTTCCTCAACGACGAACGCTACTGCAAGGCCCTTGTGCACGATAAAGTGGCGTACCAGTCCTGGGGAAGAGTCAAAATACGGGCAATATTGCAAAGCAAACATCTGGATACCGTGGCCATCGAGCAAGCCCTTCTGACGATTGACGAAAACCTTTACCAGCGCAACCTCTCCCACCTAAAAACCCAACGGAAGAACGACGACCCGGATCGCACCACCCGTTTCCTCCTTCAGCGAGGCTACACCTTCGATGAGATAAATCAGCAATAAAATTTACACTGTCTTTTGGTTTGACAAGAGAAACGGGCAAGAGGCACAACGGGAAGAATCCATCTCACAACAAGAGGTGCCTTTCTTAGAACAAGTACCTCCACAGTCACACGAACAAGTTTTGCGGCTTTCTCGACGGATATACCAAACGACACCGACAACAGCAGCCACAACTATCAAAATAACTACTATCTTTTCCCAATAGGCCATCACAAGAACAGACTCCCTATTTGATTCACAAGAAACGCCATTCCCCACGCTAAAAGCAAGGAATTGAACATAGAGAAACTGGCCCACCCGAAGCCTATTTCTTTCCGTAAGGTCTCAATAGTGGCCACACAAGGGAAATACAGCAACGTGAAAACCAAAAAGGCGTACGCATTGACAGCGGTCAGGCCGGAATTCTCAATACCTCCTGTGAAAAGTATAGCAAACGTGGCAGCGATGGCTTCCTTCGCCGGCAAACCTGTGATAAGACAAACCGACAAACGCCAGTCGAAACCAAGAGGCTGCATAATAGGTTCCAGCCAATGCCCGATACTCGCCAGCCAGGACTGATCGATATGCTCCAAGTCTTGTGCAGGGAAGTACTGCAAGGCCCAAATAATAATAGAGGCGAACAAGACAATTGTGGAAATCTTCTTTAGGAAATCACTAATTCTCAGCCAAATATGTCTGCTGACAAAACCAATAGAGGGCAAATGGAAATCGGGCAGCTCATTGATACAGTCTTCGTCCGGCGTTTTGAAAGCAGGCAGTCGTTTCATTAGTTTGGCAAAGAGGAAACTGAGTATCAGTCCCAATAGATAAAGGCTTCCCAATACCCAAGCGCGATGAGAAGGGAAGAATGCGTTGATGAACAAGATATAAACGGGTAGCCTTGCCGAACAACTCATAAATGGAATCATGAGCATGGTGAGTGTACGGTCCTTCGGATTGTGGATATCTTTGGCTGCGATAATAGCGGGCACATTGCAGTCAAATCCCATTAGCATCGGCACGAAGGAACGTCCGTGCAGTCCGACACTGTGCATAATACTATCCATAAGGAACGAGACGCGAGCCATATAGCCGGTATCCTCCATCACACTGAGAAAGAAGAATAGAATGATGATATTCGGCAATGCCGTCAGCAGACTCCCCACTCCGAGTATAACCCCTTCCGCCAAAAGCGACTGTAACCATCCTTCATGCATGGTCTGAATGCATAAGTCGTGTAGGTATTGAATACCTGTATCCAGCCATTCACCCAACGGGTCTCCGATAGCAAAGGTACACCAGAAAACGAACGCCAGTATTCCGGCGAGCACAGGAAAACCTGTCCAAGGCTTAATCAGCAGGTGATTAATGCGTTCTTCCCAAGTGTGCGTATCCTTCAAAGGATGTGAGAGTACCGCAGCCAAGACACCTTCCATCCAGGCATGATACGCTTCTGCTTCTTGCTGTTCCCAAGCATGGAATACAGGATGCGCCTGTGATGCGTTTTGAACGGCTGTAAGCAACATATCGATCACCTCATGAATGTGGTCTCCAGTAAGAGACGAAAGAGGTACCATCGGCACACCCACTAATTCCTGCAGTTTCGGAATATCGAGCCGATGTCCGGTAGCAACGAGTAAATCGTAACGATTGATGACAAGCACCAAGGGATGGCTATGATCGATGAAAGAAGGTGTCATCTCCAGCGATTCGCGCAAGTTAGTGGCATCGACCACCTGAAGAACGACATCATGTTCTTCACGGTCCATATCCTCGTGGCTATGATGCTCATCAAAATGGATATCCACATCCTCTAACTTGGCCGCAGCGGCCGAAATGGCCTCGATGAACGTGGATTTACCACTTCCATGACTACCGACGATGGCAACTTCTATATGTTTCTTCTCAGCGGACATGAAATGAATTAACGGTTCTTATACATATCGTCGTAGTACTTCTCGTACTCTCCACTGGTGATATTGTCCATCCACTCCTGGTTGTCCAGATACCACCGCACGGTTTTTTCGATACCTTCTTCGAACTGCAAGCTTGGTTCCCAACCAAGTTCGCGCTGCAATTTACGGGAATCGATAGCATATCGGAGGTCGTGTCCGGCACGGTCGGTGACATAAGTAATAAGGTTCATATCCTCTCCTTCCTTACGTCCGAGGATACGGTCAACGGTGTTGATAACGACTTTGATGATGTCGATATTTTTCCACTCGTTGAAACCGCCGATATTATATGTTTCCGCCACTTTGCCTTTGTGGAAAATGAGGTCAATAGCTCGTGCATGATCCTCTACATACAGCCAGTCGCGCACATTCTCACCCTTGCCATAGACAGGCAGCGGTTTGCGGTGACGGATATTGTTGATGAATAGCGGAATGAGTTTCTCCGGGAACTGGTATGGTCCGTAGTTGTTCGAACAATTGGTAACGATGGTAGGCATTCCATAGGTATCATGGAAAGCCCGTACAAAATGGTCACTACTTGCTTTTGCGGCAGAGTAGGGGCTATGCGGGTTGTATTTCAAATCCTCAGTGAAGAAGTCTTCTCCGTACGCATGATGATGGAGCGAAGAAGAAGCCTTGGTGGTGAAGGGCGACTCAATACCTTCAGGATGGGTCAGTTCCAGTGCCCCATACACTTCATCCGTTGAGATGTGGTAGAACCGTTTTCCTTCGTATTTCTCAGGCAGCGTTTCCCAATAGAGTTTGGCTGCTTGCAACATAGAAAGCGTCCCGATGACATTCGTTTTAGCAAAGGTGAAGGGGTCCTTGATGGAACGGTCCACATGGCTTTCTGCTGCAAGATGGATAATTCCTTCCACCCGTTCTTCCTGCATAAGGCTATATATGGTCTCAAAGTCACAAATATCTGCTTTTACGAAGCGATAGTTAGGTTTATCTTCAATGTCTTTCAAGTTAGCCAGATTGCCGGCGTAAGTGAGTTTATCGACATTGATAATTCGGTAGTCTGGATACTTGTTCACAAAGAGTCTGACTACATGGCTTCCGATAAATCCGGCTCCGCCGGTGATGATGATACTTTTCATAGGGATCTGTATGTGTTTAATGTGTGATTATTCAATTATTGATGACGTATTTCACTTGTTTGAAATGGTACGTTTTTTCTTCTCCGTTTCTTAAGCGGAGCAACAGTTCACCTTGATCTGTGATGTCAGCTATATGCGCTTCAAAGCTGCGGTTGGTGGGTAAGGACTGATTCATCGTTGGAAGGAGGTTCACTTCGCGTTCCTCCCACAGATGGAATCCTGTTTTCCGATAAAGGGAATCCATGTAGGCACTTCTGATTTCGGCCAAGGGTTGCTGCATGATTTCCGACAGGTTCCTCAGAAAAGCCTGCATGATTATTTCCGGTTCGTAGGTGCAACCTGTGAGCAAACAGAGCGATGTTGGATTCGGGGCATCTGAGAACCACTGCTGCTGGTTGACATTCAGTCCGATGCCTATTATCGATTGCCCGATATGTCCCTCCGAGAGTGTGTTTTCGATGAGAATACCCGCCAATTTCCTGTCACCGGCATAAAGGTCGTTCGGCCATTTGATACATAGCGGCGAGTCTTGGCTTATAGAGTCTGCACCTACCGTATCCAATACGGCCTGACGCAGAGCCACACATACCGCCATTGAAATAACGAACTGCTGCTCTACGGCTATCTGCGGCCGAAGGAGAAGCGTAGAGAAGAGGAGGTTCTTGCCTCGTTCACTCTCCCATCCGTTTCCCTGCTGTCCTCGTCCGGAGGTTTGAAAATCGGTGCGCACAGTAACATATTCCGGATGTTGGCGCAGGAGGTCGTTGGTACTATTTGTTTCGGCGATATACATCTAATAGGTATTGTGCAATAATAGGTTGAATATTTTTCCCTTTTCCAGAGGCACCATTCACCATAATGGCAAAGGCCCATTGCTGTCCGTCAGGCAGTAGGATATAGCCGGCGAAGTTTTTTGTTCCACCTATCGTTCCGCTTTTTGCGTGTACACGTTCCGCAAGTTCCGTACCCGCCAGAAAACCGCGCAGGGTTCCCGACTTGCCACTGACGGGTAGCGAAGCGACAAAGACATCCTTGTTGGGGCTCTTCCACATATACTCCAACAGTTGAACCAACGATGCGGCACTAATAGCATCTTGCGGTGCTAATCCGCAGCCATCTTTAATGGTAGCCGAGGTGAGGTCCACTCCTCGGTTTCGCCAGCAATTGCGAACGACCATCTCGGCGTTATGGATGGAAC
>JAGCEW010000011.1 GCA_017650465.1 Paludibacteraceae bacterium
AATGCGCTTTGACCCGGATCCTTTCGGCTTCAATACGCTCAAGTACATCACCGATATCAATGAGAGTAAAGCCCTCAACAACAATCCCGACCCGTGTATCATTATCTCTGCTTCGGGTATGTTGGAGGCCGGACGCGTCAAACATCATGTGGCCAACCACATTAGCGACCCCAGTTGCACTATCCTCATTGTCGGTTATTGCACGCCGGAGTCCCTGGGCGCACGTATCCAGGACCCCAATAAGAAATGGATCAGTATCTTCGGCTTCGACCGTAAGATCAAGGCGCAGATTACCAAGATTGAAGGCTTCTCCGGCCATGGCGACTACCAGGAGATGATTGATTACCTGACGCGTAGCCTGGATGTAACGAAACTGAAGCACACCTTCATCGTGCATGGCGAGAGTGGGGCACAATCCACCTACAAAGACCACCTCTACGAGGCTGGCTTCCGCAACATCTCTATTCCGCAAAAAGGGGAAAGTGTAGAATTATAACCCTCGACAGCCGCTTTATAGCAGCGCAAAGTCGATTACTTCCTGAATATCCCGAACATAATGGAAGGTCAATCCTTTCAGATATTGTTCGGGTATTTCTTGTACATCCTTTCTATTGTCTTCACAGAGCACCAGGTCTGTTATACCGGCACGTTTGGCGGCCAGCAGTTTCTCCTTGACACCACCGATCGGAAGCACCTTGCCGCGAAGCGTCATCTCGCCCGTCATCGCAATGCGCGGACGGACTTTCTTTTTGGTGAAGGCGGATACAAGTGCCGTAGTCATCGTGATACCTGCGCTCGGACCATCCTTCGGGATAGCACCTTCCGGCACGTGTATATGCACCGATTGTGTGTCTATCGCCTTGCGCGCTATACCGAAATCGTCGGCGTGAGCCTTGATATACCCCAGAGCAATCGTCGCGCTCTCCTTCATCACATCGCCCAGATTACCCGTAATCGTGAGAGTAGGGTTCTTCGAGGGAGAAAGGCTGGTCTCGATAAACAGTATCTCGCCGCCCACCTGTGTCCAGGCCAATCCGGTCACAACACCTATATATTTATTGGTCTCCCATTGGTCGCGCGAGAAACGCGGTTGACCCAGATAACGGATGATATCGTCGTTGGTTAGCGATGTAGCGTATTCCTCTTCCAACGCTATGTGTTTCACCACTTTACGGCAAACGGAGGCTATCTGTCTATCCAGCGAGCGCACACCCGATTCGCGCGTATAACGGTCGATGATGAAGTTCATCGTATCCTTCGGGAACTTCAACTCTTTGTGCTTCAGTCCGTGTTCCTCCAGCTGCTTGGGAACAAGATGCCTTTTCGCAATCTCCTGTTTCTCCTCCAGGCTGTAGCCGGTCATCTCTATCAGTTCCATTCGATCCAGTAGCGGCCGCGGAATAGAATCCAGGCTGTTGGCCGTAGCGATAAAGAGCACCTTACTCAGGTCGTAATCCAGGTCCAGATAGTTGTCGTGGAAACTGCCGTTCTGCTCGGGGTCAAGCACTTCCAGTAGGGCACTTGTCGGGTCGCCTTTATAGTCAGCACCCACTTTATCAATCTCGTCCAGCACAAACACAGGGTTCGAGGCACCCACCTTACGGATATTCTCGATAATGCGGCCGGGTAGGGCACCTATATACGTGCGCCGGTGGCCACGGATCTCCGATTCATCGTGCAATCCGCCCAGCGATATACGTGCATACTTGCGTCCCAGGGCTTCTGCTACGGACTTACCCAGACTGGTCTTACCCACGCCCGGAGGGCCGTACAGACATAGGATAGGGGACTTCATATCTCCTTTTTGCTTCAGCACAGCCAGGTATTCGATGATACGGTCTTTCACCTTCTCCATACCATAATGGTCGCGATCCAACACATCCTGCGCGTGGTGCAGGTCAAAGTTATCCTCCGTATATTCGTTCCACGGCAGCTCCAGCAGCGTCTCCAGGTAGTTCTGCGCAGTAGCATATTCGGGCGAGTGCGTCGAGGTACGTTCCAGCTTAAGTAATTGGTCTTCAAACACTTTCTGTACGGCTTCCGACCATTTCTTTTTCTTGGCCCGCTCCCGCATCTCTTTCACCACCTCTACACCTGTTTCGCCCAATTCCTTCTGAATAGCCTCCAACTGATGGTGCAGATAGTATTCGCGCTGCTCCTTATTGATGTCCTCACGTGCTTTAGAGAGTATATCTGCCTTCATATCAAGCATTTGTGCCTCTTTCGTGAGCATTTCCATCAGCTTCTGTGCGCGATCGCTCATGGTTTCTATCTCCAGCAGTTCCTGCTTGCTTTCTATCTTAAAGTCGAAGTTTACGCAGATATAATTGACCAGGGTAGGCGGATTAGTTATCGCTTGTATGGCAGCCTTAGCTTCTACAGGGGTATTCTCCGTTTTTTGCAGCACCTGCTCGGCTTGTTCTTTTACGCTGGAAACCAATGCAATAAAGAGTCTGTCGCCGCGTTTGGGTAACACTTCCGGATAGGCTTGTATGCGCGCCTTGATGCCACTTTTGTTCGTTATGAATTCTTCTACGCGGAAGCGATCGATGCCTTCCAGGATGACCACCTTAGCTCCCGACGTATTCTTGAATATTTCTACAATACGAGCTGCGGTACCTAATGTATAGAGGTCTGTTGCCTCAGGATCTTCCACTTTGCTTTCTTTCTGACAACATACACCAATCAGTTTATCATTCTTCTGGCATTCTTGTATCAGCTTCAGCGATTTGGGCCGTGACACAACAACAGGTATCAATACGCCGGGGAACATGACCATGTTCTTCAGCGGCAATATGTTCAATACTTCTCCGTCTTCCACCATATCGTATTTTACATAATCCGAATTATAGTTCCATTAAGGAATCCGAAAACCTTAGCCGATAACGGCCTCAGGATCGATCTTACGAATCAGACCTGTCAGCACTTCACCCGGACCGTATTCATAGAATATGTCGGCACCATCCACAATCATATTCCGAACGGTTTGTGTCCAGCGAACCGGTGCGGTCAGTTGCATCAGCAAGTTCTGACGAATCTGTTCAGGATTAACCTGCGGATAAGCATTAACGTTTTGATAGATGGGACACGTCGGTTCCGAGAACTTAGTGTTCAGGATAGCTTCCTCCAACTCTTCTGCAGCCGGTTTCATCAGCGGCGAATGGAATGCTCCACCCACTTGCAGACGAATCGCACGCTTGGCGCCATTCTCCTTCAATACCTCGCAAGCGGTATCCACGCCTTGTACGCTACCGGAAATCACCACTTGTCCCGGGCAGTTGAAGTTTGCAGCCACCACCACATGCGACGTGATGTGCTGGCAAATCTCGTCCACGCGCTCGTCCGGCAATCCTAAGATAGCGGCCATAGCCGACTCCTGCATCTCGCAGGCTTTCTGCATGGCATTAGCTCGTTTGCTTACCAGCAACAGCGCATCTTCAAAGCGAAGTGCACCACACGAAACCAATGCGCTGTATTCGCCCAAACTATGACCCGCAACCATATCCGGATGATCCAGCGTCAATACCTTGGACGCAATCACACTGTGCAGAAATACAGCCGGTTGCGTTACTGCCGTTTGTTTCAAATCTTCGGGAGTTCCCTCAAACATGATGTCCGTGATACGGAATCCCAGAATGTCATTCGCTTGTTCAAATAGTTCTTTCGCGTGAGGATAAGCCTCATACAAGTCCTTTCCCATTCCCGGGAATTGGGCACCTTGACCAGGAAAAACAAATGCTTTTTTCATATATAGTATCAAATTTTTCGCACTAATAATTGCCTTTCTCGGCAAATTACGGCGCAAATATACAACAAAAATTGCACATACGCAAATTTTTCTTTTTATTTTCGTCAAAAATGAATACTATTCATTGTTTAGACCGTTATTTGACAAAAAGCTCAGAATCGGACTCCCAGCAGCAGCACGGCGTTCCAATCCCACGTCATCAACCGCATACTCACTTCCGGATTAGTATCCGGTCCTGTTGCGCTGTCGGTTTTATATACGTGGTCTTTACTCTTGAAGCGGATGTAGTTGACTACGGCATTGGCGGCAATGAAGAACCGGTCGTTGATGTTATAGACCAGTGCCAATTTCACGCGTCCCGTCACATATACCCAGTACTGCGGCTTAATTTTCTGACTGAAAATCAGGTTATAAGAGCTATTCGGCATGAACATCCTACTATCGCCCGTTATCAGCATCCTGTTGAAGAATGCCAGTTCTACTCCACCCGATACGTGCAGCAAAAACTTACCTTTATTGGGCGTGTAATTGTAGCCATAACCCACTCCCACGGCCGTTTGATATAGTTCCATCTCGCGCAAACCGCCTCCTTGCGTGATGAGCGCGTCGGTTAGGTTCTCGATATCCGAATATAGAAAGTCTGCATAGATTAGCACCGATCCTGCCGAACGACGCTGTATATAGCTCTGATTGAACGCTGCCGGCATCGAGAACCGCTTACGGTTAAAGGCATAATAGGCGTTCAAAAAGAAGGTCGTCACCCTCAAATCACCCGGACTCAAATCGTAACGTCCTTCCGTTGAAGCAGCGTCTATATAACCCTTCGTATAAGAGGCTTTTCGCATCCTAAATTCCAGTCCGAAAGCACTCTGTGTGATGGAGAACTTCAAGTTCGAGTAACCTTTGTAAAGGTTTACAGAATAGCCGATTCCAAGATTCCGATACCCTATAACAAGTCCTATCTTTGGTGTTAGGTTCG
>JAGCEW010000096.1 GCA_017650465.1 Paludibacteraceae bacterium
AGGGTGGCAGGATATCCGTCGAAATTAAGGCATGCCGGCTCTCCGCCGTTATCCATGATGAACTCGTAGGCCATTTTGTCCAATTGCGCAGTTGTGATACCCGGCTGGATGACCTTTGCCAATTCGGCATAGGTCTTACCCAGCAGAATATTACTTTCCCGCATGAGCTCTACTTCTTCATCTGTCTTGAGATAGATCATTGACACTTATCGTTTAATAAGCCATTGCTCCACTACGTCCTTTAATGCGCATACCGTTCTCAAAGAAACCGTCATAGTGACGCATCAAAAGATGAGATTCGATTTGTTGCAGCGTATCCAAAATCACGCCCACCATAATGAGAAGACTGGTTCCGCCAAAGAACTGCGCAAATCCCATGCTAACGCCAAAGAGACGCGCAAAAGCAGGCAGAACGGCAATAATAGCTAACAGAATACTACCTGGCAATGTGATACGAGACATAATCTCGTCAATATACTCAGCAGTTTTCTTACCGGGCTTAACACCGGGAATAAAGCCATTATTCAACTTCAGGTTCTCAGCCATCTGGACAGGATTGATGATGACCGCTGTGTAGAAATACGTAAATGCAATAATGAGGATGGCAAACACGAAATTATACCAGAAGCCATTGTTATCCATAAACGCCTGAACAAAAGCATTTGAGCCGTCAGCACGGAAACCAACAATAGCAATAGGTATAAACATGATAGCTTGAGCAAAAATGATAGGCATCACATTGGCAGCATTTACCTTGAGAGGAATATACTGACGGACACCACCATACTGCTTATTTCCCACTACGCGTTTAGCATATTGTACGGGAATCTTACGCGTGCCCTGAACGAGCAGAATTGCGAAAGCGAACACGAGCAAGAGGATGATGATTTCGGCAAAGAACACCATCAATCCACCGCTACCTGTTTCGTTGAAACGCAACGAGAACTCTTGCAACACAGCACCCGGAAGACGAGCAATGATACCAATCAAGATAATGAAAGAAATACCATTACCTACACCCCGATCCGTAATGCGTTCACCTAGCCACATGACAAACATAGACCCTGCGCATAGGATGATGGTAGAACTGATAGTGAACCAGTTGAACCCAATAGCAAGACTTTGACCAGCCTGAGCCATTTGTACCGAGAGGTTAACCAAATAACTTGGTCCTTGGAACAAAAGAATTGCCACAGTAAGGTAGCGTGTGATTTGATTCATCTTCTGACGTCCGGATTCGCCTTCTTTCTGCATCTTTTGGAAGTATGGAACCGCTATTGTGAGCAGTTGCACAACAATTGAAGCAGAGATGTAAGGCATAATACCCAATGCAAATACCGAAGCATTGGAGAATGCACCTCCGGAGAACATGTCAAGCAGAGCCATCAAACCACCTGCAGTCTGATTGTGCAAGCTGGTGAGGGCAGTCGGATCAATACCAGGAAGAACGACAAACGATCCGAAACGATAGATGAGCACGAACAGAATCGTGGTCAACAAACGACTGCGGAGGTCCTCAATCTTCCAGATATTTTGAATGGTCTCAATAAATTTTCGCATAACTTAGATTTTTTCGATAGTTCCACCGGCGGCAGTGATAGCCTGTTCTGCACTCTTTGAGAAAGCGTTTGCTTTCACAGTGAGTTTAGCTGTCAGTTGACCATTGCCAAGGATTTTAACGAGCATCGACTTGTTGATGAAACCAGCCTCAAACAATTCGGGAAGACCGATAACGTCGAGATGTTTCGTCTCAGCAAGTTGCTGGAGAGTACTGAGGTTAATAGCCTTATACTCAACGCGGTTGATGTTCTTAAATCCGAACTTAGGCAGACGTCGCTGCATAGGCATCTGACCACCTTCGAAGCCGATCTTCTTCGAATAACCAGAACGCGACTTGGCACCTTTGTGACCACGAGTAGAGGTTCCCCCCAGACCCGAACCTGCACCACGACCAATGCGTTTTGCGGTCTTCACCGAACCGGCTGCCGGCGTTAAATTATATAATTCCATAACTTACTTGTTTTTGAGAGTTAATCAATTACTTTTACCAAGTGTTTTACATTCTCAACCATACCCATGATGGCGGGAGTAGCCTCATGCTCAACGATTTGGTTCATTTTCTTGAGTCCCAGAGCAGCCATTGTGAGCTTCTGGTTCTTCGTGCATTTGATGATGCTACGAACTTGCTGAATTTTAATTTTAGCCATAGTTTCCAATGAAATTAACCGTTAAACACTACATTCAAACTTACACCACGGCTTTGAGCAACCTGACGGGCGTCGCGCATCTCACCAAGTGCGGCGATAGTAGCCTTTACCAAGTTATGAGGATTGGAACTACCTTTTGCCTTAGCCAACACGTCGGTAACACCTACGCTCTCCAAAACGGCACGCATTGCACCACCGGCCTTCACTCCGGTACCGTGCGATGCAGGCTGGAGGTAAACGCGGGCACCGCCGAACTTGGCATACTGCTCGTGAGGAATGGTACCCTTGAGAATGGGCACTTGAATAAGATTCTTCTTGGCAGCCTCAGTACCTTTCTGGATAGCAGCCTGTACTTCACCGGCCTTACCCAAGCCATAACCTACGATACCGTTCTCATTTCCAACAACAACGATAGCTGCAAACGTGAATGTACGTCCACCTTTCGTAACCTTGGTTACGCGATTAACTGCAACAAGGCGCTCCTTGAGCTCCAAGTCTTGTGTGGTTTTAACTCTATTCATATCTGTCTACGTGTTTTTAGAATTTAAGACCTGCTTCACGAGCAGCATCTGCTAATGATTTAACTCGGCCATGGTAGAGATAACCATTACGGTCAAAAACGACAGCCTCAACTCCTGCCTTCTTGGCAGCTTCGGCAATCATCTTACCAACCTGAGCAGCTTTCTCTGTTTTGGTCATTTTATCTTTAATGCTCAGCGATGAAGCACTTGCAAGGGTCTGTCCCTTTTCGTCATCAATAACCTGTGCATAAATCTGGCTGTTACTGCGGAATACGGTCAGACGCGGTTGCTCAGCAGTACCCGCAATGCGAGTGCGGATGGAAGCCTTAATTCTCTGTCTTCTTGCGATTTTCTTAATCATAACTTATTCCTTTCTTATTTACCAGCCGACTTACCAGCCTTACGACGAATAACTTCACCTTGGAACTTAATACCTTTACCTTTGTAAGGTTCGGGTTTGCGGAATGAACGAATCTTAGCACAAACCTGACCAATGAGTTGCTTATCGGCAGACTCAAGGATTACAAGGGGATTCTGGTTACGCTCGGATTTTGTCTCCACTTTCACTTCTTTGGGCAAACCAAGATAGATAGCGTGCGTATAACCCAGCGAGAAATTCAGCACCTGAGGCTGAGCGAGTTCAACACGATAACCAACACCTACAAGTTCCAGCACTTTTCTGTAACCTTCGCTTACACCAACTACCATGTTATGGATAAGTGCGCGATAAAGACCGTGCATCGAACGACTCTGTTTCTCATCATTCGGACGAGTTACATGGCACACGCCATCCTCAACGGAAACGGTGATGATTGGATTTACTTTTTGAGAGAGTTCACCTTTGGGACCCTTAACGGTCACAACATTCTCTGGGCTAACTGTTACGGTTACGCCTGCAGGAATAGTGATGGGTAATTTACCAATTCTTGACATCTTACATTCCTCCTTACATTAATAAACATAACAAATAACCTCACCACCCAACTTTTGAATAGCAGCTTCCTTGTTCGTCATAACTCCCTTGGAAGTACTGAGGATAGCGATACCAAGTCCATTAAGCACGCGAGGCATCTCACGATAACCCACATACTGACGAAGACCTGGAGTTGAAACACGTTGTAAACACTTGATGGCATTTGTCTTGTTAGTTTGATCATACTTCAAAGCAATCTTAATAGTGCCTTGAGGGCCATCTTCCACGAACTTGTAAGAAAGAATATAACCTTTCTCAAACAAGATACGCGTGATCTCTTTCTTCAGATTCGAAGCAGGTACTTCCACTACGCGGTGACCGGCTTTGATTGCATTTCTGAGACGAGTCAGATAATCTGCGATTGGATCTGTCATTTTGTTTTTGTTTTTAAATTAATTCCGACAATCGGAACAATATTTAATGAATAATTTTGTTTATCTCGCTTCCCCTTGGATAGAGGAGACGCAAGCGTCATCCTTTATCCACAGAAAGCTGAGTTTTATTTTTACCAGGAAGCTTTCTTCACTCCGGGAATCAAGCCTTTAGAGGCCATCTCGCGGAATTGAATACGGCTTAGGCCAAATGCACGCATATAACCTTTCGGACGACCGGTTATCTTACAACGATTGTGCAGACGAACCGGACTGGCGTTCTTCGGAAGAGCTTGGAGTCCTTCGTAGTCACCGTCCTTGAGGAGTTGAGCGCGTTTTGCTGCGTAACGAGCGCAGAGTTTGGCACGTTTAACCTCGCGGGCTTTCATTGATTCTTTTGCCATAGTTTTTCTAATTTTGAAAGGTTACTTTTTGAACGGCAAACCAAACTCACGCAACAAAGCAAAACCTTCGGCATCGGTTTGAGCGGTAGTTACGAACGTGATGTTCATTCCCAATAGTTTGGTAATGTTATCAATGTTTATTTCAGGGAAGATAATCTGCTCGGTAATTCCCAGCGTATAATTACCACGACCATCCATTTTATTGTTGATGCCACGGAAGTCACGGATACGGGGAAGAGCCACACGGACGAGACGCTCCAAGAACTCGTACATACGTTCTCCACGGAGAGTTACGCGAACGCCTATCGGCATCTTTTTACGAACCTTGAAGTTTGCTATATCCTTCTTGGAAACCGTAGCAACGGCCTTCTGACCGGAAATCAAGGTCATCTCTTGTTGAGCGACATCTACAATTTTCTTGTCAGCAGTAGCTTCGCCAAGTCCTTGGTTGAGGACTATCTTCTCGAGTTTGGGGCACTGCATGACAGTGCTATATCCGAACTCTTTCATCAAGATGGGCACAATGCGCTCCTGATAATCTTGTTTTAGACTTGCTGTATTCATTGCTTAGATTTCTTTACCTGTTTTTTTACTTACACGAACCAACTTTCCGTCTTTCACAACACGACCTACGCGAACGGGACGACCATTCTCCACAGGATTCAGGTTGGAAATATGGATTGATGCTTCTTGCTTAACAATTCCGCCTTGCGGATTCTTTGCATTGGGTTTGGTAGCCTTGCTTACCATATTGACACCCTCTACGACAGCACGCTGTTTCTCAACGAGCACCTCCAGTACACGACCGGTTTTGCCCTTGGAAGCACCTGCGTTTACATAAACGGTATCACCCTTCTTAATATGAAGTTTTGCCATATTGAGAACTTGTTTTAGTGATTAAAGCACTTCAGGTGCCAATGAGATTATTTTCATGTTCGTTTGGCGCAATTCGCGAGCTACAGGACCGAAGATACGGCTGCCACGAAGCTCACCCGCATTGGTGATGAGAACGCAAGCGTTGTCATCAAAACGGATATAACTGCCGTCAGCACGACGAACTTCTTTCTTCACACGTACAACGATTGCACGACTAACCGTACCATCCTTGATGTCGCTATTAGGAATAACGCCCTTCACTGCTACTACTACTGTATCACCGAGGGTCGCGTAACGTTTCTTCGTTCCGCCCAGCACACGGATCACAAGTGCTTCTTTCGCACCGGAGTTGTCCGCCACTGTAAGTCTTGATTCTTGTTGTAACATTACTTAGCCCTTTCAATAATTTGAGTTAAACGCCAACGAACAGTTTTGCTCAATGGACGAGTCTCCATGATGCGAACGGTATCACCGATTCCTGCTTCATTTTTCTCGTCATGAACATGGAACTTGCGAGTTTTATTGACAAACTTGCCATAAATAGGGTGTTTTTCTTTCCACTTAACGGCTACGACAATTGTCTTATCCATCTTGTCGGAAGTAACAATACCCTGACGCTCTTTTCTAAGATTTCTTTCCATTTCTGTCGATAATTTACTTGGTTAATTCTCTTGCACGCAATTCTGTTGCGAGACGAGCGATTGTCTTACGAGCAACCTTAATCTGCAACGGATTGTCCAACGGAGAAATACTGTGATTGAGTTTCAAGCGAACGAGGTTTTCACGCTCTGTTGCGATACGCTCCTCAAGCTCAGCAGTCGTTAATTCTTTAATTTCAGCTGTTTTCATAATCCTTGATTATACTAATTGGGTTGCGTCGTAATCAGGTCTTACGACAAATTTGGTTTTGATAGGAAGCTTTTGAGCAGCCAGACGGAGTGCCTCTTTAGCCACATCGTATGGTACACCATCTATCTCGAAGATAATTCTTCCGGGAGCCAATGGTACTACGAATCCTTCTGGAGCACCTTTACCTTTACCCATACGGACATCCAATGGTTTCTTGGTAATAGGTTTATCAGGGAAAACGCGGATCCATACCTGTCCCTGACGTTGCATATAACGAGTCACTGCGATACGGGCTGCTTCGATTTGACGACCTGTCAACCAGATGGTACCAAGACTCTTGATACCAAACGAGCCAAAAGCAAGCTCATGACCGCGTTGCGCATTGCCTTTAATGCGACCTTTTTGCGAGCGGCGGAATTTTGTTTTCTTTGGTTGTAACATAACTGTAATCTACAAATCGGTTCTACTTATTGTTTTCTGTTTCTACGGAAACCTCCACGACGGTCATCACGACGATCGCCACGGCGTTCGCCACCACGATTTCCATCCTGCTTCTGCGTGTAATTTGGAGCCAAGTCTTTCTTGCCATAGACCTCGCCACGGCAAATCCAAACCTTTACACCAATGATACCAACTTTCGTCAATGCGCCGGCATGGCAATAGTCGATGTCTGCACGCAATGTGTGCAGCGGAGTACGTCCTTCTTTAAACATCTCAGCACGGGCAATTTCGGCGCCGTTCAAACGGCCACTCACCTGCACCTTGATTCCTTCTGCACCCATGCGCATCGTGCTGGCAATAGCCATCTTGATAGCGCGGCGATATGCAATCTTTCCCTCCAATTGACGGGCAATCTTGTTAGCCACAATGGTTGCATCCAATTCCGGACGTTTCACCTCGAAGATGTTAATTTGAACATCTTCCTGTTTGGTAAGTTTCTTCAATTCCTCTTTCAATTTGTCAACCTCTTGTCCACCCTTACCGATAATATATCCGGGGCGAGCAGTGCAGACAGTAACAGTTACAAGTTTCAGAGTTCTTTCGATAACGATACGAGAAATACTTGCTTCAGCCAAACGGGCATTCAAATACTCGCGGATTTTACTATCCTCGAGAAGAGTATCTCCGTAGTTCTTACCGCCAAACCAGTTGGAATCCCAACCACGGACAATGCCAAGACGGTTTGCTATTGGATTAATTTTTTGTCCCATTTCTGTTTACTTTTCAGCGTTAGTATTTTTAGTATCTACGAATATTGTAACGTGATTCGAACGTTTGCGAACACGATATCCGCGACCTTGAGGAGCGGTCAACAGACGTTTCAACATCATGCCACCGTCAACGGTGATGCACGTTACATATAAAGTTTCTTGATCTGCTTTCTTGCCGGTTTTGGTTTCCCAGTTGGCAATAGCAGATTTCAGGAGTTTCTCCAAGGCGCGACTTGCTTCTTTCGTTGAGAAATGCAATGCGCCAAGTGCACGGTTCACTTCCATACCACGAATCATGTCAGCCACAAGGCGCATTTTTCGAGGAGATGTAGGAACGTTGTTGAGCTTAGCAAAGTATTGAGTCTTTTGAGCCTCTTTACGAGCTTCAGCTGTATTATGTTTTCTAGCACCCATTTTAATCTTTAAATTTAATTGTTAATTGGATTTCAATGGATTATTTCTTTCCTGCATGACCGCGGAAGATACGTGTCGGTGCGAATTCGCCCAACTTGTGACCTACCATATTTTCGGTTACATACACGGGAATGAACTTATTTCCATTGTGAACTGCGATAGTGTGACCTACAAAATCAGGGGAGATCATCGATGCACGGCTCCATGTTTTGACAACTTCTTTTTTGTTTGCCTCATTCATAGCCAGCACCTTTTTCTCCAACTTTACGTTGATAAAGGGTCCTTTTTTTAATGAACGACTCATAATTTCTCTAATTTAATAGGTTACTTTTTACGTCTTTCAATAATGTATTGGTTACTCTGGTTCTTCGGATGACGAGTCTTGTATCCCTTAGCCAGCAAGCCCTTGCGGCTTCTCGGATGGCCACCACTTGCGCGGCCTTCACCACCACCCATTGGGTGATCTACAGGGTTCATTACAACGCCACGGTTACGCGGACGACGACCCAGCCAACGGCTACGACCTGCTTTACCGGATTTCTCCAAAGCATGGTCACTGTTCCCCACAACGCCTACTGTGGCTTTGCAGGCTGCCAACACTTTACGAAGTTCGCCTGAAGGCAACTTAATGATTGCATACTTGTCTTCCTTACCGGCCAACTGTGCGAAAGTACCTGCTGAACGAACCATCTGTGCTCCCTGACCGGGACGAAGTTCGATGTTGTGCATTATGGTACCCATGGGCATATTTGCCATCGGAAGAGCATTTCCTACTTCAGGTGCTACATTTTCACCCGACATTACTGTTTGACCTACTTGCAGTCCATTAGGTGCAAGAATATAACGCTTCTCGCCATCGGCATAGAACAATAGAGCAATGCGAGCCGAACGATTCGGATCATACTCAATCGTTTTTACAACAGCGGGTACACCATCTTTATTGCGTTTGAAGTCAATTACGCGAAATTTCTGCTTGTGTCCTCCACCAATGTAGCGCATCGTCATCTTACCGACGTTGTTGCGACCACCTGACTTGGTTTTACCGAACACGAGAGACTTCTCTGGTGCGCTTGCGGTAATTGTATCAAACGCGCCAATAACTTTGTGTCTTTGCCCTGGTGTAGTGGGTTTTAATTTACGTACAGCCATTTTTAGATATTGCTATAAAAATCTATTGTTTCTCCTTCTTTCAATGTCACGATAGCTTTCTTATACGATGCTGTCTTGCCACGAAGCAGACCGCTCTTTGTCCAACGCTGTTTCACCTTGGGAGCGACCACCATTGTGTTCACATCTTCTACCTGAACATTGTACATTTCTTCTACTGCCTTCTTAATTTCAATTTTACCGGCAGTGCGCGCTACCATGAAACCATAACGATTAAGCTTCTCGGTGGCAGCGGTCATCTTTTCAGTGACGATGGGTTTAATAATAATTGCCATAATCCTGTCTCCTTATGCGTTAAAAGTTTCTTCGATAGCTTTTACTGCAGCCTCAACCAGCACGATTGCATTTGCATTCATCAGCGCGTATGTATTCAGTTCACCCGCTGTAATTACATTCGTACGCTGGATATTATTAGCTGACTTCAACACTTCCGCATTGTTCTCTGCCAAAACGAACAGCACCTTCTTACCTGCCACATTCAAGTTATTCATAACTTCTATCATGGCTTTGGTCTTCGGAGCATCGAAATGGAGAGTATCCAATACGATAATCTGATCCTGTTTAGCACGCAGGCTTAATGCACTACGACGAGCCAGTTGTTTCACTTTGTGATTCAATTTGAAACTATAGTCACGAGGTACAGGACCGAAGATGGTACCACCACCTACGCGAACAGGAGATTTCAAATCACCCGGACGTGCACCACCGCCACCTTTCTGGCGACCGAGTTTGCGGGTTGAGTGTGCGTTTTCACTACGTTGTTTTGCCTTGGCTGTTCCTTGACGGTTGTTTGCCAAGTATTGCTTAACGTCCAAATAGATAGCATGGTCGTTAGGCTCAATACCGAAGATGGCATCATTCAGAACCACCTTCTTGCCGGTGTCTTTACCGGCCATATTCATAATACTAAGTTCCATACTGCTTATTTGTTAATGATAACAATACTGTTTTTTGCCCCAGGAATTGAACCCTTGACCATCAAGAGGTTATATTCGGGGATTACTTTCAACACTACAAGGTTCTGAACCGTAACGCGATCCTGTCCCATGTGACCAGCCATACGAGTGCCGGGGAAGATACGGGAAGGATAAGCGCACGCACCTACCGAACCTGGAGCACGCAGACGGTCATCCTGGCCATGAGTGGACTGGCCCACACCGCCGAAACCGTGACGTTTAACAACGCCTTGGAAACCTTTACCTTTGCTGGTTCCGATTACGTCAACGTACGTGTTCTCTTCGAACATGTCAACTGTCAGTGTGTCGCCCAACTTCACCTCTTTGTCGAATCCATCGAATTCGGCCAGATGACGCATCGGCTGCACGCCTGCTGCCTTGAAGTGACCAGCCTCAGCCTTGTTGGTGTGTTTCTCGCTCTTAGGCATGAAACCTACCTGAACAGCCTGATAGCCGTCTTTCTCCACGGTCTTCAGTTGCGTTACAACGCAAGGACCAACTTCAATCACGGTGCATGGGATATTCTTACCATCAGCACCGAATACGGAAGTCATTCCGATCTTTTTTCCTAATAATCCTGACATTTTTTTTGTGGATTTAGTTATTTGTTGTTACTTTTTGAGCACTCTCGCCCGCGGGATTACTACGAGTAGCCTATCCGAGGGAAGTACTCCGTGATTTTATCAAACTTTGATTTCTACCTCTACACCGCTGGCAAGTTCCAGTTTCATCAAAGCTTCTACTGTCTTATTGTTCGAGTTGTAGATATCTATGAGACGCTTGTAACTCGAAAGTTCAAATTGCTCACGTGATTTCTTGTTCACGAACGTTGAACGGTTTACAGTAAAAATGCGTTTGTGAGTTGGCAATGGAATAGGACCGCTTACCACGGCACCTGTTGCCTTCACCGTCTTCACAATCTTCTCTGCAGACTTGTCCACCAGATTATGGTCGAACGATTTCAGTTTGATTCTAATTTTCTGACTCATTGTTTTAACTTGTTTTAGTTGTTTTCATATTGCCCTGCACGCTGTACGCAAAGAGTCATTTGCTTGCGCCCTACGCGTGCAGGCGCGTTCATTAAACTTAACGTTTCTTATACTAACTCTGCACGACCTCCGCACTCTGTCAGCACTGCCTTGGCTATTGCGCTGCTTACGGGAGCGTAGTGCGAGAACTCCATCGAACTCGTGGCACGACCTGATGTTATGGTACGTAAGGCCGTCACATATCCGAACATCTCGCTCAATGGCACTTTGGCTTTCACTATACGAGCACCTGTACGGGCTGTGTCCATGCCTTCCACTTGGCCGCGACGTTTGTTCAAGTCACCGATTACGTCACCCATGCTCTCTTCCGGAGTTACCACTTCTATCTTCATGATAGGCTCCATCAAAGTGGGTTTGGCTTTCACGCTCGCGTTCTTGAAGGCCATCTGCGCACATACCTCAAACGACAACTGGTCGGAGTCCACAGGGTGGAAACTACCGTCAATCACGGTCACTTTCAGTTTGTCAAGCGGGTAACCGGCCAGCACACCGGTCTTCATTGCGTTCTGGAAACCCTTTTCTATAGCAGGTATATACTCCTTCGGGATATTTCCGCCTTTAACCTCGTTGACAAACTGGAGGCTGCCCTCGAAGTCTTCGTCTGCGGGTTCTACGCGGACAATCATGTCAGCGAACTTACCACGACCACCTGTCTGTTTCTTGTATGTTTCACGCAACTCAACTGGAGCAGAAATTGCCTCACGGTAAGCTACTTGCGGACGACCTTGGTTGCACTCAACCTTAAACTCACGTTTCAAACGGTCAATAATAATTTCCAAGTGCAACTCACCCATACCGCTGATCACGGTCTGACCAGTCTGCTCGTCTGTCTTAACGGTGAACGTTGGATCTTCTTCAGCCAACTTAGCCAAACCTACACCCAGTTTATCCAGGTCCGCTTGGCTCTTCGGCTCAACACTGATACCGATCACAGGTGCAGGGAACTCTATAGACTCCAAGGTAATAGGATGGTCTTCAGCACACAGCGTGTCGCCCGTGCGTATATCCTTAAATCCCACGCCCGCGCCTATATCGCCCGCGCATATAACATCTACGGGGTTCTGGTGGTTTGAGTGCATTTGGAAAATACGGCTTATACGTTCCTTCTTGCCCGAACGGGTATTATAGACGTATGAACCGGCTTCTAACTTACCCGAATAAACTCTAAAGTAGCACAGACGACCTACGTATGGGTCAGTAGCTATCTTGAACGCCAAAGCACACAAAGGTTGGTCCTCGTCAGGTTTACGAGTAATAGGTGCATCCGTACGCGGATCCTTACCATCGATATGCTCTGCATCCATCGGACTTGGCAAATACGCACACACAGCGTCTAACATGGTTTGAACGCCCTTGTTCTTGAACGACGAACCACATATAACGGGGAATATGTGCATACCAAGTGTACCTTTGCGAATGGCGGCACGAATTTCGTCTTCAGTAATGGTGGAAGGATCAGAGAAATACTTCTCCATCAGCACGTCGTCAAACTCGGCAACGGCCTCCAGCATTTTATCACGCCACTCTTCTGCCTCAGCTTGCAGATTAGCAGGGATATCAGTAACCTCATATTCGGCACCCATCGTCTCGTCATGCCAAAGGATGGCTTTCATTTTCACCAGGTCAACCACACCTTTGAATGTCTCCTCAGCCCCTACAGGAATCTGTATCGGACACGGAGTAGCGCCCAGAACCTCATGGATTTGAGTCACCACATCAAAGAAGTTGGCACCCGAACGATCCATCTTATTCACATAACACAAACGGGGAACGCCATACTTGTCTGCCTGACGCCATACTGTCTCCGACTGAGGCTGTACGCCACCCACTGCACACAGTGCCATTACAGCACCGTCAAGGATGCGCAAGGAACGCTCAACCTCCACCGTAAAGTCTACGTGACCCGGAGTATCTATCAGGTTGATCTTATATTTATCACCTGCATAGTTCCAGAACGTAGTCGTTGCCGCAGAGGTAATAGTGATACCACGCTCTTGCTCCTGCTCCATCCAGTCCATCGTAGCGGCACCGTCATGCACCTCTCCGATCTTGTGAGTCAAACCTGTGTAGAACAGGATACGTTCAGAAGTTGTAGTCTTACCTGCATCAATATGAGCCATGATACCGATGTTTCTGTTCAGTTTTAAATCGTGCTTTGCCATATATCTTGATTAGAAACGGAAGTGTGCGAATGCACGGTTAGCCTCGGCCATACGGTGCATATCTTCCTTACGCTTGAAGGCACCGCCCTGACTATTCATAGCATCCATAATCTCTGCCGCCAGTTTCTCGGCCATCGAATGACCGCCGCGCTTGCGGGCGAAGAGAATCATGTTCTTCATGGCTATTGACTCCTTGCGGTCTGCACGAATCTCGGTAGGAACCTGGAATGTGGCACCACCGATACGCTTCGACTTTACCTCCACCAGCGGGGTGATGTTGTCCAAAGCTGCTTTCCAAACATCCAATGCAGTCTTCTCTGCATCCTTGTTCTTTTGACCGACAAGATCCAAAGCCGTATAGAATACGTCATACGCAGTATTCTTCTTGCCATCGAGCATGAGGTGGTTCACAAATTTTGCAACCATTACCTCTCCGTACACGGGATCCGGTAGGATCACACGCTTTTTTGGTTTGGCTTTTCTCATGTTGTTTTTACTTTGTTTTTTTTGGTTGTAATCGCTTCAGGCCGTTGCCTTACTCAACCGATCAACCCATTTGTAATCTGTCCCAACGTATGGAACGTTTAGTTTTTACTTAGGAATTTTCGCATCGCCTTCAGCCTTTCACCGGCTTCCGGCAGCCTTATGGCTTACTTCTTTGCTTTCGGACGTTTTGCTCCGTACTTGCTGCGACGCTGCAAGCGGTTGGCAACACCGGCCGTATCCAGCGTACCACGCACAATGTGGTAACGTACACCTGGCAGGTCTTTTACACGACCACCGCGAACCATTACGATCGAGTGCTCCTGCAAGTTGTGACCCTCACCCGGTATGTAGGCGTTCACTTCCTTCTGGTTCGTCAGACGAACACGAGCCACCTTACGCATTGCGGAATTAGGCTTTTTAGGAGTTGTTGTGTAAACGCGGACACATACGCCACGGCGTTGCGGGCAGCTGTCCAGTGCCGGACTCTTGCTGTTGTCCTGAAGTTCTGCTCTTCCTTTTCGAACTAATTGTTGAATTGTAGGCATTGTAACTTTTTTTGGTTAATAATTTGGTTGTTTGTTGTCTTTCTTTTCCGTTTCCGGTCACCCCTATTCGGTACTTGTTTTCTACATATACACGTGCGTACATGAGCAGGGTAAAGCCGAAAAACGTGCAAAAGTACTGCTTTTTTTTGATATGACCAAATATTTTTGCAAAAAAGTTTCAAAATTGTGCATTTTTCTGCTTTTTTTCCTATTTTGGCAAAAAAGATGCGATTTTTTTTGTCTTCCTCGGAATATTTTTGTACCTTTGCGGCGTTTTGTGAAGTTGGCTTATTAGTTATGGCATCCCAGGAAGAAAAGTACAGCGAAAACATGCAGCGGAATCGCCCTGTCGATATTCTGCGTATGATAGCCATTCTTCTGGTTGTCATGAGGCACACTGCAGCAACGCCGGGTGCCGCTTGGCTTTCCCATCTGTTTCCTGTCTACAGCTACCACTTGGCGCTGTTCCTGTTCGTCAGCGGCTATTTGTTCAGGGATATGGAATGGTCCGGCTTCGGACGCTTTGTCTGGAAAAAGACACGCAATCTCCTTCTGCCTTTTTTAGGTTGGAACATCGTTTATGCCGGCATTGTCACCCTCATCAATCTCCGTCATCCTGTTGACTATCTCCCTCCCACCTCGCAGGTCTGGACGTTCCATGCGCTTTTGGTCGAGCCGTTCATCAGCGGCCACCAGTACATTCTCAATCTGGCCACTTGGTTCATTGGCATGTTCTATCTCGCGCTTCTGGTTTACGGACTCCTGTATATGTTTGCCCGTCACATACCGGATTGGGCGGTGCTGATACTTTATGCCCTCGTTGCCTTGGCAGGGCTTTACAGCGCATCTCTGCCGTTGACAGGACGTGGATGGATGGTCGTGCAGAGGATTGCGTACACACTTTTCTTCCTCCAGTTGGGGCGGTGTTTCCGGTTGTATATCGAGCCACGTCTCTCTTGGGGGAATATCGGTTGGTTCATGCTGTTCATCCTTGCACTTTGGGCACCGGTTATGATTAATGGCGACCACATGTATGTGCTTGCTTTTATGAATTACGACGGTCATGTTCTGCGGCCGCTGCTTGCAGGTATGTTCGGTTGTCTTTTCTGGATGCTGGCAAGTATGGTGATTGCGCGCTACGTGCGGTCCTCCAAAGTGGAGCAGTTGGTCAGTCGTAACACATGGGCGATTATGACGCACCATCTGTTGGTCCGTTTCATACTCTGCTGGACGTTCGTGCATTTCTATGGGGATGAGGTTGCCAGGGGTGCTTTCCGTGCCGATTTTTGGTTCTTCCCGGTGCAGTTTGACTATTGGTGTGCCATCTTTACGGAAATAGCAATCCCTGTGCTTTGGCAACTTTGTTTTGATAAAGCGAAAAATCGGCTGTCTCGTTTTCATATTTTTCCACCATACCCTTAGCATACCCTTAGCGAAGAAATAAACACACTTTGTTCACACGAAAAACTATCTATATGAAACTTTCTTATCCTTCCAGAACACTCCTTGCAATTGTCTGTACTTCCGCTTCGTTTTCGCTGTCCGCACAGAAACCCGTTTATCTGCCTGTTCCGTCCGAACGCTTGGTGCAGGCGCTGGAATACATCTATTTCGCGCTGGACGATGGCAACACAAGCGGCGACCGGCAGACATGGTTCCTTTATGCCAACAGCGGCGAGAACAGCAAGGCGGGTGCGGTTACCACATCGCCCGAACTGCAAGGCAACTATGCCATCCATTTCTGTCAGTACCTTACCTACTACGGTTGTTACCGATTCCCGGATGTAGGGCATAATTCTTACAAACATCTGCTCGGTCCTACGGCTTCCGCACAGGCTGCATACAACGCAGGCAACACCGATGCCACTTCGCCGGGTTCCTATCTCGTCCTACGGCGACTGGACTCTTCCACCTCTACAGCCGCACGCTTCACCATCTCCACATATTCCTCTTTAGGGGGGAACACCTACTATCTGTCGCGTACGAACCGTTCCGTCAAGTGGTACACCACAATCCCTGTGGACCAGATTGCAGAAAAGAAAGCGGTCTCTTCTACCGAGTACGCGGGCGCATGGACCGTCTATATCACGCCTGAAAGCAGAGCAGACGGGGTAACCACCTCGTTTCATACGGGCGAACACGGAAACATCAGCGGACAGACGCTTTACCAGCGCTCCAATGTCACGGGTATTCCTTGGCCCACCGTCTCATCCGATGACGGATGGATGTTCAACGGATGGTACGACAATCCCGACCTGACAGGCGATGAGTACATCCGCACACGCTCCGTTTCGGGTTATTTTGTGCCGGATGCAGTCACCCACCTCTATGCGCACTACCTTCCCGAATCCGACATGCAGGTCCTTGCTTGGCAGACCGGCGGAGTGCAGGTGCTCTATACCGGTAATGCCGTCTCTTACAGCATCGGCTCGCCGGACGGGTCCGAGGGCAACCGGATGGCACTGGCATCCTGTGAGGTGGACCGTGCTGTTTATGAACTGTCTGTTCCCGACTCCTTGCTTTCCCGTGCAGGCACACAGGTTCTTGTCCGTCTTTTCGGTGACGATGGGATGCTCACGGGTTTCAAACGCCTCACGATTCCCGCCTATGTCACCACCGGAGCCACGCATGTGGACTATACCGACGATATTGTCATCCTTTCCGGGGGCGTTCTCAATCTCTCGCAGAATCTCACCTGTCGGAACATGTCCGTTTATGGCAACGGCAAACTGGTCGTTCCGGAAGGGGTCTCGCTCACTGTCAATGGCAACCTCACACTCCGAGGAGGCGAATATACGCATCGTACGTACCGGTTCTGTTACCCGCAGATGGTGGTCAACGGAGAGGTCTTCACCCCCAACAACCTCATCTGTTATGACTACATCGTCAGCAACCGACAGTACTACGCACTTTCACTGCCCTACCCTGTACCGTTCTCCGACATCACCTATGCCGACGGCACACCCGCGGAATTTGGTCTGCAGCACTACAACGGAGAACGTCGCGCACACCACGACACAGGTTGGGAGGATGTCACATCCGGCACTCTCCTCGCAGGGAAAGGCTATACCGTCTACGCCATGCCGAAGCAGGTACTGGGAGAGTGGCAGCAGTATGCCGTACTGCGCTTCCCCATGCATCCCGACCTCTCGCAGGGCGAAACCGCAGCATCCGGCCTTGACTACCGGAAAGTGCCTGTCACACCCTACGGCGCGGGAGAAAGCAGTGTTCTGCCCAACGAAGCCGGATGGAACCTTGTGGGGAATCCGTACCTTGCTTCTTTCTCCGACATTCAGGGACTGGACGGCAACAACGGCATCGGTATCCTTGCCCTTTCCGACCATGGTTACTCGTGGCAAGGCACACTCCGCTATATCGTTATGCCCAATACGGACGGCACCGTCTATCTGCCCCAACAGGTCAATCGTGCCGAAATCGGAACATTTCAGAACTTCTTTGTGCAGATTGGTCTGGGCGACTCGCTCTGTTTCCCTTATGCCGGACGCGCACAGCAATCACCAGCCCGTTTGATGGCCGCAGCGGATGAAAACGGCAACGACGAAGAACTGCTCACGGGTATCACCCTTTCGGGACAGCAGCAGATTGACTATGTCGGACTGCTCTTTGCGCCTGCTTACACCGACGGATTTGATTATAATGCCGACCTCGGAAAAATGCAGAACCGTTCGCTTAACCTCTATGCCCTGTGCGGACAGCAACAACTCTCTTATATGGCTTTACCTGCACCGCAAGTCGTTCCGCTCGGCTATACCATCACCAAAGCCGGCACTTACACTTTCCGATTTGACGCTTCCCGATACGACCCCACACAGTTGGACGCCCTCTACCTTACCGACCGCCAACTCAACTGCACCGTCAACCTTCTCTTGGAGGACTACACCTTCACTTCGGGCGTTGCCTCGTCCGACACGCGTTTCGTCCTTGAGGCAGTCTCGGCACGTCATACCCCCACAGACCTGCAATCCGTACAATCCGACCGGCAAGGCACCTATAAACGGCTGCAAGACGGTCATATAATAATCATGCGAGGTGCAGCACGCTATTCGCTGCTTGGTATCCAGTTCTGAAACATAAAACGATGAACAACCGACTTCTCTTCCTGCTCCTGTTTCTTTTGCCCTGCACCATGTGGGCGGATGTGTTCCCCTATCTTGATCTGGACCGTGCGCTATGTCAGTACGGTACGTTCCAGAACCCTGCACTGCACACAGGACGCATCGACTCTCTCATCGGCACAGCCGTCTATGGTTGGCAGAGCCGGCATACCATTCTCTCCGATTCCACCGCCTACGACCCCTACACCTACACGTCCAATCCCCGCAAAGGGCTTCGTATGGTGCTGCCCGACGGACGGCCGTGTGTCAGGCTCGGCAATCTGGCGTGGAGCAAGGAGTTTGTCAATCAGAAGGACTATAGCGGTGCCGAACGTATCACCTATACCCACCGTGTAACCGATGCAGCCCCCTTGCTTATCCTCTATTATGCCGCGGTACTTCAGATGCCGGGACACAAAGCCGACGAACAACCGTCCTTCACCCTCCAGATTCTGGATGAATACGGAAGACCTCTTTCCAGCAACTGCTACTCGTTCGACTTCGTTTCCGGTTATAACATCGACCGCTCACAATGGCACACCGACCGCTATTTCACCGGCACCTACCCCGGTGCCAACTCGCCGCAGGATATCAAGGAGGATTCTATCTGCTGGAAGGACTGGACAGCCATGAGTATCGACCTCAGCCCCTATCGCAATCGCACTGTCCGTATCCAGCTTACCACGTCCGATTGTTCGTTCTACGGGCACTACGGTTACGCCTATTTTGGCATCGACATTGCCGACCGCGATTTGCAGTTCGAGCGGTGCGGTGCCGTGGACGACTCCTCCACCCTGGCAGCACCCGACTACTTCCGCTACCTCTGGCAAAGCGATGCCGACCCTTCTTTCTCGTCCACCGAACGAACCGTTACGGTTCCTAACGACGGCACACTCTATACCTGCCGCGTAATGAACATCGAGAACCCTGAATGCTATTTCACCATCTCACGCAGAGCAGACCCACGCGTACCTATCGCCTCTTACACGGCCGACCAGCGGCACGGCGAATGTATGGACACGCTCCTTCTCACCAACACCAGTTACGTCTCCTCCTCTTACCTCGGACTCGACCGACTGAACGAAGAGTGCGAAACAGCCTTCTGGCAAATCCGCGACCCATGGGGCAATAGTACGACCTACACTTCTTACAATCCCGACACCATCTTTCTCGTTCCGGGAGGTGAATATGAGATATCCCTCACCGCAGGCATATCGGGCGGACTTTGCGAGTCGGAGGAGACGCATTCGTTCCTTGTCGTCAATGCCGGCAAGACCATCATACCCCTTGACACCGCCATCTGCCAAGGCAGTTTCTTGCAGCACGGACCCTTCATCCATACCGAACCGGGACCCTACTCCGACACACTCACCAGCAGTTATACCGGTTGCCACGACACCGTCATCTACCAGGGATATCTGCAAATCAACCCTGTCACACGTATGCCGGTGGAAGAGGCTGTCGTCTGTCAGGGTGGTTATTACCTCTGGCGTGGACTGCCGTACACCGAACCCGGTTTCTATGCCGACACGCTCGTCAACCAATACGGCTGCGATTCCATCCTCACGCTCCATCTCTCTGTCAGTCATGCCGGAAGGATACGGCGCGCACCCACACCACCGGACTCATGGCTCGACCCCTATCCACTTACCATCGACACCATAGTCCTCTGCAACCAACCCGACACACTGTGGAATAACAAACGCTATAACTACGCAGGCGACTACCGCGACACGCTCATCGACCGTTACGGCTGTGACTCTATCGCTTTCCTCCACCTTGAGATGGCGGGCATAAGAGACACACTCTACGACACCGTTTGCACGCAGATGTTACCCTACCGCTGGCACGGACACACCTTCCTCACCGACACCATAGGCAGAGACACCACCTACCGGAATAACGCCGACAAGTGCTTCGATACGTTCTACACCCTTTTCCTCCATATCGAACCCACAGGCGTCTTGGACACGCTCCGTGACACCATCTGCACGCAGATGCTACCGTATCGTTGGAGAGGACAGACCTTCCATGCGGATACCATTGTCAGTGACACCACCTATCAGGCGGATTCAGACATCTGTTTCGATACCCTCTATACCCTGCAACTCAAGACCATCTCTTGTTGCGACACTCTGAACACCTCCCTTGTTGCACCCACCGTCGTTTGTGCCGACCAGGACAGTGTCTCCCTTCTCCTGCCTGACCGCACAGGACGCATCTACTCATGGTCACTGGCCTTCACACCGCTCGGACATAGTCAGGGACTGAACGACCTCACTTTCTCCCTCACCGACACACTGCCTGCGCGCCTCACATTCCCTTTGCCGCAGCATCGCACCGACGGAACATATCTGCGACCCGACAACTATCCCTTCTCTATCAACATAAATGGTATGTGCGGACAGCAACTCTCCTTTGCCGACACGCTCCATGTCCTTTATCCCGCAAGTATCATTCTCCAACGCTGGAACGATGTACTGATGCTCCAAAACGAAAAGTACAACGGAGGATATACTTTCTCGCATATACGATGGTTCAACGACGGACAAGAAATCACCAACAACACTCCGGACCTACGCATCGGGGAAAAGGGCACATATATCTATGTCACTGGTGACGACAGCCGCACATTGGCATTCGGTACGCCTTACTGGGCGGAACTCACCCGCACAGACGACGGACGAACGTTCTGTACCTGCCCCCTGATACCCGAATATACCGCGAATCATCTCACAGCCTACACCCAACATATCGCCATCTCCGTACGACGCCGAACGCTGACCGTCACGGCGGACACACAGGGTTCCATCCGACTGTATGACATCCTCGGACGCGCAGTAGCACAAACCCTCTCGAACGGCCCACAGAGCGAGCACCGCTTTGAACTACCCACAGGAACCTACCTACTCCTGTTCGATGGCAATAATACCCGCGAATCGCACCATTTCGTCATTCAGTAAAACACCTGTTTGCCTCGAACAATCCCGCAGTTTTCAATGTATGCTCAATGTATGCTCAATGTATGCTCAATGTATGCTCAATGGATGCTCAATGGATGCTCACCGTATTCTCAAGCATATTTCAAGCCATATTTTCAGCAACCTACATAGGAAGACTTAGGGAGTCCTATGAATGCCTGTTATAATAATTTCGCAAAAAATCACTTTTTTTGCGAAATTATTTGCATATCTCAAAAAAAAGCAGTACCTTTGCCGCCAAATTGAAAAATAATACGAAACAGAAGTGTATTTTCGCAATCACAAAGTTAATTAATCCATAGTCCATTGAAACACTAACAAACCAACAAACCCAAATATTAACCCAACAAAATTTCACAACTAATGAAAAGAACTCTTTTCTCCCTCGCGCTCGGTCTAATGATGGCCTTCGGCGCACAGGCAGCTGAAGTGTACACCTCGTACAACAGCTCCACCAAAACACTCACCTATTATTATGATGACAATTACGGCACTTCCAGCCGCCCCAACTCGGAGAGATTTAGATCGTCGGAAGGGATTGTTTTCAGGTGGCAAAATTATAATACGGAAGTAAAGAAAGTGGTTATTGATGCGTCCATGAGTAAAGTCTCGCTCACATCAATGGCAGATTTATTCTGCGGCACAGTTTCCTATCCATTGCCCGCTGTAGAATCCATCACCGGTTTAGGCAACCTCAATACCGCCAGTGTGACCGACATGAGCTACATGTTCTATGGCCTGAAGACATTGAAATCTATCGATTTGAGCAATTTCAACACAGCAAAGGTGACCACTATGTCCCACATGTTTGAGGACTGCGCCGCGCTGACCTCGCTCGATTTCAGCGCTTTCAATACCACTGCAGTGAAATATATGGCATCCATGTTCTCCGGCTGTGAGGCACTCACAACGCTTGACCTGAAAAGTTTCAACACGAACAACGTGGAGGATATGAGCTTTATGTTCGCCAATTGTAAAGCACTGACCACGTTGGACATTGCCAAATTCCGCGTGAAGAGTTTGAAGAATGCAGAATATATGTTTGCAAACTGCCCGAATCTGACTACTATTTACTGTAATGTTAATATGTCTTCAAGCAGCACCCTGACCGAATCAACCAATATGTTCTCAGATTGCGCCAAGATAAAAGGAGAGTTTGGAACCAGACTTGTCTCTACGAAATTGGACAAGACTTATGCCCGTCCTGACAAATCCGGAACATCCGGCTATTTCACCTCGGAAAAAGTCATCTACGCAACAACGAGTCAGCAGTGTACTATCATGGCAATCAACTACGATGCCGACTTTGCACTCTACAATCCATTTGATTGGAATGCAGATGGCGTGGGTGCAGATAATATGACTACCGAAGCAAAGGAAAAAATCACGAAAGTGGGCTTTTCTCCGAGTATGGCCGATGCCCGTCCGACCACCTGTAGAGCATGGTTCTATGGAATGAAAAACGTGACCGAAATCCAGAGCATGAACTATCTTAACACCTCCGAGTGTACCAACATGCGCGCAATGTTCAGCGGATGCAATAATCTGGAGTCGCTCGATGTTTCCGGACTCAATACCGACAAGGTAAAAAATATGAGTGCGATGTTCGCCAACTGCAAAAAACTGACACGTATCGATGTCTCCAACTTCAACACCGCCAACGTAACAACGATGATGTCTATGTTCTCCGACTGTGCGGCACTCAAATCGCTGTATGTATCCAAATTCAATACTGCGAAAGTAACGAGAATGGCCAATATGTTCAATGGATGCACAGCACTGGAAAGCATCACCGGTATTTCTGCATTCGACATTTCCAGCCTGTGGAGCGTAGAAGCCATGTTTATGAATTGCTCTAGTCTGAAGGCAATCTATACGGATATCGATTGGAGTGCAAGCTCTAAAATAACCAGTTCGACAAATATGTTCAGCGGATGTACCAGCTTAAAAGGTTTCTTCGGTACCGCCTATGACGCTTCTTACATCGACAAGAGTTATGCCCGTCCCGATCATGGTACCAACCTCCCCGGATATTTCACTCCCGTAACTAAAGTATATACAGTTCGAATCGGAAATACGTTGTACTATCGGTACGATGGGTCCTACTCTACCATCAGCTCCGATTATGAATTGTACGACCCGATTGCTAAACCTACTGCCGCACGTTGGAAGGAATATCATGACCAGATTACCAAGGTGGTTATAGAAGAGTCGATGAAGAACGCACCACTTACCTCCATGTATCGAATGTTCTACGGTGGATACGAGACCATTTCAGAGACAAGAACTGACTACTCGCTATCCATTCTACAAACCATTACCGGATTGAACAACCTCAATACGAAAGACGTAACGACAATGCGGGCCATGTTCAACAGATGCCATGCCCTTAAATCGGTTGACCTCAGCTCGTTCAATACCGATAATGTAACCAATATGGCTTTTATGTTCGTTGAGTGTAAGGCCTTGGAGTCGCTTGATCTCACCTCATTCAATATGGAGAACGTGACCACTACCGAAGAGATGTTCCATACTTGCA
>JAGCEW010000097.1 GCA_017650465.1 Paludibacteraceae bacterium
ATCCCATTGATCCGAACCAAGCGAAAGCAGAACTCACAGGAAACACGCTGAAAGTATATGAAGGGTTGGAAGGGAATGCCCAGATTTCGGTGAACAATATAACCCATCCGCAGATTGTTCTGCAAACCAGTTTCGATGAGTCCGTCACACTGACACTCACAGACACGGCACAGTACGACATACAATTATCCCACCCGAGTATAGGTTTCGTCTATGGTACGTTCCAATATCCTATTGACAAAGTCCGTAAAGTAATGCAAAATGGAAGAGTGCTTATCCGTTTCGGCAAGCATTTCTACAGTCCAAGTGGCGTAAAGATTCAGTAATATGAATATTTTTGCAGTCATATTATTATCCAGTGCGATGACGTGCTACCAGAACGGAAAGGCATTACGCGAGGATGGGAAGCAGGTGGAAGCCATGCAATGTTTCATTGAGGCAGCACATAGCGGGACAAACGATGAACTGTTGCTCGGACGTGTGTATTCGAATATGGCGAACATGTGCCGACAGGCAAATGACCATCCGACAGCCTACCGGGTCTATGCCCTTTCGGCGGAGCATTTTGCGGCTTCCGGAGACACGCTTGCTTACGCCTACGCGCTTAATAACATGGCGTGGGAACAAGCGGCGATGGCGCACAAGGATTCCGCTTTGGCGCTCATCGCCAAAGCGGTACAAACCTATCCGCAAGAACCGTTATTGGAGAAAGTGCGTGAGAGCAGAGCCGCAGCTTGCTTATTTGCCAAGGAATATGACTCGGTACTGATTCATACCACGCCGCCGGCAAATGACTACCTTCTCACGTTGCGTGCACAAGCCTTTTCCTATTTACAGATAGACGATTCGGCGACGTATTATGCGCGACTGCTTCTGCCGCGAACGACGAACCTCTTTGCGCTGGATGACCTCTATTATATCTTGACACACAACGACAGTACAGCGGATACGGAAGTTCTTCGTGCGCTCTCTTCCAAGCGTGCAGATGTACAGAAAGCCATCGAGGCGCGTCATGGCGAACTGACGCAGGCTGTGCAGTTGCTGCAGCAGGATTTGTCAAAAAAGGAACAGGCTGCATCTTGGAATACAATCCTTTTATGGGCAATAGGTATCGTATTGTTGGTTTGGGGAGCAGTGGTTGTACATAAACAGCGAAAGTTACATTTGGAAAAATCAGCTTATGATACCTCTCGCCGAAACGAATTGGCGCAAAACATACAAATCGTTCGCAACGCCGAAAATCTGCGGCAGGAATTGGCATGGAATGAGTATGCTGAACTATGCCGTCGGACGGACAAACTGTTTCAAGGGCTGGCTGACAGTCTACTGGCACAAGGGTTGAACGAACAGGACATCCGGCTGTGCGTATTGGTACTGATCGGTTTAAGCCACAAAGAGATCGCCGAGATGCTGAATTGTTCGCCGAAGAGTATCGGTAAGTTAAAAGATCTGACCGCCAGGAAATTAGGCGTTTCCGGCGGCCAATTACAAGAGAAACTACAAAATACAGCAATACTATGAAAAAGAGCTTTTTTACGCTTGTACTTACGATAGTAAGCAGCGCGTGGATGACCAACGAGGCAAGTGACAGATGGTGTATGCCGTCCGTTCGTACATTAACCGAACCATGGATTGAAGTAAACGGAACATTCCAAGCTGAAGGTTTTCCTTGCGAACCGGACGAAGAATGTCCGCCCTGCCTGACGATAGTTTTAGTCACAAGCGACAAAACGTATTATCTAGTAACGGATGACGGGCAGCTGATCGATCAGTTGGATACGATTCCTCTGGGCACAAAGGCAACCGTTTCCGGCATTCCTTTCGAACATGGCAGCTATGACTACATCCAAGTGAGCCATATTGAGACAGACCTGAAACTTCCCTCCCTCTGCGACGAGTGGAATGTTTGGCATGAGAGTTTTCAAAGTTTTGGTTATATCAATTTCGACCAAGTTATTAAGTACCAATTAACGACCGATACGCTCATCAACGGGCAACAGTATGTCAAATTGGCCTCAGATAAGGACTCTCCGTACCTGGGCGCTATGCGGGAAGGCAACAATCAGGATATCTATTATTTTCCGGCAGATAGAACGCAAGAGTATTTGCTCTATGCATTCAATGCACAAGTAGGCGACACCTTGTCGAATCTATGGATAGGAAGCACGTACTCCGAAGAAGCCGCATATCAGGGAGTTGTACAAGCTATCAGTAATGACTACCCAAGAATATTCACCATCCAAGTGAAAGACATTCATCAGACGCATGAAGATACCACCACTTACCCTATTTATTGGATAGAAGGTGTCGGCTCTCCAGAAACGCCATACGGCTTGGTAGCTGTGGCAAGTATTGCAGATGTGGGTGTTTACACACTTCTCTGCGCATACAAGAACGGCGAACAGATATATACATCGAGAATGGGTGAGCAGTACGGCTGTGAGCATGACCAACATTTGCTTTGCGACGAGTGGAATGTATTGGGAATAAGCGATGCTATGGGACCGGAATATGAGTCGTTCAGGACGCTGCACTACCGTTTGACAAAAGACACCATTATTGCATATCCTAAATATTATGATTTACAACGTTACACAAAATTAGAACAAGACGGGAAATACAAAGGAGCTATGCGGGAAGACTGGTACGGTAAAATTTATTATATTCCGGCAGGCAGCACACATGAATATTTGCTCTATAACTTCAATGCTAAAGTAGGGGATAGATTGACTAATCTTTGGTATGGTGGAGATCCTGAACGATGCCCGAACGGCTATAAGGCAACCGTGCTCAGTATTTCTGATGAAACGCCAAGAGTATTTACCATCGAAGTGGAATATATTATTTCAGATAGCGACGGAGAACATATAATACCTTGGACTATCTATTGGACAGAAGGTGTCGGCTTGTCGGATGGTCCTGCAGGACAATTTTGCCCGGGACCGGACTGCGCATGTAGTTGCGGGCAGTTAGTTCTCTGCGCCTACAAAAACGGCGAGCAAGTCTATGTGTCTGACATGGGCGAGCAGTATGGTTGCGAGTATAATTATGACCCGTTTGCACCTGTTGACACCATTCCGCTGTACGCACAAGACGATCCGGGCTCATCAACGGTTGATCCCGTGGATCCGAACCAAGTGGTGGCGACTTTGCAAGGCGACCAACTGACCATTCATGAGAACACTGGAGTGGATGTTACCTATTCACTTAATCACACTGCGCCGGCACAAGTGCCTTCTCACAACAGAGCGCCGTTGGTTAACACGTTCCAGAATAAAATAACAATACAAATCACGGAATCGGGAGAGTACCTGCTGAAACTGACGAATCCGTCGTGGGGCTATACCATCTTTGGTCAGTTCTACTATGCGCCGCAAGGCATCGACCAAATCACCAATGACCCAGCACCCATCACGACTAAGGTCATTAAAGACGGCCAACTCTTCATCCTCCGCGGGGAGAAGGTGTTTACCATGACGGGACAGGAAGTAAAATAACAAGAGGAAATCCGCCTGGTTCGCGGGCATGATAAAGGGGAAATTGAGGAAAAATGCACAATGTGAAAACAAAGTGCATTTTTTCTTGCATATATCAAAAAAAATTAGTAATTTTGCAGCGCAAAATCGTTAAAACGGAGATATTTGTTATGTTACGCGTAAAAGATGTTGATTATCAAGGCGATTATCGTTTGGCGCTTACTTTTAGTGATGGAGCGCACAAGGTAGTTGATTTAGAACCTCTCCTTCATGGTGAGGTATTTGGCTCTTTGCGCGACAAAGAGCAGTTTATTCAATATGCGCTCA
>JAGCEW010000098.1 GCA_017650465.1 Paludibacteraceae bacterium
AGGAACGCTTGGGCGATGCCGTTCACGACACCAACAAACTGACTGTCATCGCCAACGAGAACTACAGTTCTTTTGTTGATGCTTTGCAGAAGGAAACCAAAGACACTTTGCGCGATCGTCCGACACAAGCCACGGTCGATTATTTTAAAGGCGTTACGGTAAAAGTGGGTGAGGAGAAACACACCATTTCGGAGCAAGAGGCTGCCAGTATCGTAAGTTATCTGTTCGATAATGACTATATCGATGAGAAGGGTAATATCTTGCAAGACTATCATGATGATATGGAGAAGGGTACTTTGGCTCCGATGAGCAAAAAACTGCAACCCATTGAAGAGCAGGTGCACAAACTGATTCAGAGTATCTTTGACCCAGCCGCTTTGGACGATATGGTGGAAGATGCCAACGGCAAGGCGGAAGTGGTGAACGAGCGTTTGAACGACAATGCCGAAAAGAAGGAATTCAAAGCCTTGTGGAATGAAATCAACCACCGCTATGTCTATACGGTGCATTATGACAGCGAGGAGCTGATACAGAAAGCTATTGCCGCCATTAACAGCGAGTTGAATGTCACGCAGCTGAAGTATGTGGTCACAACAGGTATCCAAGGCGATGACAATCTGGACTTCACTGGCGAACAGAGCATACGGACAAAAGAGATGCGTGATGTGTCAACCAGCAATGTGCCATACGACTTGGTGGGCGATATAGCCAAAGCCGCCACGCTGACACGCCGTACAGTTACCCGCATTCTGAAAGGCATTCAGCGGTCGAAGTTGTACATGTTCAAGAACAACCCCGAAGAGTTCATCCGCAAGGTGAGTCATATCATCCGTGAACAGAAGGCTACGATGATTGTGGAACACATCAGCTACAATCGTACGGAAAACCAGTACGATTCTGACATCTTCACCAAAGGAAAGAACCGCCAAACCGTTGACAAAGCTTACGAGGCCAAGAAACATATCCTTGATTATGTGTTTCCTGACAGTCAGGGTGAACGCGACTTTGCTGAAGAATTGGATAAGGCCGAGGAGGTGTGCGTCTATGCCAAATTGCCACGCTCATTCCAAATTCCGACACCAGTGGGCAACTATGCCCCAGACTGGGCTATTGCCTTCAACGACAACATGGGTATCAAGCATGTGTTCTTTATCGCCGAAACCAAAGGATCAATGGATTCCATGCAGTTGAAAGGCGTGGAAAAGGCAAAGATTGACTGTGCAAAAAAACTGTTCAACAACATATCCACTTCTAATGTCCGTTACCACGAAGTGGGAGACTTTCAGACGATGCTGAATGTGATAAAAGCAATTGGTTAGTGTAGGCACCGCATACGAGCTGGAGAACGGCGAAATCATCTACGTTCCTGAATAGGATTGGAATGTAGAGACGCAATGCATTGCGTCTCTACTAATTATACGCGTGCATGCCGCCTAAGATGAAGTTTACGCCGAAATAGGTGATGAGCACGCTCAGGAAGGCTATCAGGCAATAGATGTGGAAGAACCAGGGCTTTTGAAAATTCCGCCAGATTCTGTCGTGTAACGGCATGGCGTAGACAAGCAGTGTTATCAGTGCCCATACCTCCTTCGGGTCCCACGACCAGTACCTGCCCCATGATATGTTGGCCCATACTGCCCCGATGAAAATGCCGACAGTCAGCAGGGCTGTGGCCGGATAGAGCAGGAGCATGCCCAAGAGCCGCTGGCGTTCCATCTGTTCCCGCATCCTGCCATGGCCGCATCCTGCAACGATGGCCGAAATGCTGTTGAGCGCCACGAAAAAGAGCATCGCGTATGCCATCATGATGACGGTGACGTGCAGGCTGAGGAGCGGGGAGGAGAGCACCGGCATCAGCGGTGTCACAGTCGGGTTCGCGCCCCCTATCATGGAAACAAGCATCAGGAATCCTGTCATGAGCAGGCCGGAGGGGACCGCCATTCCGGTGCGTTTGTGCAGGCATAGGCACAGTATGCAGACAAACAGTGCCATCAGGTTCATCGTGTCATGGCTTCCGGCCATCGGTATGTGCCCGCCGACAATCCACCGGAGCGCAAACATGCAGGCCAGAAACACTGTGAGCAGCACCATGCAGAGCAAACCAATCCGTCTGATTGTCCGTGGCATCCTTTTACCTTTTCCGCTATAGAACAGGAAGAGAAAGAAAAACAGCAGTCCGATGGTCACTCCGGACATGGCCGTCCATTTTCCGGCACTGATCCTGTTGTAAAGAATCTCCGCACGGAAGCGGAACGGGGAGGGCAGAAAGCCGGAGGCGTGCTGCTTTTGGTATTTGACGGTTTTGGCGAAAACGGTGTCCAACATCTCAAATTCCTGCATGACAACCAACTCCTGACAGTAGTTCAGCTGCTTCCTTATGAAAAGATATTCCTTCCCATCCAAATTCAGGGGCAGGGCGTAGTTCTGCGAATACCAGTCCAGGTTTCCGGCACTGTCGGCGACTGGGAAGATTTTAAGCAGTTTCCTGTTAAGAATCATTTGGATTATCTGCTGTTTTTCGTTTGCGGCGGCAAGTTTCC
>JAGCEW010000099.1 GCA_017650465.1 Paludibacteraceae bacterium
GGCTATTACTGTCGAGCCGACTCCCAAATACCCCACTCCCGCCAAAGAACGCAAGAGGCTGTCTGTCCAAAGATCCATATCGATTGGAAATGGCATATGAATTCCCTCACGGACAATCCATAAAGGATAGAACAAGAACAAGGCACATATCTGCACATAAAACACGATGGTGAGGGAATTGTAACCTACAGGTATTTTTTTTAGCACAACGGAGTATAGAATAGCGGTAACGACCGATAAAAATGCTGTAAGAATTCCCCACTTGTTGCCAATAGAAAATTCCTCAGAACCGACCAGAACCAGCATTAACATTCCTACCGTGGAGACGAAGATTCCTATTATATTATTGCGCGTCACATTTTCTTTGAGAAGCACCATTGCAAAAAGCGGAGAAAGAACAGGTGAGGTAGAAAGTAGTGCCTCAGCTATGGTAGGAGACTGTAACGCATCATAGGTATATGTCTCCAACAGATAGTATAAACACGGTTGGAAGAAACCAGCCAAAAGAAATAAGGGAAGATCCTTCCATTTCACTTTTTGCAATCCGAGCAATGAATTCCGATGACAAATAAGACCGATGACTAACAAGAGAAAAATCGCCAACGAGAAACGCATTACCAACAATGTTAAAGAGGTAAAATTAACTAATGCCATCTTAATGGCAATACCACTTGCTGCCCAAATCAGCATCGCCCCTATAATGGCAATATATGGTAAAAACTTCTTCATTTTCAGCCGTCTCTCAAAAAAATCGTGCAAAAGTAATACTTTTTTTGGATATATGCAAAAAAAAGCGTATCTTTGCAGCGTTTTTCACTAAATAATAGTCAAACTTAACCAAATTAACACTTTATTCATTATGACAAGAGACACAGAGATCTTTGATCTTATCCGCCAAGAGCGTGAACGTCAGACTCGCGGCATTGAGCTGATTGCCAGTGAGAACTATGTGAGTGACCAAGTGATGGAGGCTATGGGTAGTGTGATGACCAATAAGTATGCTGAAGGTTATCCCGGCCATCGCTACTATGGAGGCTGTGAAGTGGTTGACCAAAGCGAAAACATTGCTCGTGACCGACTCAAGAAGTTGTTTGGCGCAGAATATGCCAACGTACAGCCTCACTCAGGCGCACAAGCAAACATGTGCGTATTTATGGCTTGCCTGAAAGCCGGTGACAAGTTCCTCGGTCTGAACTTAAGCCACGGCGGTCATCTGTCACACGGAAGCCCAGTGAATTTCTCCGGTTTGATGTTCCACGCATTGGAATACAACCTGAATGAGCAGACAGGACGCGTTGATTACGACCAACTGGAGCAAGTAGCCCGCGCAGAAAAACCGAAACTGATTATTGCCGGCGCAAGTGCTTATAGCCGCGAATGGGACTATGCCCGTATCCGCAAAGTGGCCGACGAGATTGGTGCTATCTTTATGGTAGATATGGCCCACCCCGCCGGACTGATTGCTGCCGGACTGCTTGAAAATCCTGTAAAGTACGCTCACATTGTTACCACAACTACGCACAAGACTCTCCGTGGTCCCCGCGGCGGTGTGATTATGATGGGTAAGGACTTCCCTAATCCTTGGGGCAAAACAACTCCTAAGGGAGAAATCAAGATGATGTCCGCCATATTGGATAGCGCTGTATTCCCCGGTGTACAAGGTGGTCCTTTAGAGCACGTCATTGCTGCTAAAGCTGTTGCTTTCGGCGAGGCACTAACTCCTGATTTCAAAGTATATCAGACGCAAGTGAAGAAGAATGCCGCTGTTATGGCACAAGCTTTCATAGACAATGGTTATAAGATTATTTCGGGCGGTACAGACAACCACTCTATGCTGGTTGACTTGCGCACTAAATATCCTGATCTGACCGGTAAAGTGGCAGAAAAAGCTCTTGTTGCCGCAGATATCACTACCAACAAGAATATGGTTCCATTCGACACTCGTTCTGCATTCCAAACATCCGGTTTGCGTTTCGGCACTCCCGCCATTACGACCCGTGGACTGAAAGAAGACAAGATGCCTTGGATTGTTGAACTGATTGACCGCGTGCTGCGTGATCCTGAGAACGAGAAGAACATCGCAACGGTACGCGAAGTGGTAAATGCCGAAATGGTAAAATATCCGCTCTTTGCCTGGTAAGCATACCATTAGGAGACGTGAACAACAGTGAACACATATCGGATTGGTATCGCCAGATTGACCGCGTTTCGATGGACGATAAGGCAGATTATGAGGTGATGTTGCTTGACCACAACAACACGGACGATGCTGTGGCGGCCGTTACCGGTCTTATGCTCAATCTGCTACGCGGTACGTATCGCGAAGATGTGCTGTTGCTCTTGATAGACGGCACCAGAGGAGAGAATGCTCCTCTGGTGCAATATCACGCTTTGGTGGAGGTTCTACAAATGTGCATTCTTTATGACCAACAAATCCGCCGCAGTCGCGATGTGCAAGAAGCACTATTGGATATGTTGGAGACCCATTCCGGTCGTGCGTTGGATTTCCTACACAAGATGTATATCGTCAATCGCGGTGTTCTCCGCCAACTTCTTTCTTCCCTTCTTACGCAAGATTCATCCTCTCCTCAACAGGTGAAGGAACTGCGTTCTACCCTTATCTTCCAACTTATTGTGGTCGGAGAGAAAGCTCAATCCCTCTTTGATTAAGTTATAAGAGATGTCACCCTATTCCACCGTAACTGATTTCGCCAAGTTACGGGGTTGGTCCACGTTGCATCCTCTGACAACTGCGACATGATATGCCAATAGTTGTAGTGGGATAACTGTCAAAATCGGACTAAGACATTCATCAATATGAGGAATGGTCATAGTAAATTCGGACTCAGCGCTTACCTGTGTATCACCTTCTGTGACCACCGATATAATACGTCCTTGACGCGCCTTCACAACACGAATATTGCTAACTACTTTCTCATAGGTCTCACACTGAGGAGCGATGGCTACCACAGGCATTTCACTTGAAATGAGGGCAATAGGTCCGTGTTTCATTTCTGCAGAGGGATAGCCTTCGGCGTGGATATAACTTATCTCTTTCATCTTGAGTGCCCCTTCCAATGCAATCGGGAAATTGTATCCATGTCCCAAGTAAAGCGCACTAACAGCATCTTTGAGATTCGGTGCATATTCACGAATACGGTCGTTTTGTTGTAACACCGCCTCAATCTTATCCGGCAACATGCGATATTCATTCATCAAATGCAGATAACGCTCATCCGTCAGTGTTTCTTTAACGCGCCCCACTTCCAGTGCCAGAAGTGTTAATGCCATCACTTGCGCGGTAAACGCTTTGGTGGAAGCCACACCAATTTCAGGCCCTACGTGCGTATAATAGGTATCATTAGATGCGCGTGGAATAGATGAACCTACAACATTGCATACTGAGAACACAAATGTGCCATATTGATGCGCCAGTTCAATTGCCGCCAACGTATCCGCCGTCTCTCCGGATTGAGAAATGGCAATAAGAATATCGTCTGATGACAAGACAGGATTGCGATAGCGGAACTCCGACGAATAGTCCACTTCACACGGAATACGCGCAATCTGCTCAATGGCATATTTAGCAATCAGTCCGGCGTGCCAACTGGTACCACAAGCACAGATAATGATGCGTTTCGCCTTGCAGAATGGTGCTATATGCGGCTGCATCGGTTCTTGCAGCGATGCCCGAATAGTATTCGGCTGCTCGAAAATCTCTTTCAGCATATAGTGTTCAAAGCCTCCTTTTTCCAGTTCATCAATCGTCATCACAAGATGTTTGATTTCGTATGTAAGTTCCGTACCATCCAAACGATAGATATGCGGTTTTTGCCCCAAGGTCAAATCTACAACCTCTTCATCGCCCACATAGATAACATCCTTTGTATATTCCACAATGGGTGTGGCATCCGAAGCCAAGAAGAAATCGTCCTTCCCCACTCCGATTACCAAAGGACTTCCCTTGCGGGCAGCGATAATCTGGTTGGGAGTTTCCTTGTCAAGTACAGCAATTGAATAAGCTCCTGTGACTTGCTGTAATGCTTTTTCCACTGCTTGCAAAAGTGAGAGACCATTGGTGATCTTTACATATTCAATCAATTGCACCAACACTTCCGTATCTGTATCCGACACAAAGTGATATTCTTCTTTCTGCAAGCGTTGGCGAATGGATTCATAATTCTCAATGATGCCATTATGAACCATAGCCAATTGCTTGGACTGTGAATAGTGCGGATGAGCATTGCGTTCACTGGGTTCACCATGTGTAGCCCATCGTGTGTGAGCAATACCAACTGTGCCTTCAACGTCTTTTCCTAAGGTGGCACGTTCCAACTCTGCCACTTTTCCTATTGCTTTATATACATTCAGCTGTCCGGAAGGAGAAATCATTGCCACTCCGGCACTATCGTAGCCACGATATTCCAAACGATGCAATCCTTTGATAAGAATCGGGAAAGCTTTAGTGTGTCCGATATATCCTACTATTCCACACATATTCTATAATATTGTTAACAAATTTACAAATTCATATTTTCCGGTATCTGCCATCCCAAGATGGAAGATATATAAGGTACAAGCATATATGCCATTTTCCGGTGAGCTTCATAAGACGGGTGTTGACAAGCGCCCAAATGTATTTCATCGTCCGGATAGATACCATTTTGACAAGACACATAGTAAATACCATCCTTTCCAACTTTGCTCATCAACCGCCGCATATATGCTTGTAGCATCGGCACACCTTTCTTGGTGCAACAAAGAATAGGATGTTTTTCGCCATAATTAGCACGAATGGCCTGTATTAGTTTTATATACTGCCCTTCGAATGTCTTATATGCAGGATTGACTTGCGCGGAGAAATCATTCCCTCCGAGAAAGATAATAGTCATTTGAGGACGAAAATCGTCTTTCCTTGCCTCCCAGTGCAGCGAATCATTACGCTCCATATCGAATGTCTGCAAATAGCGTTCCGGCATATAATAACCTGCGAACTTGGAGTTGTAGTTACGGCAGATACCAAAGCCGGAATGGGCTATCAAAGTATAATCGGCATCGAAAGCCCGCGCCACAATAGAGGCAAACGACTTGGAGGAAGATTCTGTTTGTGGTGTAAACGGATCTGTAGCAAGGCTCTCTTCCGCTCCAAAGCCACATGTATAACTATCGCCGATGAACTCCAACTGACGTGGTTTGAGAGGGAGAGCCGGCAACAGTTCACCAGCCGCGAACAATTCATATATCGTTATTCTCCCTTGCTCGCCTTCTGTTCGTTTCTGCACAATCACCTGATGAGCTGTTCGGTCAGAAGAGGTGGTATCCAAGAGACATATCGTAGTGTCGCCTTCCACACGAATAATACGATCCGGCTCGGCAGTCATTTCACGGTCGACCCATACATTCAGATAATCGCAGCCTGAATCATAACAGCGAATGGAGAGACGATGTCCCTCAAAAGCGATACGCATATAGACGCCTGTCCAGTCGAAACTGACGGCACCATCTTTCACCATCGTACGACCGACATAAGTCACACGGCTATCATTGGCCGGGAAACGCTTGTCTTCGGCATACAGTCCGAAGAAAAGACATAAACCTAATGTTATCAATACGTATCGTTTCATCTTTATAGATGTACCCTATATTATTCAAATGCGCCCATCTGCAACATTGCCACTTCCTTCGGTGTGAGGAAGCGGAACTTTCCGCGTGCCACATTCTTCTTGGTCAGTCCCGCAAAGCAGACACGGTCAAGTTGCATCACATGATAGCCGACCGCTTCGAACATTCGACGCACAACGCGATTCTGTCCGGAGTGTATCTCCAAACCTATATGTATACGGTCCTCTTTAGGGAATTCCAAAGCGTCGGGTACGACCACATCATCGTCGATGCGTATGCCGGCACGCAGAACGGCTTCGTCTTCCGGCGTAAGGTCTCTATCCAGCGTAGCAGCATAAATCTTCTTTTTACCGAACTTGGGATGTGTCAGCTTGGCAGCGAGATCACCGTCATTGGTAAGAAGTAGCACACCTGTCGTATTGCGGTCAAGACGCCCAACGGGATAGATACGCTCCGAACAAGCGTTGCGTACAATATCTATTACGGTGTGCCGTTCTTCAGGATCGTCTGTTGTTGTGACGGTGTTTTTAGGTTTATTCAGCAATATATATACTTTGTGCTCACGATGCACCGGCTGGTCGTGGAACTTCACGTGATCGGTCGGCAACACTTTAGCACCAAGATTACTTACTATTTCTCCATTCACGCTAATAACTCCAGCTTGAATGAAATCGTCCGCCTCACGTCGTGAACAAATGCCGGCATTAGCAAGATATTTATTCAGACGGATAGGTTTAGTGGGATCTTCATAGCGGTCTTTGTAGACAAAGCGTTTGCGTTTGCTATAGACATTTTCGTTGCGTTGAACGCGCGGACGAAACTCTTTCTTGGTCTGCTCCCCGTCACGAGGAGTGAAGTGACGTCTTTCCCCGTCTCGGGGAGTGAAATGACGTGACTCCTCATCACGAGGAGTAAAACGGCGTGGCCGTTCTCCGTCTCGGGACGATGTCCCTGCAATAAAGCGAGGGCGTTTAGGCCGTCCGCTGCGACTATTTTCCCCTTGTCGCTGAGGGTCATTGTTTCGTTGAAACATGATTCTTTATTTTGATTTATTCTGTTTTTCTCGTATCACAAAGGCCCAGAGCTCAAGAGCCCGGAGCCTTTATGATACATGTTTGTTGTACTGCATACCGCAAATGCGTTGCTTGTATGCTTTTTTCAGCCTCGGCAGCTTTCTCAATTGCTAACTTACCGCGATAGTAGCCACAGCTGGGGCAAACGGTATGATACAAATAGTGAGCGCCACAGTTCGGGCAGATAGCCAATGCGGGCATTTTAGCCACGTCATGGGTACGACGTTTCGCTTGTCTGGTGTGCGATTGTCTTCGTTTAGGATGTGCCATAATTATCTAACTTTTAAATTTTTATTACTTTCTTATCTTTGGGCTGTTGGATTGTGCCTCAATCGTTTTCGGGTTCTTCCGTTGCGCTACATAGGTGGTCTTGGAGAAGTGCGTCCATTTGAGGATTGCAACCACCATCCTGGTGACGATGCACAAGCGGCAGATTTATAACGATCAGTTCATAAGCCAACCAGTTCAAATCTATTTCGTTTTGTTCTTCTTCAGGTTCTATTGTTTCTTCTGCGTCCACGTCAACAGCCATCGGGTCAAGACATCTATCGCACGTTACCTGAACGCTACCTTTCACGCGGATGGTGAGGTCATAATCTTCCTCACGCAGCGCGAGACGGGCATGTACGCTGACGTTTCCTCCCAACAATTCCGTCTTTTCTATTGCAGAGAAATAAGCGTCATCCAACTGAAAATCAAACTCATAGTTCCCTATTTCGAGTTTGCTTGGTGTAACGATATTATCTCTCGCGTTTGTCATCGCACAAAAATCGGCTGCAAAATTACTACTTTTTTCTGAGACTACCAAATCTTTTGTCAAAAAAATTACATTCTTTCCGCAAAAGTTTCCGTTTTATCAGTTCTGCGGCACAGCCACATTAGCAATAACGATACCTTGTTTCAGCCGAGTAAGAGTTTCCTCATTCACGACATCCTCTATGATATTGCCGTTTTCCTCATCCTCATCTTCATCTTCCTCCTGAGATGGCATCATTTGGTCCAATTCTTCACGAATAGCCTGTAAGGCCTCTTCCAAGTCGGTAAGATGAACAGCCACAAACGATCGCCAGATAAGATGATTGCCCTGACGGCGCAGCGGTTCGTGCGTATATTGGATAGCCAGAGGGACTTGCAGAAGTTCACCGATTGTATCGTGCCGCACGTAAGGAGTAAGCAGAATGGCGTTGTCTTTGAGAACAACGAACCCTTCATATCGGCCTGTCATATACAGTCCGGAATCTGTCCGTGCGATAGTAACTGTCTGTGCTTCAGTAGGGATACGAAGCAGTTTCTCAATCAGTCCTGTGGGTTCAACGGTCAGTTGGTAGGTACCAATGAGGTCTGCTTCGCTGAGGGTGTTATCTTTCTTGTTGCAAGAAGCGGCAACAAGTGCCAATACAAGCAAAAAAGAAAGCCATGTCTTTTTCATTTCTTTGTCATTTTTCAAAAACGGCTGCAAAGGTAGTGCTTTTTTTTGAGATGTGCAAGTAAAAGCGAAAAAAAAGTTTTTTTTAGTCGAAAGTCGAAAGACAAAAGTCGAAAGAAAGCTGTTTTAATGGAGAGTTTTTCTCTCGGTGAAATAGGCTTGAGCATCCGATGAGCATACATTGAGCATCCGATGAGCATACATTGAGCATACATTGAGCATACATTGAAAACAGCGGGCTTGTTCGAGGCAAACACGAGGCAAACCTAAGGGAAGAGAGCAATGGAAAGGATGAAATGCGGATAATCGATGGTCCGGAGAGAGAACATGTCGGAAGGTGTTTCCGAAGATGTTTTCAGGGGTGTGTTGGACAAGACATTGGCGAGGTCATTCACGATGCCTGTTCCTCGCAGTTTGAGTACTGCCTCTTTTTGTGTCCATAAACGAATGAACGCGCGCGCGGGCTCCTCCGCCGCAAAAATACACCGCTGCTCCTCCTCATTCATCGTGCGCCTGACAAGCGCTTCATCAAACCGCCGAACCGACTCAACATCCACACCGACAGGCGTATCGCTGACTGCCACCGCCACGGCTTCACGGCAATGGCTAATAGAAAAACAAGGTCCTCCGGCGATAAACGGCCGTCCGTATTCATTGTACTCAAACACAGGCAATGCGGCAGAAGGCAACTGCTCAAGCGGCGTATCGGGATACAACAGGCGCAGCAAGAGTTCATAAGCCTTGAGCGATGTCCAGCGCCCGAAAAGATGCTTAAAACGCAAGGCCTGTTCACGCCGCTGCTGCGAAACCAACGGAAGGAGACGAGAAACATCTTCTTCGGTACACATCGCCATATCAGAATGCAAAATCAGGTTCATTTTCGGTGCAAAGGTAGCGTTTTTTTTTGAGGTGTGCAAATTTTATGACAAAAAAGAGAAAAGAATTTGGTTATATCATTTTTTTACATTACCTTTGTGCGCCAATTTTGAGAAAAGCGGCATCAAACCGAAGAAAACAACCAATAACAATCCTAAAAAAATAAACAAAAAAATCTTTGTATCATGCAAAAACAAACTGTTGTAGTTCGATTCTGCGGAGACTCAGGTGACGGAATGCAGTTGACGGGTAACATGTTCTCGTCGTTAAGCGCCATCCTGGGCAACGAGATTTCGACACTTCCGGATTTTCCTGCTGAAATTCGCGCACCGCAAGGTACTCTTGGCGGCGTGAGCGGTTTCCAAGTATGTTTGGGTAACGGCGTATATACGCCCGGTGACAAAGCGGATGTGATAGTAGCGATGAACGCAGCCGCCCTGAAAGTGTGCACGCTTGGCAGCAAATTCAACGTGCCCGGCGCACAATTCAACGAAGCCGATTCGATGTACAAGAAAGATGCCGTTGTAATCGTTGACACGGATTCGTTCACGGACAAAGACCTGGAGAAGGCTCTGTACAAGACCGAAAATCCGTTCACCGAACTAGGTATCCCCGAAAGCGTGCAAATCGTACCGGTAGCGCTGACCGAAATGACCAAGGAAAGCCTGAAAGATTCGGGAATGGACAACAAAGCCATCCTGAAATCGCGCAATATGTTCGCGCTGGGCGTAGTATGCTGGCTGTTCGGTCGTCCTATTGACAAAGCCATTCACTTCCTGGAAGGTAAGTTCGCCAAGAAACCGGCTCTGATAGCACCGAACGTGAAAGTGCTGACCGACGGTTACAACTATGGTAATAATACCGCCCTGAATATCAACGTTATCAACGTGGAGAAAGCCGATGATTTGGCTCACGGCACCTATACTTCCATCGCCGGTAACAAAGCAACGGCCTGGGGTCTGATAGCTGCTGCCCACAAATGCGGTAAGAAACTGTTCCTGGGTTCCTACCCCATCACCCCCGCCACCGACATCATGCATGAGTTGGCAGGCCGCAAGGATATGGGCGTAATGGTGGTACAAGCCGAAGACGAGATAGCCGGTGTGTGCACCGCCATCGGTGCTGCGTTTGCGGGAGACTTGGCTTGCACCTCGACTTCGGGTCCCGGTTTGAGTCTGAAGAGCGAAGCCGTTGGTTTGGCTGTGATGGCCGAACTGCCTTTGGTAGTAATAGACGTACAACGCGGTGGTCCTTCCACAGGTCTTCCTACCAAGACCGAACAAACCGACTTGATGCAAGCCGTTTACGGTCGTAACGGTGAATGCCCTGCCGTAGTATTGGCAGCCTCCACATCCGCCAACTGTTTCCAATTTGCATACGAAGCATGTAAGATAGCTTTGGAGAACATGACTCCCGTCATTCTGATGACCGATACCTATCTGGCCAACGGAACAGGTTTGTGGCGTCTTCCCAAACTGGCAGAACTGCCGGAAATCAA
>JAGCEW010000100.1 GCA_017650465.1 Paludibacteraceae bacterium
ATTCTTCGTACAGCCACTCAAACGACGGGGCGTTGCCTGCGCCGTAGGTCTCCAGCACCACACCTTTCAGTTCAGGGGTGGAAAGCACTGCGTGTACCACGGCACGGGTGATGCCGGGGAATATCTTCAGCACGGCCACATTACTATCCAGTTTGTCCCATATCTCCAGCGGCAGGTTGTCGGCCTGATGAATGAGGGAGTCGCGGAAATCGATATGCACACCCGCCTTGGCAAGACACGGATAATTGAAACTCTCGAATGCCTCGAAGTACTCGGCGTTTTTCTTGGTCGAACGGTTGCCGCGGTATAGTTTCTCTTTGAAGAACAGACATACTTCCGGCACCATACTCCGTCCTTTCTCATTCACGGCTGCGGCTATCTCTACAGCGGTCAGCAAGTTCTCTTTTGCATCCGAACGCAGCACGCCCACCGGCAACTGGCTGCCTGTGAACACTACCGGCTTGCTCAGGTTGTGCAGCATGAAACTCAGCGCACTTGCCGAATAGGCCATCGTGTCGGTGCCGTGAAGGATAACGAAGCCGTCATACTGATCATAATGCTCATAAATGGTATGAGCCATCTTGCTCCAGTCCTCCGGCTTGATGTCCGATGAATCAATCAGCGGCGTGAATGGAAGCATATCTACTTTGATGTCTTGTGCAAACAACTCCGGCACAAACGCACGGAACGTCTCTGTGTCAGCGGGATGCAAAGCACCGCTCTCCGGATTGCGAACCATCGAAATGGTTCCTCCGGTCAGTACAACCAGTATCTTCATATCGCTATTTAATGTATCAAGCCGCAAAGGTACAAAATGTATTCCATATATACAAATTTTTACCCCTATTTTTGGAAAATAATGCACTTTTTTCCAAATTAGTCCATGTTTGGCACGATATTTGTAGTACTATTTTCAGGAAACATCCTAACCGCATTTGTATGATTGCAGAGAAAAAGTCAGCCACAGTGCTTATCTACGAAAGTGATGCGAATTTGAGCAGTGTGATGGGAGATTACCTCCGAAGTGTGGGTTACGATGTTGCCGTAGCGGCTAACAGCGATGTCGCAATCGAACGACTCTCGCAACAGGCCATTGATCTTTGTCTTTTTGAATCGCAGATGCCGGATGTGTCGGGCGAGGAACTGACCAAAGAGTTCCGTTCGCGCGACTACGACATGCCGATTATCCTTCTTTCTGAACGTACCGAACGCGAAGAGGTCTTGGCGGGATATGAGGCAGGCGTTGATGATTACGTGGCGAAACCCTTTGTCATGGATATCCTCCTCCGCAAGATGAAAGCGCTGTTGAGATTGGCGCGCAGAACGGAGGATAATCCCGAAACACTGTTTTCTGTCGGAGGGGTAACGTTCGATTCGGCACGGCAAACGCTCGGAGAACAGAAACTGTCCGCGCGGGAAACCGAACTATTGCTCATCCTTTGTCGGAATATGAACAAGTTGGTGGACCGCAGCCTTATCCTCAAACGCATTTGGAAAACAGACGATTTCTTCTCGGCGCGCTCTTTGTCGGTCTATATTCATCATCTGCGGCACTTTCTTGGCCTGGAGGGAAGTACGGCTTCTATCCTCGTCATGCATGGAAAAGGGTACAAACTTATTGAAAAATCAATAGTTGATATACGATCAAAACCGAAAGGTTTTAACCCAACCGGTTTTGCATGAGCCGGTTAAGAGAAAGTAGTTTTTTCATAATAGTTTTTAATTGTGTTATAAGTAGTTTTGGGAGAGGGCTCGATGGGAATCGCGCCCCTCTTTTTTTCTTCATCTGTCATATCGGTAATATTTCTTGAAAAAAATCCGAATAATTTCCGAACAAAGTTCAGGCTAAATACGTAAACGACACGACAACGACACGTAAACGAGACGAAAACGACACGTAAACGAATAAGAACACCAACGTGAGGAAGTGCCAACAGCCACAACCCTGCCATAAAGATAGGAAAAATGCACACTATGCGTGAAATTGAACGGCAAAAATCGCCAAAAATCGCACAAATGCACCGATTATATAAAAAAAACATGAAAATATTTGCACGTTCCAAATAATTGTAGTACCTTTGCGCGCTTTAATGTTTTTAATACACGCAATGAAAAAAATAGCATTTATTACTCTTTTTGCTTTGAGCAGCGTTCTTTGTCTGGCTCAAAACTACGGAATTCTGGTCAACGGCAACACTTTCTTCGCTGCCGAGCACACGGAAAAGTTTGAAGACTACGAACAGTATGTCGCACACGTGCAGTTCTCTGCCGGAGATAAGTTCGTACTCTGCAACGCCACACAGGATGCCATTTGGGTCAAACCCCTCGACCCAAGCACGGTGGAAGGATTCTCCCTCGAAGGAGACACCTACAAATGTACCGTCTCCGGCTGCTTCGACTGCTACATCAAACTCAAATGGGGAGCAGATATCCTCTATGTCGGACCGGGTAAAAACTGCGGTACAGGCGAACCATACAAACCACAAGAAGTCTGCACACCTTCGTACGGACTGCTCGTGGACGGACAATTCGTCGAAGGTACACAAAACACCGCGCAAACCAACTGGCTCGAATACATGATTTCGAACCTCACACTCAAAGCCGGACAAACCATCAAACTCTATGATGTTTGCACTAAAGCCCAGTGGATCGTAGAAAAATACGCAGAAACCAGCTATCAGTTCCAATTCACGGAAGACCAAAGCAGTTATCTGGTCACTGAAGACGGAGAGTATGACTTCTATATCAAGTTCATCTATCAGAACGATGAAGTGTATGTCCATAAGCATGGCACCGAGCCGGAACCACAACCGGGTTCTTCTGTTCCCTCCGAATGTGGCGATGTCATGATGCAGGGCTTCTATTGGGATAGCTACAAGGTGGATGACGAAGAGACTATGACCAGCGAGTTTGGGGATACACGTTGGCGCTCCATGCTCACGCGTGCCGAAGAGATAGGTGCCTATTTCGACCTCGTTTGGCTGCCGCCAAGTGCCTATGCCTCCGGAACAGGCTATCACCCGCGTCAGTATAGCAACCAGAACTCGGACTGGGGAAGCCGCGCTGAACTGGAGAAACTGATTGCATCTTTCCACAACAGCGGCACAAAAGTGGTGGCGGATATGGTTGTCAACCACGTGGAAGCCATGGCCAGCTGGTGTGACTTCGCACCGGTGGATTTCGGCGAATATGGACGCTTCGAAATAGACGGTTCATACATCTGTACCGATGATGAAATGAACGACCCATATAACAAACAGGACACCTTGGCGGGTAAATGCTGGGGCTCTGCCTCCGGACCGTACGATGACGGATATGACGGAGAGCAGAACTATACCGCTGCACGCGATTTGGCACACGACTCCGAGAAGGTGCGTGAAATGTGCCGCGCGTATGCCAAATGGCTCATCAATGTGATGCACTACGATGGTTTCCGTTACGATTACTGTAAAGGTTTCCATGCTTCGCATATCAATGACTACAACCGTGCCGGTGGAGCATATATCTCCTTCATGGAAATGTGGTCGGGTAATGAAAACATCATCCGCAATATTCGCGATGCACAGATGAACACCATGGCACTGGACTTCCAGACCAAGTATCAGGCCTTCGATGGCATTGCTGCTTTCGATTACGGACGATGCAAAGGCTCCGGACTTCTGGGTGCGGGTATGTCCAAATATGCCGTTACGTTCATTGATAGCCACGACTGGTTCTTGCGCGACAATGGACAGGAGTTCGGCGGAAACGGTAACTCCATGAAGCCAGAACTGAAAGACCGCCTCTTACAGGCAAACGCCTTCCTGCTCTCTATGCCGGGTATTCCTTGCGTATTCTATCCCCACTGGGCAAAATACAAAGAGGAAATCAAACCCATGATTAACGCACGCCATCTGGCCGGAGTACATTCTGAAAGCCCTGTCACCGATGAATATGCGGAAAAAGACGGCTATCAGTGCACTGTACACGGTCATAACGGATACCTCATCCTCTGCCTGGGTAACAAAGCGAACAATACCTTTAATGGCTATACCAAGGTGGCAAGCGGAAAAGGTTATGCCATTTGGGTACAAGCGACCAATGATGTCGCTCCGGGTATCATCGCCACGCAAAGTACTACGTTCGAAGACCTCGAAAATGGTATCACCGTTACTATGCAGGCTGTAGGCGGAAGTCGTCAGGCTACACTCTATTACACCACCGACGGCTCTGAACCTACCACCGAATCGGAACAATACACAGGACCTCTTACTTTCAAAGAAACCACCACGCTGAAAGTGATGGCTGTGTGCGGAACGGCTCAATCGAAAGTGCAAACCTATACATACACCTATCGTGAGCCGCTGGCACAGGGTATTCAGGTACACTTTAAGAAACCTGCCATCTGGGAAAAAGTTTACCTCTACGCTTGGATTCCCAGAGTGGACGAACATGGTGAAGCCACCTCTACCAACTTGATGGGCGCATTCCCCGGACGGCGTATCTATCAGGATGCGGAAGGATGGTATTCCTATGAGTTCGATGCAGATATGGATTCTGTCAACTTCTGTATCAATTCCGGTCGTGACTGCGGCGGTATCAATGTGGAATCGAACCATTTGATGGCGGATTACCATGTGTACTATGAGTGGGAAGAAGGACATGAAACGGAAAGCAAGTACGAAAAAGAAATAACGACCGTTGTGGACTTGAATCCGGATTTCGACCTCGTTATCAGTCCGGAATCCTCCTCCTTCAACGATAAGGAAGAAGGCATCCGTGTATCTCTGAACATAGTGGGACGCCCTGGAGCTGTCATTTATTACAGCATCGATGGAAGCGATCCGAACGATTGCGCCGACCCGAAGATGGATTCTGTCAGCTTTGTAGTCAAGGAAACCACCATCGTCCGTGCCTTTGCCTATGACGCTGCCACCAAAACCAAGACGCAGGAATATGCCAACACCTTCACCTATCAGCCCCCTCAGTCAGGACCGCTGAATGTGAAGTTCTTCAAACCCCATGAGTGGTCCGGCCTCTATCTCTATGCCTTCACCCGCATCAAGAAAGGGGGTAAGAATATTGATACACCCTATGCTTTGGATGGCATACACTCTAAGTGGCCGGGTATTCCATGGACCACGTTCCAAACCATTGGTAACGACAGCGTGTATTATTTCCAGATGAAAGATGACTTGCAGGAAATCTATGTCATCTTCACCGAAGGAAACAAAAAACCGCAAACGCAGGATATCTTCTTGGATGCCAACACTTGTTACTATTGGAATCCTGACTGCAGTCAGGCAATTGTCAGTCCCGATTGTGACGGCACCAATCCGGTGGATGAAATCGAAGAAGACAGCAATGCTGCCATGCTCAACCCCGCTGAACCGATGTACAACATCCTCGGACAAGAAGTAGATGCCTCTTACAACGGAGTCGTTATTCAAAACGGACGCAAGTTCCTGAACATAAAGCAATAAAATGAAACGATTAGCATTCATATTTCTCCTGACAATCTTGCCGTTTGCTACCAAAGCACAATTCGGCATCATTGTAAACGGAAAAGATGTATATAGGGGCGAGTATGTCAAGCAATTCGAAGGCTTCGAACAATACCTCACCCATATATACATGAATGCCGGTGACTACTGCCAACTCTACGACCTAACCAACAAGGTTTCGTGGACAAAACCACTCAATAGCAGTTCCACCACAGCCTTCACCCTGCGAAACAACCGTTACGAATGTGCAACGGCAGGCTGTTATGATTTCTACATCAAAATCAAGAACAATGCCGATGAATTGTACATACAGGCAGGGTCCAATTGCAATGCCACACCCGATAACTCGGATGACTCGGACATACCTCCCTATACCCCTGTGGATTATGCTTCCGCCGTGCCCGAACAATGTGCCGATGTCATGTTGCAGGCGTTCTATTGGAAATCGGCAAGCGATTACACCTACGGAAGTTCCAAATGGTACACGCTCAAAGCGCAAGCCGACGAGATCAACTCCTATTTCGACATCGTTTGGCTGCCGCCAAGTTGCGTCGCTAACGACGAAATGGGATACCTACCCAAACAGTACTCAAACCAGAACTGTAAAATGGGTGGAGATATAGAACTCAAACAACTCATCTCTGCCTTCCACTCTGGAAATACCAAAGTGCTGGCAGACGTAGTCATTAACCACGCTGGAAATAACAATACGTGGGTGGACTTCTTGGAACAGGATTTTGGCACCTACGGCAAATTTCAGCCCGTGAGTACCTGGATTACCAGCAGCGACGAGGCACAGGGGAAAGGCACCTTGGGTACACATGCCGATGACGGACAAGACCCCAATACGGCGAACTACAAATCAGCCCGTGATTGGGATCATCAGAACACCAATGTGCAGCAGATGTGCCGTGCCTACACGCAATGGCTCAAGAACGTAATGAAATATGACGGATTCCGCTTTGACTATTGCGGCGGTTTCCATGTCTCACATATCAATGACTATGTCTCAGCCGCTAAGCCCTATTTCTCGGTGATGGAATACTGGAACGGCGATGCATCTATACTGAAACAACGCATTGACCAAGCCGACAAGAACACACTGACCTTCGATTTCGCCACTTTCCACAAAGCCATCCAAGAAGGTATAGCAGTCGGCAAGTACAACAACCTGACAACTCCCACACTTCGCGGGAAAGGCTACAGCAAATATGCCGTCACATTTGTGGATAACCACGACACCTTCAACCGTGCTGACATCAACAACACGGATGCAGGTAACAATTCCGACGGAAGAACCACACTCGCCAACCGCGAACTGATGATGCAGTGTAATGCCTTCATCCTATCAATGCCGGGCATTCCCTGTGTGTTCTATCCGCATTGGTACACCTACAAGAGCGAAATCAAGGAGATGATTCACGCACGCAAGTCTGCAGGTATTCACTCGGAAAGTTCCGTTATATACGAAGAGTCAAGTGCCGACTCCTACAAAGCCACTATTCAGGGGAAATACGGACTAATTCTCCTCTACCTTGGTACGGCAGCATCCTCATCTGTCCCTGCAGAATTCAAACAGGCAATCAAGTCCTCCAAAGTGGCAATGTATTACACTGGGGATGGCTCCACTGCACTGGAGGAAACCACCACATTTGATCAAAACGCTCCTGCATACAACATCCTTGGCCAACCGGTAAATACCCGATACCAAGGCCTTGTTATACAAAACGGAAAGAAATATATTGTGCAACCATAAGTATATGTAGTGTTCCTACTGCATAATAAAAAAATCAATTAACTAAATTACTAATCACAATGAAAAAGTTTCTATCGTTATTTTTTGCATTCGCATGGACAATGATTGCGTTTGCAGCAACGGAGACAACGGTGTACTTCTCTGCTCCACAGAAGTGGATAAGTGGTTACACTGTTAAACTGAACGTGCAACTTGATGAAGGTGAGAATGTTTGGGGACAATATGAAATGACCCTGACCACTAGCACCTACAATGGTGATCCCGTTTATGTTGCTACGTACACAGACACCAACGATGGCGTTGGCGTTATGCAATTCCAGTTGTGGGAAGGCACCGAGTGGAGGAATCAAGACCAGGTTATTTCCTCTCGGACTGCCGTTTCCGACTACAACGGAAAGATGTATGTGCATGACCAAGGCTGGACCACCGCTCCTATCGAAGAAGGCGGCGAAGGACCTGAAAATCCGGAAGAACCCACATTCACCACTGTGTACTTCGTGAACACGCCTAATTGGGTAAATGTGCACGCGTATGCTTGGATTGATGAGCGTCAACACATCGTTGATTGGCCTGGCGCAGAGATGGAGCCCACCAAACAAGTGGTAAACGACTACGTTGTTTATTTTTATGAACTTGACACCAGGTATGGCAACATCATCTTCAATAACGGACAGGAAGGAGAGGCCCTCCAGCAAACGGAGGACTTCGTGTTCAGTGCTAAAACGCCTTACTACTACTACGCAGACAACACGTGGTATGCTACCGCTGATGACATTACCGCAGGACAAGGCGGCGAAGGCGGAGAAGGTGGCGAAACACCCGAAGAAGATGTTTACACCGTTGTTGGTTTTGCAGACATCTTCGGCACTTCTTGGGACATCAAGGACAACACCAACAACATGGTTAAGGGTGACGATGGCTTGTACACGCTCGTAAAAGAAAATGTACATCTTGCCATTCAGGAATATCAATACAAGGTGGTTACAAACCACTCTTGGGAGGGTTGGCAAATCCCCGGATACGGTGCAGGTAACCAATCGTTCGCTATTGAAACGGCCGGCATCTATACGGTAACATTCACACTGGACGTTGAGAAAGCGACCCTGATAGCCAATCCCGTACTGATTACTGCCGATGAGAATCAGGAAGTACCTGAAACCGTTTACACGGTCGCCGGTTCGGAAGGCCTCATGGGTTCTGACTGGAATCTTAATGATGAGAACAACACCATGGTAAAGGGTGAAGAGGCTGGTATCTATACCCTCACCAAAGAGAATGTTCACTTGGATGCTCTCAAGTATTCCTACAAAGCGGTGGCTAATCATACTTGGGACGGATATCAAGTTCCGGATAAGGGGGATAATGAGCTCGTAATAAATGTGGCAGGTACATACAATGTAACCTTCACACTCAATACCAGGGAGCATACACTTATTGCAGAACCCGAACTCGTTAAGGCTGACGAGCCGGTAGAGACCTTCACCGGTTTCATCCAACCCGGTATCTGGGACGCAGATGGTGCCAAGTACGCTGCATGGGTTTGGAAAGCTGGCAATGAGGGTCAATGGACCGCATTTGCAGATGCAGTCGATGGGGCTGAAGAGAACATATACGCTATTGATGTACCGGCTCATATCGACAGCCTCATCTTCGTTCGTTTCAAACCCGAAACGGAGACTCCTTCATGGGAGACAGAGATAGTCGGAGAAAGCGAGCAATACGTATGGATTTGGAACCGCACCGGTTCGTATGGCACTCCGAAAGCAGAGAACTGCCGTACGTTTGTTATCACCGATTGGGACAAAGGTCTCTGGTGTGGCCAGGAAGAAGAAGAGGAAGAAGAAACTTCCGAATTCCATGTTTACCTGCAAGGTAGTTGGAACAACTGGGAAGGTCTGCACGAGTTCA
>JAGCEW010000101.1 GCA_017650465.1 Paludibacteraceae bacterium
GAAATGACCTACCCTGGTTATTTTTATGGGAAATTACTTCTCTCCTTAGGATCGACTACCGACGAGGCCCTACGGGTTTTGCTGCCTTTTGCTCGTAAGAAAAGTTCCGAGTTCTGGGTCTGGCAACTGCTTAGCGATGTGTTTGTGCAGGATGAAGAGAAACAACTGGCATGTCTGCTCCGTGCTGTATATAGCAAAACACAAGAGTCCTTCCTTGGGAAAGTTCGCATCAAATTAGCAAAGATGTATATCCGTACCAATCAACTCGATTTGGCAAAATTCCAAATCGATAAGGTCACGCAACTCTATCTGTCTCAGGGATGGCATCTGCCGCATGAAGTGGACGAGATGATTCACCAACCATGGATAAATACCGTTGCTTCCGACAATCGTGTACCAATGGACTATAAATCGATAACCGATGCTATCCTCTGTGAAGGTACCGATGAAGTTATCGCAATAGTATCGCATTTTGATCCAAACTCACAGAAAGCTACTTTGATTTACGGTTGGGAAAAACGAATGACCCAAAAACTTCGCTTCAAGGTAGGTCCCGGAGCGGTGCTCAAAATAAATTATATCGCTGATAGCGATGGTAAAATGCGACTGCTTAGTGCAAGCAAAGCCAATTTCACGGCAGATATAAACTTCGCGAAAGTCATACAAGGTATAATCAAAAAACGAGACGATAAAGATTTTGCGTTCTTGAAAACGGATAGTGGCGATTTCTTCGTTGCACCCAATGTAGTAGCAAAATATAAATTACAGGACGGTGAAGCGGCACAAAGTCTCGTTATTTACGACTATAATCGAAAAAAAGAATCTTGGAATTGGACTTGTATAAGTTTTAATAAAAACAACCATTGACGTATGGAGAATCTGGAGTATAATGCTAAAATAGCAGTAGTCAAAGTTTTAACGGAGATATTACACGCTGATGCGATCGTAAGAGAAAGCGAGACGCAGTATATCAATCAAGTTATCTGTACGTTTGGCTTGAACGAATCATATCAGTCCGATCTGGAGGCAATGAGCACACTGCAAGCACTTTCGGTGATTCGAGAACTATCTGCTCCGCAAAAAGCAGAGGTCGCACAAATGATGGGTAAGATGATTGTCATTGATGAAGATATCAATTACAACGAAGTGAAATTGTATAATACCTTCTGCGAGTCATGCGACATCCAGCAGGATTTCCATATGGAGGATTATCCGGACATGTCTATTAGTGGCCTCTTCGTGAATTTATAAAGGAGATATACTATTGATCAATTACAAAAACACACAATATCCTATGAAAGCAAAAGCCTTATTCTTCTTATGCGGGTTGATGTTGTTCACTTCCGCTTGTACAAAACGACAGATAACATTGACAGATGATAATTTCATCGGCTTCACTACTGCCGATGTGATTGCCTATCTTCAGGACTATCAACAACAACTGAACTCGGATTCGTTGGCCCAAACTATTGATCAGAAAGAACAAATCATGAATGACATCAAAGGATGGGCAGAGGCATCCGAAAAAATTGATCAGGATTTTGATGTTTCCGAACACGACACTACACCAATAAACCTCCGTGCAACTATCCCTTTTCTGGACTCTGTATTGACACAAGCTATTGGCTATTTGGACAACGAACGCGGTACTGACTATTTGGACTTAATGGAGGAGAATTGGGAAAACTTCACCATATTAGGACCTATGGCACAGACCATGAACAATCTCAATCTATTGACAGTTGCCTATACTCCTTTTTATTGGGCGACTTATGCCGACAACGATAAGGATACCATTGCTTTCTACAATGCATTCTACGAGAAACTGGATATACTGCATTTTACGGCTCGCATGACTTCGTTGATGCATGAACCACCGGTGCCTTATCCTGCATACATAGAATCAACGCGAATGGGAATGTATTGCTTGGAGAATTTAGGAAAATACTCCGAAGCTTTAGAGTGGGCAAACACGTATCTGGTTGATTTACACGATTGGGATTTTTATAGACCTGAACAATTATATGAAATAGATAAGATGGACTCTCACAGGAGTATTTTACTGCAAATGCGAGATTGTTATGCCGTGCTCGGAGACGATGATAACGTGGCGGTCATAAACCAAATCTTCGGCGCAATCTTCGGCGAAGATGAAAAAAATGCACACGAATAGTACTTCCTTTGTAAAGTACATCATATCAATGCTTTGCAATTGACAAAAAAGTCAATTTAGGCTCCTTAAAACAGTATTTTTCGGCGCAAAATCATAGTAACGCCGAAGATGCGGCGCTACTATATATTATAGAGACGCATAAACGAAAGCTATCGTCCCGTATCTCTCTCGTAAGCCGCTCGTAAGTCACTCGTGATTTTATCCTCAGCGCAAGGTCGGCTTAACCTCTGCCGGGAAGTAGCGCAAGAGACGCGCGAGAGTAGCGCGAGATATGCTTGAGATATGCTGCGGGAAAAATGCACTTTTTTGAAAAAAAGTTGTATTTTAGGTGATAGATTTCGAGCATTTTTTGTCCTATATATGGAGGGGTATATATACAGTATTTTAAAAAAAGCAAAAAATATTTGGTGGTATCAAAAAAAAGTAGTACCTTTGCACGCTTTTTTCGGCGTGAAACAAAAACACGCCAAGTACCTATAATAACTCAATATAAAAAGTAAATGAAAAAAACCTTTCTTTTCCTCTTTGCCGCACTACTGATGGCAGCAGGCAATGCAACGGCAGACACACAGGCCGTTTCCTCCTCTCTTCTGCGCTGTGATGGTTTGTTCTATGACTGCAATATTTCGACACAATTTGCAGAATTAGCACCCAGCCAAACACCTAAGGGCATCTACACCACTACAGAAATCGTCATTCCTACCACTATAAATGTGAGCATTGGCGGCGGTCAAACAGGCAGCGGAATGCAGCAAGGCGAAGTGACCTATACCGTAATTTCCATAGGCGCACAGGCGTTCGCAGGCGCGACAGCCACAAGCATCACCTTTGCGGAACCAAGCAACATCGCCACCATCAGAACACAAGCTTTCAGCAACATGCCTAACCTCACAAAACTCGTGTTGCCCGCCAGTTTGACCACACTGGAACTATCCTCCATCATCCTTCCCGGACTGACAGAAATAGAGTTTCTCGGTGCAACACCGCCAGCTTGCGAACTATCCGATGCCGACAACGGAGCCTATAACCCGTGGACCACACTGGAGGCTTCCACTTCGCCCGATATCACCATCACAGTGCCGGAAGGGGCACTCGCTGCTTATCAGGACGCACCGGGCTTCGGCGACTACTTCACTTGCCTGCGCCGTGATCCGGGTCCCGGCACCGGCTGCAGCGACATACAAGCCGACATGCCCCGCGTGCAGAAAATCATGCGTAACGGACGTATATGCATCCTGCGCGACGGCACCTACTATGACCTGCAAGGACAAATAACGGAATAACAGACACTAACAACAACAGAAAAAATGAAGAAAACATTTCTTTTGATGGCTCTGCTGGCAGGCGCACTCACCGCTTCGGCAGATGTGAAATTCGCCTACGAAGCAGGCGCAGAACTCGTCAGCACTTATCTCTGGCGTGGACAATACAACGGAGGTCTCAGCTTCCAACCTGATTTGGAAGTAGGCTACGACGGCGAACACACCGCTTTCCGCGTAGGAGCTTGGGGCTCTGTAGGTGCCAGTGACTGGAAGTTCCGCAACAAACCCCTTACGGCGGAAGACAGTCTCAGTGGAGCTAATCCTAATACATTCTTTATCCCCGAAGTAGATCTGTTTGCCAACTTCTCCTTCTATGGTGCACATGTGGGTGCAACTTACTACAACTTCTTCACCCACAATCCCTACGACAAGAAATACGACTACACCTATCATCTGGAAATAGAAGGCGGCTACGACTTCGGCGAGCTGCTCAACTTCCCGCTTTATGTCAACTGGTACACCTGTGTGGGCCTGCCCAACAGCAAAAAGAACGTCGATTACAACTACGATGAGACCATCACCGAGACAGAAACAGGCGAAGAAGAAGTCGTTGAGACACAAAAGCGCGCTTGGTCATCCTACCTCGAAATAGGCTACAAGCACACCTTCCCCTACGATATCACATTGGACGGGCGTATCGGCATGTCGCCTTGGCGCAGCGATGACACCTATCTAAATACCAAATTTGCAGTGGTAAATCTCTCCTTGCGCCTGGAGAAAGAGTGGGATCTGGATGTCTGCACACTCAGCCTCTTTGGCGAAGGATGTCTAAACCCCGATGCCGCCAGCAACAAGATTGTACTCAACACTGCCGGAACCGAAAAACTGTATCTGCAACCCCTCAGCGGGTGCATCGGATTAGGCGTTTGGTTCTAATTTTCAAGAAAAATAACAAAAAAAGTCATTTTTTTCAATAAATATTTGGTACTTTCGGGAAAAAGCAGTACCTTTGCACCCGAAAACAAAAAATTTTCATAGTTAAGGTTTAGGTTTAAATGGGCAACAGGTGGCTGTGAAGTCCCCTGTTGTTTTTAGAGAAAGATGAAAAAAACCACACAGCACTCCCCGCAAGAGGAGGATATATGGCACAACACTGCCCCTTCGGAAACAAATGAAGATCAGGGCATTGTAGTTGATTTCTCCGATATGGAAGAAGTCAGAAAAGCTGTTATCATGAGTGAAATCCTAAATAGAAAATATTAAACACCTTATTATATTATGGCAACTATTTACATGACTGCAGAAGGACTGCAGAAACTAAAAGACGAACTCCGGTTCTTGGAAGGAACGGAAAGACCTCGCGTTATTGCAGCTATTGCCGAAGCACGCGACAAAGGCGATCTGAGTGAAAACGCCGAATACGATGCTGCTAAAGAAGAGCAAGGACGCTTGGAAAGCAAAATAGCCCAGCTCAAGGCCAAAATCATGGACGCAAGCATCATCGACACTTCCACCATCAATACTGATGAAGTGCAAATCCTGACCAAAGTGCATGTGCGCATCCTCAATACCGGTGCAGAAAAAACCTATCAGATCGTGACCGAAGGCGAAGCCAATATCATGGAAGGCAAAATCTCCACCAATACCCCTATCGCAAAAGGACTGATGGGGAAAAAAGTGGGAGAAATCGCTAAGATAAACGTACCGGCCGGACTGATGGAATACGAAATACTGGACATCACCGTTTAACCCCTTACGACTATGACTCTGTTCACACGTATTATCAACGGCGAGATACCCAGTTACAAAGTGGCGGAAGATGATCGCTTCTACGCTTTTCTTGATATCAACCCTCTGAAAAAAGGACACACACTGGTCATTCCCAAGTTGCCGGAACCCGAAGCAGACTATATCTTTGATCTGGACGACCAACTGCTGGGAGACATGATGGTCTTCGCTAAGATGGTGGCACGCGGCATCAAAGAAGCCACAGGCTGCAAACGCGTAGGCGTTGCTGTACTGGGGATGGAAGTGAACCATGTACACATCCACCTCGTTCCAATGGATACAGAAAAAGATATGCTCTTCACCAACCCCAAACTGAGCCTCTCGGCCGAGGAGATGTGCGAAATAGCCAACTCTATAGCGGAAGCTATCGAAAAAGCATAACAAATACGGAAACTAACAATCAAAATCAATAAAAACACATTGTTTATGGAAACAAAATTCTCTGGAAAGACTCGTACCGAAAGCGACCTCATCGGCGAGTTGCAGATTCCTGTAGAGGCCTTGTACGGTGTACAAACGCAACGTGGTATTGAAAACTTCCCTATCTCGAAGTTTAAGTTGTGCGACTATCCCGCATTCATCAATGGTCTGGCTTACACCAAACTGGGTGCCGCTATGGCAAACCACGAGCTTGGACTGCTGACCGACGAACAGTTCCGCGGCATCAAACAAGCTTGTGAAGAACTGCTGGCAGGCAAACATCATGACATGTTCCCCGTGGACATGATTCAAGGCGGTGCAGGAACTACCACCAACATGAATGCCAATGAGGTGATTGCTAACCGCGCACTGCAAATCATGGGACATCAACCCGGAGAGTATCAATACTGCTCGCCTAATGACCACGTGAATTGCTCACAATCCACCAACGATGCTTATCCCGCTGCTATCCACATGGGACTCTATGCTACTCACATGGAGTTTATGAAACATTACCAGCAGATGATTGACGCTTTCCAACAGAAAGCCGAAGAATTTAAGAACGTGCTGAAGATGGGTCGTACCCAATTGGAAGATGCTGTTCCTATGACACTGGGACAGACTTTCGGTGCCTTTGCAAGTATTCTGCGTGACGAGATTAAGCACCTGAACGATGCTGCTGAGGAATTCCTTACAGTTAATATGGGCGCCACCGCCATTGGTACAGGTATCTGCTCCGAACCCGGCTATTCAGAGAAATGCGTTAAGGCTATGGCACAAATCACCGGTTGGAATGTTGTTCTGGCAGAAGATTTGGTAGCTGCCACATCCGACACATCTTGCATGGTAGGCTATTCGAGCGTACTGCGCCGCATCGCCACCAAGATGAACAAGATCTCCAACGACCTTCGTCTGCTCGGTTCAGGTCCGAAATGCGGTCTGCACGAGATTGACCTGCCCGCACGCCAACCCGGTAGTTCTATTATGCCCGGTAAGGTAAATCCTGTCATCCCCGAAGTGATGAACCAGATTTCCTACAAAGTGATCGGTAACGACCTCTGCGTAGCCATGTGCAATGAAGCTGCCCAAATGGAGCTGAACGCCATGGAACCCACTATGGCACAATGCTGCTTCGAGAGCGCTGAAATCATGATGAACGGCTTTGACGTGATGCGCAAATATTGCATCGAAGGCATCAAGGCCAACGAACAGCGTTGCCGCGACTACATCACCGGTTCAATCGGTATCGTTACCGCACTTAACCCCATCATCGGTTACAAAAACTCCACCAAGATAGCCAAAGAAGCTATGGCTACCGGCAAAGGTGTATATGATCTGGTACTGGAACATGGTATCCTAACCAAAGAAGAACTGGATACCATTCTCTCTCCGGAAAACATGATCAAGCCCGTGAAACTGAATATCAAGCCGCGCCGCTGATATCATGCAACTGGTTTTTGCAACCAATAATGCTCATAAGCTGCAGGAAGTACGACAAATACTTCCCGCGGCTTATGAGGTTTTATCCCTCTCCGATATCGGGTTCCATGAAGACATAGAGGAAACAGGTACGACGATAGAGGAGAATTCGATGCTGAAAGCCCGCACTACATTGAACTGGCTAAAAGCAAAACACCCCGAAACAGTAAATGCCATGTTGGGCGTAATAGCCGATGATACCGGATTAGAAGTGGAAGCTTTACAGGGTGCGCCCGGAGTGTATTCTGCACGCTATGCCGGCGAACCGGCCAACGATGCGAACAACCGCCGTAAACTGCTTAATGCCCTACAGCCTTACTCTACCGATCGGAGGCAAGCGCGTTTCCGCACTGTAGTTACTCTCCTCCGCTCTACAGGGGAGGAGATGCAACTGGAAGGTGTGGCCCGCGGGTGTATAGCCGAGCAAGAAAAAGGAGACAGGGGATTCGGCTATGACACCTTGTTCATTCCTGAAGGATATACTCGCACCTTCGCTCAACTTTCGGCTGACGAGAAAAACAATATCAGTCACCGAGGAAGAGCCATCCAACAACTATGTAATTATCTATCTGAGCTATGAAACGTTTTCTCCTTATCGCATTAAGTCTGTGCATAATGCAGCTCACTACCGCCAGCAAAATAGGTGAATGGAAGAGCCATCTCTCCTACAATCATGTAAAGCAACTCGCACAACGAGGCGATGAGATATTTGCATTGGCAGACAAAGCCCTTTTCTCTGTCAATAAAGAGGACGGAGCAATAACTTGCTATGACAAACAAGTAGGATTAAATGGTTCCTCAGTATGCTATATAGCGGGTAATGAAGCCTTGAACACGCTGTTCATTGCCTATACCAACGGTCAAATAGATCTCCTTGACAGTAAAGGCACCATCTATCCGCTGAATGACTTGAAAGATAAGGATATCAATAGCGACAAAACAATCAACCATATCTATATGGACGGTGAGCGTGCTTACTGCTCGATGTCTTTCGGCATTATGACAGTGAACCTACGCAAACGTGAGATAGCCGATTCCTACTACATCGGCACCGATGGCAGTGCCGTGAATGTGCTGGCAACTACTATTCTGGAAGATAGCATCTATGCTGTTTCCGAAAACACCCTTTATGCTGCATCCAAGCACGACAACCTTCTTGACTACAACCACTGGCATAGTTGTTCATTACCTGCACAAGGAAGTCTGGCTTCCGTAGCCGCACAAGACGGAATGCTCTATCTTCTGCAAGGAGGAAAACCTTATGTCCGTATTGCCAATAAATGGCACACTATCGCCACCGACAAGACATTCACAACTCTACGCCAACATTCCTCTCTTTACGGTATTACCGATTTTTCTATATGCCGTCTGGAGGGTGAATCCATACAAACTATTCCTGTATCCCATCTGGCACTGGACGTATTGCCGGAAGGATCAAACTACTGGGTGGCAGGAGACGAAGCAGGTGTGGCGCAATATACTACAGATGGAAGTGTTAATTTCTATCTACCAGAAGGTCCGGCCGTTAATCGTCCCTACCGCATGAAAGTGGCACACAACCGGCTGTATGTAGTGCCCGGCTCCAGATGGGCTGTGAATGATTGGATAGCCGGTAATGTAATGGTGTTTGATGGCACTCACTGGACGAATATCACTACCTACCAGCTTACCAACCAGTTACAGCACCCTGTTTATGACCTGATGAATGTAGCCGTTGACCCGCAAGATCCGGAACATGTCTTTGTCACCAGTTACGGGCAGGGACTGATTGAACTACAAGGGAACACTGTGGTTAGATGGCACCATCATACCAATAGCCCTATCCGCTCAGCCATTGATGCCACATCCCCCAGTGCCACTCTTTATATCCGCACAGATGGTGCCATGTACGATGAGAAAGGGGACTTATGGTTTCTCAACACGGGTGGCTTTGCTAAACCTATCCACGTAGTAACACGCAGTCAAATAGCAGCAGCTCACACAGCCGAGATGGCAAACTGGTACACACATGACATCTTTGTGGCTTCCACCAACCAACTATTCAGTCTGGAGACTCCACAGGAAATTGTCCAAGACACTCGCAATAGTCATTACAAATGGCTTCCGTTAGCACGCAGCACCACAGGCTTGCTACTGATAGACGATCGGGGCGATGGCGAAAACAACAATACTCTGACAAGTTATTTCCGCAGTTCCTGGACCGACCAAGACGGGCATCAAGTTCGTCCGGAATTCATTTTCTGTATGGCACAGGACCATAATGGTGACATTTGGATAGGCACAGAGGAAGGTATTATTCCCATACCCTCCAATGTAGATTTCCGCACATCAGATGCTTGTGTGCGCATAAAGATTGCCCGCAATGACGGTACTAATCTGGCTGATTACCTCTTAGGTAGCGAACGGATAAACGCTATTGTAGTGGATGGAGCAAATCGCAAATGGATAGGGACGGAAGGTAGTGGTCTTTACCTTATGTCTGAAGATGGCACAGAAACGATTGAGCATTTCACGGTGGACAATTCTCCTTTGCCCTCCGACAAGATTATGTCCCTTGCTATTGAGCCCCGATCGGGTGTAGTATATATAGGAACAGATGAAGGGTTGATGTCCTATCAGAGTGATGCGACAGAGCCGTTGGATGACTTCTCAACTGCCTATGCCTACCCTAACCCTGTTCGTCCCGAATATGAAGGTGTCATTACCCTTACAGGACTGATGGAAGAATCGACCGTAAAGATTATAGATGCCGGGGGTAATCTGGTATATGAGACTCTTAGCAACGGCGGTATGGCCACATGGAATGGAAGGAACCGTTCAGGAAAGCGTGTAACAAGTGGTGTATATACCGCGCTCTGCCATAGCGGCAGTAGCCATCAGGAGATAAAAATCCTGATTATGCACTAAACATTTCCTACTTACGAACGCGGAAATAGAGGTATATTCCTATAGCAAGGAACAGGAAGTTCGGTATCCATACCGCCATAAACGGTGAGAGCACGCCACTTACCGAGAAGGTGGTAGATACCGTAGAGAAAAGAATATACAATGCGGAAAGCGTCAGACCGAATCCAAGATTCTTACCCATGCCTCCGCGCACTTTCTTGCAACTCATTGTTACCCCAAGGAGAGTCATGATAAACGCCCCGATGGGAGAAGCGAAACGTTTCCACCATTCCGTTTCAAAGGCCTGGAGATTACCGGCTCCGCGTTGACGTTGCCGATCCATATACTTCTTCAGTTCCGGATTGGTCATGTGCTGGGCATCCGTGGCGGTTATAAACAGTTCCTCCGGATGCATTGGAATGATGGTATCCATCCTTGCTCCTCGTGTGAGCGACTCACGCAGTCCGTCAAAGTCACGACGTGTGTAATTCTCCAGATGCCAACAATAGGCTGAGTCGAACTGAATACGATCGGCTGTTATACGCATGGTGAGCGTCTTGCCGTCAAAATGTTCCAGAGAGGCTCTATAGCCTTGATTCGTCTTAAGTTTGTAGGTCTCAATATAGAGAATTGTTCCCGGCTCTACCTCCATTTGTACGTTATTGGCATTCTCCACCGAGAAACTGCTTATATACTTATCCTCAAAGGAAAGCAGTTTGCCGGAAGCGGGCGGTATGACATATCCCGCCAGCCAAAAGAGAAGTAAGAAGAGGAAGGTGGCCGAGATAGCATAAGGGCGCATAAAACGCTGGAAACTCATACCCGCAGCGTGCATAGCAATTATCTCACTATTTCCTGCTAACTTGCTGGTAAAAAAGATTACTGATATGAATATGAACAGCGGACTGAACATATTCATATAGTACGGTATGAAATAGATATAATACCCTAAGACGACATCCTTGAATGACAATTGGTATTCGAAGAAGTCGTCCATCTTCTCTGTCAGGTCAAAGACAATACCGATACTCAGTATTAGGATAATAGAGAAGAAGAAAGTCCCCAGGAACTTACCTATAATATACCAGTCGAGGCGTGTTATGGGACTACGGAACTTCTTCATAGGCGTTGCTGCAATTGAGGTATCATTGCGTCTTTCCACGAACGGAAATCGCCATTTAGGATATGCTGTCTGGCTTCACCCACCAGCCAGAGGTAGAAAGCAAGATTATGTATACTCAGTATACTGAGCCCCAACATCTCGTCCGCGTGAATCAGATGGCGCACATAGGCACGGGAATATGCCTGATCGACATAGGATGTGCCATCCGGATCCAAACAAGTGAAATCGTCTGCCCATTTGAGATTCCTCATATTCATTACGCCATTACGCGTGAATATCATACCATTTCGTCCATTACGCGTAGGCATGACGCAATCGAACATATCCACACCGCGGTCGATGCTTTCTAATATATTCCAGGGCGTTCCCACTCCCATGAGGTAGCGTGGTTTGTTTTGAGGAAGTATATCGTTTACGACTTCTATCATTTCGTACATTTTCTCTGCGGGTTCTCCCACAGCCAGTCCGCCTATTGCGTATCCGTCACGGTCTAAGTCACGGAGTCGCTTTGCCGCATCCTGTCGCAAGTCGGTATATACACAGCCTTGTACGATGGGAAAGAGGTGTTGGTGGTAGTCGTACAGATCTTCTGTTTCATCAAAGCGCTTGATACATCTGTCGAGCCAGCGGTGGGTACGTTCCATGCTTTGCAAGGCATAGGCTCGGTCGGCCGTCCCCGGACAGCACTCATCAAATGCCATCATAATATCGGCACCTATTAAGCGTTCGATATCCATCACATTTTCCGGAGTGAACATCAGTTTTCGTCCATCAATATGGCTTGAGAACTGTACACCATCTTCTGTCATTTTGCGGATATCGGTTAGTGAGAAGACCTGATACCCCCCCGAATCGGTGAGAATAGGTTTGTCCCATCCTTCAAAACGGTGCAGTCCACCGGCCTTGTGTAAGATGTCTGTACCGGGACGAAGGTAGAGGTGGTAGGTATTGCCTAATATGATTTGTGCTTTGATGTCCTCGGTCAGTTCCCTTCTATGCACACCCTTGACCGTTCCCACTGTTCCGACCGGCATAAAAATAGGAGTCTGTATGTCTCCGTGGTCGGTGTGAATAACGCCTGCACGGGCATTAAACTGCGGGGCTGTAGTATGTAGGTCGAAGAACATTGGCACAAGGAGATTGAGTGTCAGACAAGACGATTGTGGTCAGGAAAGACGATGAAGGGTTTGAAGTTACGTTGTTCTTCCTCTGTCATCAAGGCATAGGCCATAATAATCACCACATCGCCTTCTTTCATTAGATGTGCGGCTGCGCCGTTCATACAAATACACCCACTTCCGCGTTTGCCCGGAATAACGTATGTTTCCAAGCGTGCGCCGTTGGTATTATCCACCACAGTCACTTTCTCTCCGCAGACGATGTGCGCAGCGTCCATCAGGTCTTCATCTATTGTGATGGAGCCTATGTAATCCAGATTGGCTTCTGTGACCGTTACTCTGTGAATTTTCGATTTGAGAATTTGTAAAAACATCTTTGTATGCGGTATTATTCAACTAATATGCTATTTTTTGCGTTTGTAGGGTTTTGCGGGTGCAGCGGCAGCGTTCTCCACGATTTTGCGGCACTCTTGTTCTGTAAGTTTGGACACATCGGTATTTCGAGGGATACGGACGTTTCCTGTTTCGGTCTTGATATACGCTCCATAGCGTCCTTCCAAGACTTGCATATTCCCCCATTGGTGAATAGGTTCGCTCTGCTGTTCGCGTTTGGCAAAGAGTGCACGTACATCTTCTTCCGTTAGTGTGTGTGGGTCTTTTCCTTTAGGAAGAGACACGAATATCTTTCCTTTTCGGAGGTAAGGTCCATATTTTCCTTCTCCTGAAATGACATCTTCTCCGTCCAGCACACAAACGACACCGGGCTGTGCGTTTTGGAACAGTGCCAGCGCCTCTTCTAATGTAATAGTGAACAGGGAATATTCCTTACCCAGCGAGGCAAAGCGCGGTTTGTCCTGTTCGGCACTACCAATTTGGATACAGGGTCCTATTTTGCTTATTTTGGCGTAGACAGGTTCTCCTTCGGGTGTGTTTCCGAGGAAACGTCCTGCCACTTTCCCTGAAGGAACGCGAAGGATAGAGGGGTGGAAGGTTTTATAGAAAGCATCTACCGTGTTCACCCAGTTTTTCTTACCGGCAGCGATCTTGTCGAAGTTCTCTTCTTCACGTGCGGTGAAGTCGTAACTGAGTATTTCCGGGAACTGCTCTACCAAGAAATCGTTGGTGAGGCATCCCAGATCTGTGGGTAAGAGTTTCTGTGCGTCGTGTCCCGCTGTTTCTGTTTTTTGCTTGTCTGTGACGTGTTCACCTCGCAAGGAGAGGAGGTTGTATTCGCGTTTTTTGCCAGCCACATTTCCTCTCTCTACGTAGTGCCGTTGCTGTATAGTTTCGATGATAGTCGCATAAGTGGAAGGTCGTCCGATGCCGAGTTCCTCCATTTTCCTTACCAGTGTGGCTTCGTTGTAGCGATACGGTGGTTTGGAGAATGTTTGCTGCGCTACGATCTCTCTGTGTTCGAGAGTGGCACCTTCTTTCATTTTGGGGAGGACGGTGGTATCCGTTTCCGTTTCATCGTCAACGGATTGAATATACACTCTCATAAATCCGTCGAAGAGGACTACTTCTCCCGTCGCGATGAAGAGGTAAGGGAGTGCGTCGGACGCTATTTCGATGCGCGTGCTTTGCATTTGTGCATCTGCCATCTGGCAAGCGATTGTACGTTTCCAGATGAGTTCGTAGAGTCGTTTCTCGTCCTGATTTGCTCCGGCGTTATGCACCTTCATATAGGTAGGTCGGATAGCTTCGTGTGCTTCCTGTGCGCCTTTGCTGGTGGTGTGGTATTGGCGAGCGCGGTGGTAGTTATCGCCGTATTGCGCGAGTATTTCCTCTTTTGCGGTAGCGATAGCCAGTCCACTGAGGTTCACCGAGTCGGTACGCATATACGTGATATGTCCGGCTTCGTATAGTGCTTGCGCCAGGCGCATTGTTTTTGAGACAGGGAATTTGAGTTTTCGTGCTGCCTCTTGTTGTAAGCTACTGGTGGTGAATGGTGGTGCCGGTGAACGATGTGCGGGTTTCTGTGTGATAGACCGGATGGAGAAAGCCGCAGCTTTGCATTGTTCCAAGAAAGCGAGGGCTTCTTCTTTGGTAGCGAAGCGGTGGTTGAGTTCTGTCTTCAGCACGACATCTTCTCCGGCCGTGTTCTTTCCTTCGAAATCGGCTTGAATACGGTATTGGGATACTTCCTTGAAGGATTCTATTTCACGTTCTCTCTCTACCACAAGACGTACGGCGACAGACTGTACTCTTCCGGCGGATAGTCCGGTAGTGATTTTTCTCCACAAGATGGGCGAGAGTTCGAACCCTACGATTCTATCGAGCACTCGTCGGGCCTGTTGTGCGTTCACGAGATTGTAGTCAATGTCACGCGGATGAAGGATTGCCTCCTGGATGGCGGACTTGGTTATTTCGTGGAAGACGATGCGATGTGTATCCTTGTTTTTGAGGTCCAGGACTTCGTGCAGATGCCATGCGATGGCTTCTCCTTCTCGGTCTTCATCGCTTGCGAGCCAAACGGTGTCGGCTTGTTTGACTTCTGTGCGCAGTTGATTGAGCAAATGATGCTTCTGCGGTTCTATTACATAATTGGGTTGATAGTTGTTGTCGAAATCAATACCCGTGCTATTTTTTCCGACTCCTTCGATGTCACGGATATGCCCCTGTGAAGACATGACGCGATAGTCTTTTCCGAGGAACTTTTCTATCGTTTTTGCCTTTGCGGGAGACTCAACTATTACAAGGTTTTTACTCATATATTGTTTTTGTATCAAATTTCCTATATTAAGGTGTGTATTGAGGTATAGTTTCCCAAACAGGCTGCAAAGGTACTGCTTTTTTTTGACATGACCAAATGTTTAGTTGATAATTTTGCGTATATGCGCATTTTGAAGACCGTGACCGTCACTTGTCATTCACGAGAGAGATACGAGAGAGATACGAGACGATAGCGAGACAAAAGCACCGCCTTTTTCAAAAGACGGTGCAAATATACTATCAAAACCCCTTAATGTGTTCCTCAAAAGGTGATTTTCTCTACATTATTTCACCTCTGCACCTTGGGCGTTGTAAATCTTGCCGTCAGGGGCGGTGATATAGAGGTTGCCGTCAAGGAGGTATTTCGCTGCGCGGTCAGCGGGAGCGACAATCTCCTCAATGCCGGTTCCTTCCAGCGTAGAGACATTATAGAGTACGTTATAGTCACTCGAATATTCATCACAATGCGCCCCTACCCATATATTATAAGCCGTATTGGGTGTTAGGTCGGGAATTGTTACGATCATATTGGTGACGGTCTCACGGAATACATCTTGTTGGGTAGCGCGAATTTTACAAGCCACTTCCCATTCGGTATTGTTCGCTGACCCAGGAGCAAAGAGGATGGTAATGGAGTTTTCTGTAATGGAAACGGTTTGCAGATTTCTCGGCATTCCACAGGGTTGAGGAAGTGCCATGGTCGTCACAATAATCGGCTCACTCCATTCGCTGAGTTCGTTTCCCCAATTATCACATTGTGCCCGGACGGCGATTTCATAGTCTGTATCGGGGGTTAAACCGGTGATTTCATCGGAAGTTTTAGAAACAGGATACGAAGAATAATCCTCCGTTGAGCCTAAAAGTCTCCAGCCTACTTGCCATTTTGTTTCGGAGCCACCCTGAGTCCAGGAGACAGACACAGCATAGGGTTCAGATTCACCTGTTTGCTGCAAGTTTGTCGGCACTAAACAGGTGGGTTCCGGGTCTGTGGAAGGTGTTGGTATAGGATAAATGAAGGGACTAGTAGTCAAATCATAGGAACTTGAACCTCCGGAGTAATCATAACAACTCGTTCCTATACTAACGCCGAGGTTCGTGCTAGAGAAGCCGGCTCCTACGGCCTCAAGGGCTTTTTTCCCCTTATAGGCGGTAATGTTGGCACATTTAGAAATGGCTATCTTGCCGCAATCAGCAATAAATGCTCCACCAATACCGGCAGCATATTGCCCGCCATGAGCTTCAATCGTTCCCTTACTAATATAGATATTTCCGCATGGCTTTTGATATCCGGCACCGATACCGGCACCATCTCCTTTTGCGTAGGCCTTTAATGAACCGGCTGCTCCAACAATATACAAATTCTTTTCTACGGGCACAAAGATAGCAGAAGATTTGTAACCACCTTGTACGATGTTATCGCCTTGAAACAAAATTGTTGCATCGGATATGCAGGTCAGTCCAGCCCATTCACAAGAAGGGGAATGCCCATTAGCTCTAATGGTAGCATCGTTTAGATATACAATTGCCTGAGGGGCAATGGATATCTTTTGCGGCGTTGAGAGCGTACCATGGATGGAAACTCCGTTTTCTGCCACAACAGGTGCCGTTACATTACTCAAGTCGCCATCCCATTTGGGGGTAGTGATACCAAACGAGCTGGTTGTAACGCCACCATTAGGCTGTACGGTACCTAATATTGTAACCGTTCCTACCGATGAAACTGAAGTATTAGAATGACCGCCAATACAGATACTTTCGAGAGCACCCTTTGTGGCATGTAAATTTAAGGAACCACAACTATTATCAATGGTAATATCACCGCAAGCCCCTGCATCAGTTCCCCCAA
>JAGCEW010000102.1 GCA_017650465.1 Paludibacteraceae bacterium
CCCTTTGAGAATCCTGACCTGCCACGTACTGCCGATTTCATCTCCGAAGGAGTCGACCAGACGCGCGGATGGTTCTTCACCTTACACGCTATTCATACGATGATCGAAGGCAGCGTAGCCTATAAGAACGTCATTTCCAACGGCTTGGTATTGGACAAGAAAGGCAACAAGATGTCCAAACGCCTGGGCAATGCAGTTGATCCCTTTGGTGCCCTTGCCACCTATGGCGCGGATGCTGTACGCTGGTATATGCTTACCAACTCATCGCCCTGGGAAAATCTTAAATTCGACCCCGAAGGTGTGGACGAAGTGCGCCGCAAGTTCTTCGGAACGCTATATAACACCTATAGTTTCTTCGCATTGTATGCCAATGTGGATGGCTGGAAATGTCAGACAACAGCCGACGGTCAGCCGACGGTCAACCGACAGTCAAAGCCGATAGCAACCTTCCCTGAGATAGACAGATGGATACTTTCCAAACTCAATTCGCTCATCAAGGAAGTCACAGCTGCCTACGAAGCCTACGAACCCACAAAAGCCGGACGCGCCATATCCGATTTTGTGCAGGACGACCTCAGCAACTGGTATGTCCGTCTCAACCGCAAACGCTTCTGGGGTGGTGAAATGGATGAGGACAAACAGGCTGCGTATGACACGCTCTATACCTGTCTTTGCGGGGTGGCGCAATTGATGGCACCCAATGCTCCGTTCTATGCCGATCGTCTCTATCGCGATTTGGTCGGAGAAACCGTGCATCTCAGCACTTGGCCGAAAGCAGATGAAACGTGTATAGACCTCGATTTGGAACGCTCTATGGCTTTGGCACAACAAGCCACATCCATCATCTTGGCTCTTCGCAAGAAGGCAGAGAAGAACGTGCGTCAGCCCCTGCAGAAAGCGCTAATTCCCGTGCACGACAAACTTTCTCTCGAAGCCCTCTTACGTGCAGAGAATCTGATCAAGTCCGAAGTGAATATCAAGGAATTGGTAGTCACGATGGCTGACCAATCGGAGATTCGTCTCGTCAAGAAAATCAAACCCGCCTTCAAAGTGCTGGGTAAGAAAGTCGGTGGACGGATGAAGGAACTGACTGTCGCCATTGCAGCAATGTCGCAGGATGATATTTCCGCTTTCGAGCAACAAGGTTCGTTCACCCTCAACGGATACGAACTGGTGGCGGAGGATGTGGAAATCCTCACCGAAGATATGCCGGGATGGCTCGTGCAGACCAATGGCGATTTGACCATCGCTCTTGATATTGAACTCACGGATGCGTTACGCGAAGAAGGTATCGCACGCGAACTGATTAATCGTATTCAGAATCTCCGTAAGTCTTCGGGATTGGAGATTACCAACCGTATCCGTATCGAGTTTGTCCGCAATGACACGATTGCTGCGGCTGTGGAGCATTATGGTGATTATATCGCCAATCAGGTGCTTGCTACTGATATCCGTATGGTTGATACGGTGCAGGAACCTGTCACCATCGAAGATATGAATGTTCAATTACGAATAACGAAGGCATAAGAAATATGAAACGTACACTATGGTTTTTGTTGCCACTCGTTCTGTTGGTAGTGGTCATTGCAGGCTGTGAAAAGAAAAATAAAATAGAGGTCTCAGAGGCCGAACTGATTGGTCGTTGGGTGGCACCCTCGCAGCAACCCGGTGCCAGGGAGGGGGATACCTTGATTTTCGTCTTTCAGGATGAGCCTTGTCAAACCTATGGCAAGTGGGGCTACCAGGTGGATGAAGGGGATGACGTGGAAGAGCACGATGTATTGACTGAATCCTTCCATGGAAACGGCTGGTTCGGTTGGAGAGTGAGTGACGGCTATCGTATTATTCTTATCAATACCTCTGATATGCAGACGGAGAATATTTATCCTTATGTGGTGGAGATTCTGGAATTCAGAGGAAACACGATGAAGATTTCGGACGATGGCCGTACATATACGATGACGAAAAAGTAATAGGATATGAAGAAGTTTCTCAAGGTTACAGGCATCACACTGGCATCATTGCTGGGCTTCTTGCTGCTTGTGGCGGTAATAGGAATCTCTGTATTGTGCCATACGGTCTTTACACCGAAAAAGTTGACTCCTTTGGTACAGCAGTTGGGTGACAGTATACTGCTTACGCCCCATCATATCGGGACGGTTAACTTGACCTTGTTCCACACGTTTCCGCACTTCGGCTTGGAGGTGGAGGGTGTGTATATCCTCAATCCCCAACCCGGGGCGCAGTCCGATACCTTGTTGGCGGCTCCCCGTGTGTATGTGGGTATTGATATGGACAGATACCTGAATGACGGCGAATTGGCGGTGACTTCTGTTGAATTGCCGGACGTGGTGCTGAATGCCTACATCGATTCGGTTGGGCATACCAACTTTGAGCCGGATGAATTGTTACGGCTTTCCGATGATAATGATGAAGATACCACTTCGCTCTCGTTGCCGTTCTCGGTTACGATTGATAAAATAGAGATGAATACGCGTACGCTTACCTTCTTGGACCATCGCGATTCACTTGATTTGAGGGATCTAAGCGTAGCACTTTCCGCTGCAGGTACGGCAGATGAGGACTTGCAGAATATTTCCGTTGAAATAAAGGATTTATCGCTCGGTTGGGAGGAATTGCAGGTGGCGATAAATGGTATGGTTACAATGACGGAACTGGATACCGTCGGTATGGATTTAAAGTTGAAATCAAACGTCATCGGTCTTGCCACCCTCCGGGAGCGTCTCCCTGTACCCTATCAGCGGCTTATTCCTGCTGAACTGACTATGGATGGTGAGGCAATGCTTTCGGCTTCGGTGCATGGCTCTTATGCAGATTCCACTTTGCTCCCTCAAGTGGAGGCCACATTGACGTTGACCGACGGAGAGGCTTCTTATAAATCGCTTCCGCTTCGCTTGCAGGACATCAGCGCTTCTGTCACGGCGGGCATTGATTTGATGAACATGCAGTCTTCTGCGGTTGCTGTACACAATCTGTCCTTTCGTACCGGACAGACTGTTCTTTCTGCCAAAGGCACTGTCAGTGATTTGATGGGCGATATGCTTCTTGACCTCGCTTTCAACGGAAAAATCCGCTTGTCTGACTTTGCTTCTTTCTTGCCGGAACGCTATCCCGCACAAGCCACTTTCAGCAATGTGGATTTGAAGACCCGCATCCGTCTCTCTGACTTGACAAACATGCGCCTCAAGAGGGGAACTACCCATGGTGAACTTCTGGTGCAGAATCTCAGTATGGATACAGATAGCCTCCGTTTCGCTGTTCCTGAGGGCAAACTGGTGTTTGATTTGCCGGCGAAGAACAACGAACGGAAGAAAACCGACTTCCTCTCTGCTTGTCTGAAAGTGGATAAGCTGGATGCCTCTATGTTGCCGATGGGTTCGGTGGCAATGGGCGAAACCGACATAGACCTTTGTGTCAATGATATTCTGTCTTCTTCCGACCTTATATGTGCCGATTTGGATATCCGCTCTTCTCATCTGGAAGGAGTCTATAATATGACGGATTCAACGGGACAATTCACGCCTGCAACCGCCCGTTTGCAACGCCCTGACATGTGCGCTTACGTAGAGTATGACACCAAGGACACCACGGGTATTCCTGTAATGACGGCAAAAATAAAGATGGCCAATCTGGATGCGGTGATGGACACCATCTCTTTGGCGGTGGCGAATCCCGGTATAGAGGCGAGTATCCGCGGCGGACGGCGTGACAAAACGCAACCCTCTATTGCCGCTTCGTTATCCCTTTCGGAGATGAAAGCCGTTTGTGGTACGCTTGCCGACCTTTCCACCGGCTCGCTTACCGTCAAAGCTTCGGCACGGCGTACGAACAACAAGGAGAATATCCTGTTGGAGTGGCGGCCGCGTTTGGACTGCAAGGTGTATAATGCACTGGCGCGTACATCGGCCATTGAGGACGAAGTGCATGTACCGGTCATCGACTTTACGTACAACAACCGAGAATTCCTCATCAACTCAAGCCGTATTGAGATGGGACCTTCCGATTTCTCTCTCACGGGTGAGGTGCATAACATCGGTCCGTGGTTGGAAGGCAAGAGTTTTTTGACGGGACAGTTGTATTTCAATTCCTCGCGGGCGGATATTAACCGACTGATGAGTTATGTCTCCGGTTGGGGAAATGATGAAGAGGAACTGAATGCAAATATGAATTCGGATGAACAGGCAGAAGGGAAGATTCTCAGTCAGGAGGGCAATCCGTTCATCGTTCCTAAAGGTGTGGATTTGAGCATCAGCACGAAAATTGATGTGGCAGAAGCTTTCGGACAGACGATTCGGAACGTGGGAGGAAACGTATATGTGCGCGACGGTATACTTATCATGGAGGAAGTGGGATTTGTCTGTGAAGCGGCTAAATTGCAACTTACTGCCATGTATAAGACACCTCGGCGCAATCATATCTTTGCCGGATTCGATTACCACATGACGGATATCAATATCGCCTCGTTAATTGATATGATTCCTCAGGTGGACTCCTTACTGCCAATGTTGCGCTCGTTCAAAGGAGGAGCCGATTTCCATCTGGCAGCAGAGACCTACCTCAATTCGCACTACCAGATCAAGCCTTCCACCATGCGGGGTGCTTGTTCTCTTTCGGCGAAAGATCTGACCCTGTTGGACGGAGAAACCTTCACGAAGATAGCCAAACTGCTTACTTTCAAAAAGTCAACGGAGAACAAGATTGATTCCATTTCTGTGGAGATGAGTCTCTATAAAAGGCAGTTAACTATCTATCCTTTCTTGATTTCCTGCGACAGATGGTTGGCGGCAGTAGGCGGACAGCACTATCTCGATATGACTTTCGATTATCATGTCAATGTCTTGCGTCCTCTTTACCTCGGAGTTGGAGTCCGTGGCTCGTTCGACGACTTGGACATCAAACTGGAGAAGTGTATTTATGCGCAGGACTTTATGCCTGTCCGTACCAAGCAACTGGAAGTCCAGTCCACGGACATACGTAAAATGATTCGCTCTGCTTTGGAGGCGAATATGGAAAGAAACATCAAATAAAATAACAGTATAGTATGAAGAAAACCTCAATCCTTGCGCTGGGTGCGCTATTGCTTATGGCATGTAATCAATCAGGAAAGCAGGCTACCACGTTCAGTGTCCCTGCCTTTGACAAAATCAGTATGGAAACCTATCTGCCCACTTTCGAGGCGGCTGTGGCTGCCAACAAAGCGGAGATAGATGCTATCGTTTCCAATCCCGAAGAGCCTTCTTTTGAGAATACCATTGTCGCACTCGACCGTACGGGTGCTATGTTGGACAGTATCAGTGGTATTTTCTATAACATTCTTGATGCTGACGGTAACGAGCAAATGAACGCTCTGGCAGAGCAGATTCAGCCCATGTTGAGTGAACTGAGCGACGGTATCATTCTTAATGAGCCGCTTTTTGCCCGTATCAAGGCGGTGTACGACCAGCGTGAGTCGCTTGGTCTTAATCCTGAGCAGATGCGGCTTGTCACCGAGACCTACAAATCTTTTGCGCGCAACGGTGCCAACTTGGAGCCGGAGCAGAAGGAACGACTCAAAGAAATCAATCAGGAGTTGGGACTTCTTTCGCTCAAGTTTGCCCAGAACGGAGTCAGCGAGACGAATAGTATCAAGATTTTCATCACCGACGAGAACCGTCTTGCCGGTCTGCCCGAAAGTGCCAAAGCCGCAGCCAAGGAAGAGGCCGTGGCAGCAGGTCGTCCTGATGCGTGGCTGTTCATGCCCAAGCGCACCAGTTTTACACCGGTTCTGCAATATTGCGAAGACCGTGAGTTGCGCCGCGAACTGCTGGAAGCATACACCATCCGCGGCAATCGGAATAATCAGTATGACAACAAGGAGATTATCCGCCGTACGATGGCGTTGCGTATCGAAAAGGCCAAACTCTTTGGCTTTGACAATCCCGCTGATTATATCCTTCAGGACTGCATGGCGCACGACTCCAAAACGGTGGACGCTTTCTTGCAGTCGGTTTGGGAACCCAGCCTTCGCGCAGCAAAACGTGAAGCGGAAGCATTGCAGGAACTTCTGGAGCAGGACCTTCCCGGTGAGAAACTCCAGCCTTATGATTGGTGGTTCTATGCCGAAAAACTGCGTCAGCAGAAGTACGCTCTCGACGAAGAAGCCATCAAGCCTTACTTTGAACTTGGTAACGTGCGAAAGGGGGCTTTCATGCTTGCGCACAGCCTCTACGGACTGAATTTCGAGAAGATGGACGATATGCCTGTTTACAATCCGGAGGTGGAAGTCTTCCGCGTTACGGACAAGGACGGCTCGCTCATCGGTATTCTCTATACCGACTATTTTCCGCGTGCCGGAAAGCGCGCCGGTGCTTGGATGAACGAGATTTCAAGCCAGTATGTGGATGCTGACGGAGTGGACCATCGTCCCGTTATCATCAATGTCGGCAACTTCAATAAACCCACTCAAGGCAATCCCTCTCTCCTCTCTATGGATGATGTCGAGACTCTTTTCCATGAGTTCGGTCATGCTCTCCACGGACTGCTTTCCAAGGCGCATTACAAGTCCCTTAGCGGCACCCGTACGCCGCGTGACTTTGTTGAACTGCCTTCACAGTTCATGGAGAACTATTGCTATCAGCCTGATATTCTCAAAACCTACGCGTTCCATTTCCAAACAGGTGAAGTGATGCCCGACAGCCTGATTGCCAAAATCAATGCCGCAGGCAAGTTCAACCAGGGTTTTGTAGAGACCGAATTGCTTTCTGCTTCCATCTTGGATATGGATTACCACGAACTCACTTCTGCCGATGACTTGGATGTTGAGGCGTTTGAGGCAGCTTCGATGGCGAAGATGCAGATGATTCCGGAGATTATTGTCCGCTATCGTTCTACCTTCTTCAACCATATCTTCACCACGGGCTACGAGTCGGGTTATTACAGTTACACTTGGTCGGCTGTTCTGGATGCCGATGCGTTTGCGGCTTTCTGCGAGACGGGTGACATCCTCAATCCGAAAGTGGCAAAGCGTTTCCGCCATCTGCTTGAGCAGGGCGGCACGCGTGATGCACAGGAACTATACGATGAGTTCCGTGGCAAACCTGCCGACCCGCAGTATCTGCTCCGTCGCAAAGGCTTTATCGAATAAGCGGAAACGCACGCTTGGGGCGTATGGCTTTCCTGTCTTATATACTGACATGGCGTTTGGCTGCTGCTCTCCTTTTGTGGGGGGTGGCGGTCTTCCCTGTCAGGAAGGCGTATGGGATGTTGCGTAATGGCGATGTCTGGGTGCGTGGCACGGTGGAGGAGGTCTTTCTTTCCTCGTTGTTGGTGGCGGTGGCTGCGGCTGTCTATCCGTTTGCGGGGGTAGGGATACCGGTCTTGTGGTATGTGTTTGTGCGCAAGCATCTTATTTCCGGCAAGGGGTTTTGTGCTTCGCTCATCGCCGTTTTTCTGGTAGTGCTTTATACCTTTCTTGTCTGCCGCTTTTTTCATCTCCCGTTCTGGCCACTTGGCTAAACATCTCAAGCCCATTGGCTAAACATTTCAGACCCCTTGGCAGAACATCTCTGACTCCTTGGTCGAATAGGAAATCGTACTATTCTCCCACCAATTTGTCCTCTTTTGTTGTATCTGTTTCTCGCTCAATTCTCAGTCTTTCAACACAGCATTAACACAGGATTAACACAAGATTAACACAGGATTAACACAGGATAACAACAACGGGAGACTACCTATTCCGGACGTTGCAGATCGTATCGGAAACCGATATATACCATCCAGCCGTCAATAGGACCATATACCATAGAAGCATCAAAGTTCGACCCGTATGGGTTGAAACTGTCCACAATAGGAGAATACTGCGAGAAATTGGTCATATTCTCTGCACCTACATACAAACTGCAAGAACGGAAGTATTTGGTCACTTGAGCCATTAGTTGCGGATACCACGTGACGCGTTGGGGCGTACCATATCCGCCTCTCAAGTCTCCTAACGCTGTAAAACCATCCGGCATACGACCTATACCGTTGAACTGCGCAGTCACATCGAACTGCCACGTCTTGCGTGGCGTTTGATAACTGGTCGTGATAACTCCCTTATACCGATTAGTGAGTGCTTTCTGGCGTAACCGGACTATTCCGTCAGCGTTAATAGTGGTCTGCTGCACATCTGTCCAACGAAACGCCGCTGTCCAGGTCCAACCGCGAAGCACTTCTATCGTGGCTTCAATCTGTGCGCTGTGGGCAAACGAGCGACCGTTGATATCCGTCTGGTTGTAAAGATGGACAGCGTGAACATCTTGATCCATATCTACAATGAGTGAATTGAGGAAATGGGTATAGTAGTACTCCGCCGACAATTGCAGTTCTCTATTGCCTAACGGGATATAGAACGTAGTACTGATACCGGCATTAGCGGCTTTCTCCTGTTTAATAGTAGGGGTCATTCCCATTCTACGGCTGGAAGGAAGTAAGAAGGCATTGTCTGCAATAGCGTTTGGCGAACGATAGCCCATACCCACACTTCCGCGCAATGTCCACCACTTCCAAGGCGTATAGCGTATATTCATACGAGGCGTGCAGAAAAAACCGTAACGCGTGGAGTAGTCGCCGCGTATACCTGCCACCAACGACAGCATCTCCGAATAGGTGAAGTCGTATTCAGCAAAGACGCCGGCCGTCACTTCCTCACGGTTGAGATTATCCATATCCAATAGCGATACCGAACCGACAGAAAGGCGCTCGTTATATTTGTCGTAGTTGACTGACAAACCGGCACTCAGGCGGTGATCGTTGTCTATCAGGCCTCCGCCTTCCCAGTTACCTTGATAGATGGCATTGAGATAAGCGTTGAGTTGTCCGGCTTTCCAGTTGCGCAAACCGTACGTATTATCCAGATCGTGATAACTGAGCGAAGTGATAAGTGCGATGGAAGAGCCGCTCTCTTCATCAAACACATAGCCGTTCTTCAAAAAGCCTTCTACACGCCACGTGTTCAGGTTAATTCGATAAGGATTAGCTATCGAATCTGCCATCTGTCCGCCTCGTCTCCTGTCGTACAGGCCACGCACAAAGGCCTGAAAAGTGTAGTCGTCGTGTTTATAAACCCAACGGTTAGCCACATTGACATTTTGCGCTTTCGGCATATCAGCAAACGAGTCGTGGTTATCATCCATGGCCATATATTTCCCTTGATAGTGGGCTAAGATA
>JAGCEW010000103.1 GCA_017650465.1 Paludibacteraceae bacterium
ATAATGGCTTTACCGTTCTCTTCCACCTTCGGACCATATTTGTTCGGGCGATGGTAGATAATCGTATAACGGCAGATATTGAACCAATACGCGCCATCCACTGTTTTTTCATTTGCGGCTCCCACATTGGTAGTAGCCTTACTCTGTGCACGGAGACAGTAAATTATGGTATCGGCTTCTTTTCCGGCAGTAATATTGGTTCTGGACGGTACGGAAAGGAAATCATTCGCCTCCGTGACGGTATGGGGACAGGCAGTGTATGTCTTGGTCTTGGGATTGAAGGTGTACCAATTGCAATCGGCATCCCAACCGCCGCACCAAATCATAGAGTCTTGTTGTTCGGTGGTAAATGTACTCCAGTTGTCGTCACGCATATAGTAGCCCAAGAGTGATTCAGAGTGGTGGCCTTTTTCAAGATTGTCATAGCGATAGCGTTGCTCAGTTTTGAGGAGCAAAGGTGCTTTAATGGGCGCCATGACGGTATGGTCCTCCATATACCGGAGATTGCGTGTTCCGGATTCAATCGTGTCTTTATATCCCTCCAAGCGTTCCGCCATTTCCGTCCAGGGGTGCAGTTCGAATATCTCACGCAGCGAGAGCGTAGGTTCAATGATTTGCTGAATGGTATCCAAGATGGCTGTATCCACTTGGTTGACAGCCTTCATGGACAAAGGCAGGTTGTCGTAATAGACACTGAGATCCACCGCATAGACAACGGTATCCTTGTTTTGAGGCGGATAGACCATAGGCGCCTTGGCAGGCGGGTCTTTTCGTGCTCCATAGTCATTCGAAGGCACATGGAAGACGGTGTATCGTCCTTGAGTCACGAGTTTCTTTCCCTTGGAATGGTCCGCCTCATCTTTCCAAACCGAGTCACCAATGATACGGTACGGGAAGGGGTATTTACCGAGGTTCATCGGGGGTGTCTGCCATTTCTCGGCAGGAATATCCGTATCTTCTTTACCCTTTTCGAGCGAATACCAGCGCCACCAGCCATAGAAGTTACGCTCACGGATTGGCAATTCGACATTTTGGTCAGTAGATTGCGGTTCATTAGATGCATTGTAATAATAGAGAATCGTCCTATTTTCATGCACTTGCTGTTCGCCATCCTTCAAACCGTCCCCTGATGCGCCTTTGGAGTGAACGAGGTTCTGGTTTCCTGTATACTGGAAGCGGCTGGCCTGCGATACCTGAATACGGAAGTTGATATAACGCCATTTTTCATGTACCTGCATCGTATAAGCGAGGTAGATATTCGATGAACGTGGTGACCGGATACCGTCTTCTTTACAACGGATTGTGACGGTATGCGCTCCGATGTTGCTTATCTCGCACCAATCCGGTGTATTACCATACTCATCAATCAGACGGATTTCCGCCAGTGCAGGATTAGTGAAGTCCATCGCAGCTGTATGGTCATCCATATCGCCGGAATATGATACAACGCGGCCATCTGCATCAAAGGTATTGGTACCCGTATGGTGTTCAGTTCGCAAGTTAAAGGTATGGGTATCATTCACATCCTCAGTGATTTCAGGCGGGAAGATGAAGTGATAGTCATCCTTTGCCACCATACAAATGAGGGAGTCATACTCTGCTTCATGGTAGGTCTTCCGCACCAACGGAATCTTCAAATGTGCATCATCGACGGAGGTAAAGTCGCTCCATTGGTCTTTGAAACGATAGTTCGGTGCGTTTGTCAACAAAGAAAGCTGCACATCCAGTGTATCAACGATATTGACATAGGGGCCTGTGCTTGCGGGATACTGTACATCCATAGGGCTATCGCCGGAAGGTGTGACGGTGGTGATGAGCGTTGCAGGGTCTGTTGAAACACTCAGTCCGCTGGCTCCCGAAGAGAAGCGGCTGTCAGGGATGTGGCGGATTGCATAGTCAACCAGCCAATCTTTCTCTGCGTCTTTCAGATTGGCTATCGTGCTTTCCTCTTCACGGCCAAAAAGGGTCAGTACATTATTGACTAACATTGAGTGAACCATGTAAGCCTTATAGCGCGTCCGGACAGCAGCACCACTCGTGCTATTGTAACCAAACTCCAGATGGTCTTTATCCGGATATTCTCCGTTGTTCATCAGGTAGTAATCATGCTTAGGATAGGTCCAAGAGAATGTAGCCGCCTGCGCTGCATTATCGGTCAATGAGAGATACACCGTATCGGCGGTGGCTGTAAACTTCAGCCATTTGGAATCACCATACTTGAGTTTGACCTGTTCCTCGAAATTGGCGTTGTCGTTAATGTTCTCCGCCACATATTCAAACGTAAGCAAGGAAATAGCTCCCCCTCTGTCCGCCAAAGCGGGTTGTGAGGAGGCGTTAATCACGAAGTCTTTGTTAACCTCATCCTCTGTCCATAAGTTCAGCTGCTGCACCGCATGATCCGGTATATTAAAGTGCCAAGGCGTGATATACTGTGTCTGACTATTGGCTGCGTTCGCAGAACCTTCAATCAGTTGGGTCATACCGTCTTCCTTCTTATAGAGCGTACCGCCTTTGAGTTCGAACTGACGGAAGATGAGTCCTTCGGACCCCGCCATGATGTAATAGCGCTTTCCGTTACCTACGACAGACCAAATAATCTCTTCCAGTTTCATTGCGGTCTGCATCAAGGGTACACGTGCCGTAACCTCGTAATCCTTACCATCCACCCTGGCAGTAGTATTGACGACCAGTGTATCATAGTCCGCGTCGGCATTGTTTTCCAATTTGGTCACCACGGTTACCGTGGAGTCAATGGCAGAACTAACCCTGAAATGGGTATTGCCGCCCGTGAAGGAGCATTGCCCCGATAGCAAGTGAAGTGATTTGTTTTCTTTCACAGAGCTCAAGATTTCCTCTCCCAAGACCTTATCATTTATATCGTGCAACTCGCGCGCCCGCACTTTCGAGAGGGTGAAGTTGATTTTTTTGTCTGACCCGTCCAAGGGAGGGAAGCTATAGCTCGGTTGCTCCGGCGTGAGCACCAATTTATCCACGATGGGTCCATGGTGGATGGTCTTGGTAATCACTAATATATCTCTATATCGGGAGCCGTCGGGACGTACATGCAGTCCGGGTGCGCCAGTTTTCCAGATACCGTAATACTCCTTGATTCTACTCTCCCCCACATGAAGGGTGACACGGATGGTATCAACAATATCAATATATTCACCATTATACTCCACATCCATAGGACTGTTCAGGCCGCTGGTGATGAGGCGACTGAAATCATTGGTGGATTCGGTCATGTGCGGCCGGTCCTCCTCATTAACGGTGCCCAAAGACTCTACACGCGCATCGCGGATAAAATCGAAGGTTTGCGAGAGACGATAGTCATGCGAGAGCCACAGTTGGTTAGCCGTTGTGCAAGTCTTGTCGTTATTGGGATGGAAATAGATAATCTCATTCCCTAACATCATCTGCATCATGAGTTGTTTACCGATGAGTTTGGACCAGACTTGTTTCTTGATGGTTTTGTCGTTATGCAGGTCAAAGACCACTTGGTCGGTCCATCGCTGCTCCGGGCGAACGGTATCCGGCAGAAGGATATAATGCCCATCTACGACACCTACACCGGAGAGAGTGAAATTCGTTGCCTCACCCGTTGTTGCCACGCCATTGAAGGTTTGTTCGGATGTATCATACTTGATATATGACTTGGCACTATTGCCACGCTCGTCACGTGTGATATTCCCTGCTACACGATGCAGATAGTGTGTGGATGAAAGCTTGGTATTCTCAATACAAGGATGCATGGGTTCCGGCCATCCTCCTCCGGATTGGAACAGACCCGCCCAAGTGTTATTGGAAAGAATGGTATTCGGGTCTGTGTAATACAAGCCGAGATACTCCTCCGTTTCCGGCATAAAGTGTTCGTAGAAGGTGACCGAGTCTTCGGCTCCTTTCATGGTTTCCCTACGCGGGTCGAGGACATACTCTCCATCCTCACATTCCTTGCAGTCACTATTATTGCCTATTATCAGATAGGTACTCATATAGTTCGGGTCAACGTTCTCAACGTTCGCCATACCCTGCCAAGTATTGGTCCAGTCGTCAAAATGGCGTGCACGGGCAAAACGAGGGGCCGTACCCGGATGGGTCAGGAAATAGCGTTTCCCGTCTACGGGATGAATAAAGGAGACCGCGACACGGATATTACCCTTGTAATCTCCTATGGCATAGAGAGTAAGGTGACCTCCTTCTATAGTGTCTAACTTTACCGTGTCTCCCGGGTGATACATAGTGCCGCTACCATCCGGGGCAGTGTTCCATCCTGTGAAATCATAGTCCTCCAACAAACGGTCTTCTTGGATTACAACTTTCGTTTGTCCCAACATCGGATAGCTTGTGAAGATGGCATCCCCGAAGTGGTCGTTGTTGTTATAGCGCACCCACTTGGTGGTATCAGCAGGCACAAATTCCAATCCTCCGTTGGGAGTGCTCTTGTTGACATAGACACGGCACCATCCGTTGCACCCGACAATATCTTCTCCTCCGACTACAGGCACGGAACTTCCGAGTACCGGCACGCTCCAACCTTCCATATCAAATCCGGGGTCATTAGGACTGAACTTCGGCATGGAGTAAAGCATTGCTTTGTATGTGAAGCCTGCGTATTGCTCGGTGACATGCCACATCTCGTTCGATATCCAGGATGTGTCGCCCGGTTCCGGATGCATCTCGACATTACGCCCCGTACTTACTTTGAGGAACACACCGGCAGGACGGAAGAAAACATCAAGGTTATTTTTGTCCGTCTGGGTGGTATCCACAATCATGCGTCCGAGGGCACCTTGAGGCGCATTCATATCATGCATGTATTGCAAGGGCAGGCTGTCAATAGGCGTGAACCTTCCCTCAAAGGGTGCTCCGTCTTTTTTGTGAGGGAAGTGATTTTGGTATCCCACATAGTAACGGGCACTATCCAAGGCCGGCACTGTCATCCAATCTGTATGATAATACTTGGTGCTTCCGTCCCGTTCCATACATGCCAGATGGTCGATGGTAAGGAAGCTTTTCAAGGCTGTACTATCAGCGGCAGTCAAAGGTATACCATCCTTCTTATCGTTCTTACGATATTTGGCATAGAATCGTTCGTTGTAGGCGAAGTAATAATTTGCATCCGGGCAGGCGGATACGGTTGTTTCGTCCAACATATAGAGTCGGAAGAGTGTGCGTTGTGTCGGTTTGTGCTTGTCATCCGCGAAAGCATATAAGGCTTGCCCCTTCGCAGCCGTTACCTCACCTTTGCTATAGGAATACTTTGAGAGTCTAGTATTAAAACCTACCAAAGAGGCATTGGTGTAGGAAACAGGTGAGTTGCTTCTGGGTATATCGAGCCAATAAGCCTCGCGATAAGTCATGCCTAAGAAACCTCGCCCCTTCGCGCCACTGAACTTAGGGTGTCTACCCAAGGTACTGTCCGGGTCAAACGACGTGGTGGCCCGTTTAGTCGGTACGACAAAGACCACATCGGCCAGTGTACCATCAGAAACCTTATCTTTAGGTTTGGTCAATGTTCCTGTGGTTCTAAAATTATTTGCCATTTTCAGGGTATAACCTTCGGAACTCCACATGGTATAACAAATACCCCCCATTTTTTTGTACTCATTCCGCACCAAAGCGGTGTCAATTGTCCAGATGGAAACGGCGGATGGTTCGGTAGCATCGGCACTTTGTGGAATCAATTTGAGCGTATGTCCCGCTGAGTATCCAAACCGGCCACCCGTGTAACCATTATAGTGGCAGACAAAATACTCTTCGCCCGGTTCTTCTATCCCATTATTGTTTATATCCAGCCACACGGACAAGAGGATTCGGTCGCCAGGTTTCAGATTAACCACCAGACCACCATCCGTGGGCGTGAACCCGACACCATACATTCCAACGGACATCAAAACTGCCGCAATAAAGAGCGGAATGCGTACCCTAAACTTTTTAAAACAAATGCTGTTCATTATTTTATATTTCGCAAAAAAACGTGCAAAGGTATAAAAATCCCCATACGTACGCAATAGGTAAATGCAGATTTTTACGCAGAGTTGAGAAAACACGCAAAAAATTTACGCAGAGTTGAGAGTTGGCAAGGTAAATTTACGCAGAGTTGAGAGCAAGGAGATAAAAGAGTCGTGATTTGGTCGGGCTTTTCGTCTGCTTTTGAGGTGACCCCATTTTGTTGGACAGGGTTAGTAAATGTTGTTAGTTGTTTGCATGTACATTGACATGTTGTTCATATAGGTTTGTCGGTATTGGACAGGACTCATGTTCAGACGCAACTTGATACGGTCATTATTGTAA
>JAGCEW010000104.1 GCA_017650465.1 Paludibacteraceae bacterium
CATAATAGGACCAACTCCAGGTATATTTAATGCAGCTTTCAACCACCACATCGTCTTCATCGGCATATAATGTGCCAGAGTCTTAATAGGCATTGCACCACCTAAAATAGTCATCGGCGAGGCGCTTACGGTTCCTCCTGAAAGGATAATTCCATGCACCTTGTGTTTGGCTATTTCTTTCGCCACACGGATTCCTTCTTCCATGCTCACACCACGCCAACAGTCGTCCCACATATTTGTCTTAACCACTACTGCCATCGGACGTTTGCCGGTTTTCTCGTCACCTGCGGCATGTTGCATCACTTCGTCCAGAACTTCGTTCATAAAGCGGACGCGGTTCTCGAAGCTGCCGCCGTATTCGTCGCAACGGCGGTTGGTGCGTTTGGCGATGAATTGCGATATCAGGTAGGCATGTCCTGCATGTATCTCCACGCAGTCAAAGCCGGCTTCACGGCAAAAGTCCACACCTTCACCGAATTTCTTCACCATCTGATGTATCTCTTCGCGTTTCAACGCGCGGTGAATGGTCGGTGAATAGAGGTTAAATCCTGTGGATGCGCTCACGGGAATGCAGTGGCACGTACTCATGTGGGTCATGTTGCCGCAGTGGCCCAGCTGAATGCTCACTTTTGCACCTTCTTTATGAACGGCATCGGTCAGATGTTTCAGTCCCGGCAGGGCTTCTTTGCGCACGTATAGTTGGCCGTCAAAGCTCACGCCGCTCAAATCTACGGCACAATAGGCCACCGTCGTCATACCAACGCCGCCACGGGCAACGCTCACGTGGTAGTCTTCCAACTCTTGGGAAGGCACATTGCCCGTGCACATATTTTCAAATGCTGCCGAACGAATAAAACGGTTGCGCAGCACAATAGGTCCCAACTGATAGGGAGTAAACAGTTTTTGTTCCATATTATTTTAATATATAAACGGAATAATGCGTTTGAGTCTCTTTCTGTCGAACTGTTGCGGGAATTCTTCCTCGTAGCGATGGTAAATGGAATTGGCGCGAGGAATGAGGTTGCTGCATGTCAGCAGGAAGAACAGTGCGCCGGCCCACGACCATGTCAGGATAGACCAGCCCAGCCACTCGGTTATTTCGCCCAGATAGTTCGCACTTGTCACATAGCGGTACATTCCTTTTTGGGGCAGATAGTGGTTGTTGTCACCGGGTTTGCGGAGATGACGGATCACGTAGTCCGAATGCATATTGATAATCCATCCGATAGCAAAGATGACGGTACCCAAAATGAACTGCCACGACAACAGCCAACTACTGCTATAGGGTTGATACGTCGGTGCCAGATAGAACAGCCAAACGCCTTGTACATAGCCGTTTATCAGGTTCCACAACACCGATAATGCCATTATCACGATAGGCATACGCGAGTTACCTTTCAGCAAGAACGGAAAGATGAACGAACGCTGGAAATAGTGGAACTGGAAAATAAGGAAGAATATAAAATAAGGTACTTGGAACCGCACGTTGGACAGTCCCCATAGATACAGCATCACGATGAACACCGGTGCTTCCATCAGGAACCACCCCACCTTATTATTGATGGACGGACCCCATTTCTCGGTACGCATTTTGCCATAGCCCGCATCCACAAAGTACAGCGTGACGAAGATAACAATGCACAGCAATGCCATCAAAAAGAGGAAATTGTAAAAAAACTCCAATGTGTATAATTGTTCCATATCCGTTGGTTTTTATGTGTTTCTTTCCGAAAAACACAAATTAGGCTGCAAAGTTACTACAAATAATTGGAATATCCAAATAAAATTCAGTTTTTCTGAAAAAAAATAATAAATCGCTTGCGACATTAAATTATTTATTGTAATTTTGCATCGTGAACGATATAACTCACCCGTCATGGATAATGAGCAACTGAAATTAGAGAACCAATTTTGTTTCCGTCTGTATTCTGCGGCGAGGCTGATGATGGGTGCCTATCATCCGTATCTGGATCCGTTAGGTATCACGTATCCACAGTATTTGGTGCTGCTGGTGCTTTGGGAACAGGACAAACAACCGGTATGCGATATAGGAAAGCGGTTGATATTGGACACGAACACAATGACGCCGCTTCTTCAACGTATGGAGAAAGCCGGATTGATTACGCGTACACGCAGTAAAGAGGATGCGCGCCGGCATATCGTTTCGCTTACCCGACAAGGCAAAGCGCTTTACGAACAAGCGCAGAACATACCTGAACACATGCGCAAAGCGGTAATGATGCCGGAAAGTGATGTGGAAGAGTTATTGCAGACGATTCCTACGCTCGACAAACTGATTGAAGAACTCAAAAAAACTCAATAAATAACCCTTAAATTCTTACGATTATGACAAAAGAAGAAGCACTGAAGGGCCTGGCATATCTGGGCGCAGTATGGTTTGGAAACAGTAAACAACATTTCGCTTTCTCGGCGTACGACCGTCTCAACGGTTGGAACAAACTGGCTGACAAGTGGAAAGCCGAAGCCGAAGAAGAGTGGGACGAGGCAGAAGAAGTGCTCAATCGTCTCGTTGAACTGGGGTGCAAGCCTGCTGACCTCCAAGAGGCTATGAAGACCATCGAGTTCCCCTTCTATGACGATCCGAAGCAGCAGATTGAGTCGGATTATCAACCCACCGCTGTAGAGGAAATGAGCAAATTGGCACAAGCTTTTGCAGACGACTATCCCACCCAGAAACTCATCCTCAAATGGATCGACGGCGAGAAAGAGCACATGGCTTGGGAAGCTCAGTACCTCAAACTCATCGACCGTCTCGGCTACGACAACTTCCTCATGGCGATGATGTAATATGCGCATCATTCGCACCTTACGGTGTACGCTTCGG
>JAGCEW010000105.1 GCA_017650465.1 Paludibacteraceae bacterium
ACCACCCCATCCGAAGCTGCGTACCAAGCACCTTCCACCATGTGCTCAAGCACCGGCGTACGTACCGTGTCGCGGTATTTATGAAACGCCAGCAAGCCCTTTGGCAAATGTCCATAGTTCATTTCCTCTAACAGATACCGAACGGCTTCCTGTCCGGATTTGCTTTCCAACTGTCTGCCAAAGGCGAACTTCGGCAAAGAAGAAAGAAACTCGGACACGGCCGGTGTTTCTTCACCCGATTCGAGATACGCAAACAAATCCTTGAACATTCGCGAAGCTGCTCCACTGGCCGGTACAAACTTCACCACGTCGTGCTTCTCCTCCAAATAGGATCGCCACAGGGATATGCACTCGTCCTGTTCCTCCTTGCTCAAGCGCAAGATACCGTTTTTTACGCTTGCAGGTGCAATAATATCCAGCGGAGGAAAACCCTCGCGCAACTGACGAAGTTGCTCTGTGGCCTGTTCTACAGTGATACCACGCCGGCTGAGTTGCTGTACATCTTCGTTGGTAAACATAATCGGTTAGCGGTTTATAGGGTTGTTGACACTATTTTTTCAGGGTAAAGGTATAGGTGCCCACCAGTTGGGAATCGATGAAGAAATCCGCACGGTACGTACCCTTCTGCAAAATCTCCTCCACAGGCCAATACATTACACCCGAAATTTCCTCACCGGCGTACTCGATCTCTTGCACAATAGAATAATCAATCTGCTCATCCTCAAAGAGGAAGGTCCTGCTGCCGGATTTCAGCATCAATTCTCCGTCAGGCCGAGAAAGACGCATATACACCTTCTTCAATCCGGGAGGACACGTGATATTCTTGCCTACCGTGAAATGGAACTCCATTTTCTGTATCTGGGAGAATATTCGCGTTTTCTTGTCGCGCTTGTTGAGCATAACAGCCTCAAAGGATGTTATTTCCAGCATCGAAGCGCGTGTCACCGTTTCAGCCAGATGTGTGTTCTCGGTCTGAAGTTGCGTGTTCTGTTGCTGAATCTCCATGTTCTGACGGCGATAGTTGTCGTTCTCTTGTGTCAGACGGGCATTGGTGCGGTTGAGCGAGTCAATCTGATGAACATAGGTCACCATAACGGCACGCACAGTGGCCAACTCTTTCTTCAGTTCCGCTATACGGCGGGCATTGGTCACCTTCGTGATACGCAGTTCCTCCAACAGGTCATGCACACGCTGCTGTTCCACCGCAAGACGCTCTTGCAGCGAATCGTTGCGGATATCCAGTTGCTGATAACCGTCAAACTGAATGGAGAGGTCTTCGTACTCGTCCTGCAACTGCTCTTTCTCGAAATTGAGCACATCCACCATCTCCTGCATATCCTGTTTCTGTTTCCAGTAGAAGAACAGCAGCACGGCAATCACCAGTCCGAAAACCGTTGCCATAATGATTATGTACTTGCGGGAAGAAGATGCCTGCGCAGGCGTCTGATTTGTTGTTTCGCTCATAATATGATAGTCGTATTACAATATATCCAATATTTTCTCCAACTGATTGCTCCGTGAACCCTTGATGAGGATATGCCGCCCTGTGAGTGTATGCTCCGTCAGGAAAGCACGCAAGGCATCCACATCTTTGTAAACAGGATACGGAGCCGTGGTGTCGTTGTACTCTTCACCCACCAGATAAACATCTTTCGCCTTGCGCTCCAAAAGCATATTGACAAGGTTCTGATGCTCCAAACGGCTGTAGTCGCCCAATTCGCGCATTGCACCCAGTATATAGGTATCGCCGTGAAAAGCGTTGATTGCCACCAGCATCGAACTCGGATTGGCATTATACGCATCTATCACCAGGTCGTTGCGTTCGGTCTTCATCGCCTGTGAACGGTTGTTGGACGGCACATAGGCACGGACGGCCTGCAATCCCTCCTCACGCGGCACACCGAAATACTCTCCGACAGCCAGCGCCGCAGCGATGTTTTCCGCGTTATATTCGCCCACAAGGTGGGTGTGTTCGGGCATAGGAATACGATGGTAGTCCACCGTATCTGCCTTGCAGTGGTGACGGGTTTCCGCCTCCGCCAACATACCCGCCAAATCGGCATTGTCGCGGTTAAGGAAGATTTTGCCGCCATGCAACAGCAGGTAGTCATACAACTCCGCTTTGGTGCGTTTCACCCCCTCAAAAGAGCCGAATCCCTGCAAATGAGCGCGCCCGACGTTAGTGATCAGTCCGAAATCAGGCTCTGCCACATTGACCAGTTCCTCAATGTCGCCCGGATGCGAAGCCCCCATCTCTACGATTGCCAACCGATGGTGTGTGGTGAGTTGCAACAGCGTCAAGGGTACGCCTAAGGAGTTGTTGTAATTTCCTTGCGTGTAATGAACGGCATGGCGGGTTTTCAGCACGGCAGCAAGCAGTTCCTTGGTGGTGGTTTTTCCGTTCGTGCCGGTGATGCCAATAATCGGCAATCCGAGTTGGCGACGCCACGCCCGTGCCAAGTCCTGCAATTCGGTCATGGCAGAATCGCCTTTGATGACATACGCTGCCCCGTCGTTGAGGGCCTGGTCCACATAATCGTTGCCGTCAAAATGTTCCCCTTTGAGGGCAACAAACACACAGCCGGGAGTAATCTTCCGGCTGTCAGTTGTTACCTGGATGGATTCCTTATTTCTTATTAGGAAGTTCCAGTCCATAGTTTTTGCGTTTATCCTCTATCTTGAGGAATATGGAGAAGACAAAAGCAAGTACTCCAAACGATGCGAATACGATCATCGGCACGAGATAGCCTCCTGTGGCAACGCGTAAGTTTCCGATGAGCAGAGGCACCAAGCAAAGACCGTTATTCTGTACCCAGAAAATGAGGCAGTACGCCGAACCAAGCACTTTCTCGTCAATAATCTTCGGCACACTGGGCCACATGGATGCAGGCACCAACGAGAAACTTACACCCAGTACCAGAATGGTGACTAGTGCAAGTACCCTGCTCGGATAAACCGGCAGAACGAAGGCGAATATACTGTGGCATACAATCATGATGATTGAACCAAGCATCATCATGGATGCACCCTTACCCTTGTTGTCAATAAACGAACCCAGGAACGGAGTCAGCACCATAGCCAAAATGGGGAACCACTTGAAGAGGCCTGCTGCTTCGGCGTTGGTCATTCCGGGGATGGTCTCTTCCAGGAAGTTCGTAGCAAAACGCTGGAATGGGAAGATGGCGCTGTAGTAGAGCACGCACAAAAGGGCAATGATCCAGAACATTTTCGATTTGAAGATTTGAAACAAGTCCGAGAAGTGGAATTCCTCTTCGGGATCAGCCTCACCCGTTGTTACTTCACCTATTGCCGCGAGTTGTTTATCGAACTTGGCATCCATAATGGTGAAAATGAAATAGTTGAGCAGACCAACCACCAGCAGCAATGCAGAGAACAGCAGAGGAGCAATCACCGAATTGGTGCCGTCAACCGCAAACTTCTGGCTTATCATCGGAGAGAAAGCCATTGCGGCAAACACACCGATACGTGCGATGGACATCTCCAAGCCCATAGCCAGAGCCATCTCTTTGCCTTTGAACCACTTGGCCAAGGATTTACTAACTGTTGTTCCGGCCATTTCACAGCCGCAGCCAAAGATCATAAAGCCAAACATAGCCATCTTAGCGGAACCGGGCATAGAGGTCCACCAACTATTGAGCCATACAATATCGTTTGCCCCGAACCACTCGGATATACCGACATACTTGACTCCTGCACCGATGACCATCAGCGAAGCAGACAGCAAACCGGTAAAGCGAATTCCCATCTTGTCCAGAATAATACCGGCTATGATAAGGAATCCGAAGATGTTCAGCAGATACTCTCCTGCTGCGTAGGTGCCGAATACGCCCTGATTCCATCCCAGGTGCGGCGTTTTCTCCAGCAGCGAAGCCAAGGGAGAGAGGATGTCGACAAACATATAGGCAAAGAACATCATCGATGCCACAAGCACTAATACCGTCCAACGTGCAGCAGCACTGTCACGAAGGGTCTTTTGAATCTGTTGTACCATTTTCTATTGTTTTTAACAGTTGTGAATACTTTTTTCGTTTGAGCCATGCAGCCTTGCGCTTCTCGTACTCGGCGTAATGGCTCTCCAAATAGCCGTCTGCCATCGTTACTTGATACCCAGTTGTTTCTTTACGGGCTCCATCAAGTTCTCTGCCGAAGGAGATACATAGACCATCGCAGCAGAGTCGAAAATATAGGTATATCCGTTCTTTTCTCCGACCTCTTTTACGGCCTCAATCATCTTCTTTTGGATAGGAACGAGGTACTCCTGACGCTTCTGCTCCAAATCCTGCTGGGCGGTTTGATAAGCCGTTTGGATGCGCTGTTGCATGGTGTAGAGTTCCTCCTCCTGAATTTGCTTCATGGCATCGGTCATCGTAGCTTGCTTCTGCTCGTAGTCAGAAACTTTCTTTTTATATTCCTCCTGCATTCCGAGCAACATATCTTCGTACTGCTTATTGAGGCTGTCCATGCGAGATTGCACTTGCTTCACTTCAGGAAGCAGTGTGAACAGTTCCTGGGTATTGACATAGCCGAGTTTGGTGGTTGTTTCCGCACTTGCAAGAATGGGTAGTGCCAGTGCAATAAGAATCAAAATCTTTTTCATTGTTGTACTTGTTATTATTGTTTATATTTATTCTTTGTTGGTTCGGTATTATTTTGCGCCCAAACGGTTGAGCACCTGGTCGGAGATATCCAATTTGTTAGCAAGGTATATCAAAGAGGGGTCGGCAGAGCGGTCTTTCACCACTTCATAACGTTTCTCGTTGGCAATTTCCTGGATGGCCATATATATCTCATCCTGGATGGGTTTGAGCAAGGCCTCACGTTTTTTGCTTAGTTCACCGTCTGTGCCGAAATACTTGCGCTTGAGTTCCATAGCTTGTTGCTCTTTTTCCAAGATTTCTTTCTCGCGCTGTTGTCGCATTTTTTCGCTGAGGAATATCTGCTCGGTTTCATAGTTGGCAGTCATCACCTTGGCTTCCTGCTCGGCGGCCTCTATCTCTTTTGCCCAGCGTTTGGAAATAAGGGTGAGTTGCTCCTGTGCCGACTCGTATTGAGGCAGATTTTTCAGGATGTACTGCAAATCCACGTAGGCGACATTGAAGTCCTTTCCAAACACCTGTTGTGTTGTTCCCATTAGGAACAGGAGAAGTATTGAAGGAGCGATAAGCAGGTGACGAATAAGATTGTGTTTCATTTTTGGTTTGTTTTTTATAGTTCTTGTCCCAGCACGAAGTGGAACTGGCTACCGCTGTAGGAACGGCTACCGTTGATATCATCAAATCCCCATCCCCAGTCTATACCCAGGAGGCCGAACATCTGGAGGAAGACGCGAACGCCCACACCCGCCGAACGCTTCAGATTGAAGGGGTTGAATCGGCGTATATCCGAGAAGCAGTTACCGGCTTCCACAAAGCCCAGTGCCCAAATAGTGGCGGACGGTTCGAGCAGTATAGGATAGCGCAATTCCATCGTGAACTTGTTGTACACATATCCCATATTACGTCCTGTCCGCTCATCGTATGGCGTTAGCGAACCGGATGAATAGCCGCGCATCGATATATACTCTGTGGAGTAGCTGGAATAGCCTGAGGTACCATCGCCCCCCATATAGAAGGTCTCGAAAGGTGACTTGGTGTACTTATTGTAATCGCCCAGATATCCCCAGTCAGCACGTGCCATCAGCACGAGTTTGCCATCCGGTGTGAGCGGTGTGAACACTTTACCGGAGAGTTTGATCTTGTAGTACTCGATGAGGTTGTAGCGTTCGTTGGTGGACATATTTGCGAACTCGGAATTCTTTGTTCCCATTAGTGCGCTATAAGGAGGTGTCAGTTTTACGCCCACCAGGAACTGTGAGCCACGACGGGTATAAATGGGATTATCTATACTGGAGCGCGACAACTGGAGGTTGAGTGCCAGGTTGTGGCACATTCCATCCGTAACGAGCAGATACGCCCAGTTCTTCATCATATAGAGCTGGTAACTGAGTTCGGCATAGAAAGAGAAGTAGTCGTCCGGCCAGTGGAGTCGTTTACCGTATCCGAGACTTACGCCCACCGTACGCAGATATTTGTTGGGGTCGGCTTCGGACTCTTGCAACTGCTGGTAGTAGTTGGATGAAGATGAACTGTTGTAATAGGCGTAGTAGTTGTTATAGAGATTTGCGTAAGACTTATAGTAGCGGTCGGAATAGCCGGTCTGTGAAGCAAAGAAGGCACTGAAGCTCAGTGAGTTCGGTCGCTTACCTCCCAGCCAGGGCTCTAAGAAGCTGATGCTGACCGAGTTGTAATAAATACCGTTGGTACGGGCATTGATAGAGAAGGTTTGTCCTTCGCCTTGCGGCACGATACGATACGCCTTCTTATTAAACAGGTTCTGGATAGCAAAGTTGGTGAATTTCAGTCCGATACTTCCCACTAAGCCTGACGCCCCCCAACCGAGCGAGAACTCAATCTGGTCGCTTGACTTGGTTTGGAGGTTATACGTGATATCCACTGTTCCTTCTTCGGGGTTCGGCTGGATGTCCGGCACGAGTTTTTCCTGGTCAAAGTGCCCCATCTGCGCCAGTTCGCGCAGCGAACGCATAATGTCAGACTGGCTATAGAGTTGTCCCGGCTTGGTATATAGTTCGCGGCGTACGACGTGCTCATAGACACGCGTGTTACCCGATATATTGATCTGATTGATAGTAGCTTGCTTACCTTCGTACATTCGCATTTCGAAGTCGATGGAGTCGTTGGCGATATTCACTTCCACCGGATCTACATTGAAGAAGAGATAGCCTTCGTCGGTATAGAGTTTGCTTACCGCATCATCGTCTTCCACCAAGCGTTTGTTAAGCAGCTTGAGGTTATAGACATCTCCGCGTTTGATACCCAATATATGGTTGAGTTGCTCGTAGGGATAAACGGTGTTTCCCACCCACTTGATGTCACGAATATAGTATTTTTCGCCTTCGAAGACCTTCATATAGACATCCACACGCGTCGGATCTTCGGGACAGGGGACAACGCTGTCGGAAACGATGTAGGCGTCACGATAGCCCAGTTCGTTGTACTTCTCGACCACGGCTTTCTTGTCGTTCTCGTATTCTTTTTCGACGAACTTCTTGGTGCGGAAGAGGTTGATGATGTTATTATCATTTGTCTTCTTCATCACCTTGTTTATCTTGTTGTGGCTCAAGGCTTGGTTGCCTTCAATGTAGATATGTGCCACTTTGGTCTTGACGTTTTTGTCCACCGAGATCAGCACTTTGATATAGCCCGGGTGATCAATATCGGCTTTCTGATGCACTTTTACTTCGGCATTTCGGAAGCCTTTTTCGGCGTAGTATTTCTTGATGACCTGTACGGCGCGATCTGCCAGGTTAGGGGTCATCTGATTGCCTCTTGATATACCGACTTTCACTTCCAGGTCTTCCCTTTCGCTCTTTTTCATTCCTCGATACTCCAGGTCGGAGATGCGGGGACGCTCCTTGAGTTGGATCTGCAGCCAGACCTGTGTATCGGTCATTTTGGTGGCTACTATCTTCACGTCCGAGAACAGGCCTTGTTTCCAGAAACGTCGGATGGCCTTTGTGATTTGGTCGCCCGGCACTTGTATCTTATCCCCAACCGCCAAGCCGGAGAAGCCGACGAGCACAAAATCTTCGTAGCTGGAAGCACCGGTGACGGTGATTTCCGCGATCTCGTAGGTACGGCGTGTCATTGAATACTCGATCTCCGGTGTCGGAGCGATGGTATCAGCAGTCTGGGCTGCCACTTGGGTAGCCGCAAGAAGGAGTAATATGAGGTAGTATATTGCTTTCACGTCAGTTTTTCAATTGTTCACTTGTTTTTCCAAATCGACGTTCACGATGCTGGTAATCGGCAATAGCGCGTCGGAACTCTTCTACGGTAAAGTCCGGCCAGAGGCAAGGGGTGAAATAGAGTTCGGAGTACGCCAACTGCCACAGAAGGAAGTTGCTAATGCGCAGTTCGCCACTGGTACGTATCAACAGGTCCGGGTCAGGCATATTACGTGTGGTCATTGCCTTCGACACTTTCTGTTCGTCCAATTCCTCCACGCGCAGCGTGCCGGCTTTGACAGCCGAAGCGATGTGTTTGACAGCATTCACTATCTCCCATCGTGCGGAATAGCTCAATGCCACCACCAGTCGGAGCCCTGTGTTACCGGCAGTCTGTTCCATACAGCCTTCGAATTTCAGGCGTGCCTCTTGGGGCAGGCGTTCGAGGTCGCCGATGGTGAGCAAGCGCACGTTGTTCTTCATCAGCGTGGGTGTTTCCTTGGCGATAGTATCCACCAGAAGAGACATCAATGCGTCCACTTCTTCTTTGGGCCGATTCCAATTCTCAGTAGAGAAGGTATAGAGCGTAAGATATTCTATTCCGAGTCGGGTAGCCTCTTCGGTGATGTTATGCACGGTTTCGACACCTTTCTTGTGTCCGAACATCCGTGCCAAGCCGTGCTGTTTGGCCCAGCGTCCGTTGCCATCCATAATAATAGCCACGTGGCGAGGCATCCTCTCTTTACTTATCTCTATTGACATGTCCTACATTCTCTTTTTGAACGAGCAAACGCTACTGCTACTCCAACCACCAGTTTACCCGTAAGGTCCACATTCGTTAAGTTTTTTCCGTTCAGATTATGTTTGTTATCATAATCACGTATATTTTCCAGTTTGTCGGTAAAATATACGTCATGTTCCCACGCCAGATGCAAAGTGCAGTGGGTGGAACAGCGCCACTTCAGTCCGACGATAAAGGGCATATATGCCGCCACTTCTTGTGCTTTGCTGTGCAAGCACATTCCTATTCCCGTAGCGATATAGGGCGTTATGGGCTTTATCCGGCTCTCGGCACGCACATCATCGAAGGGAAAGAAGTTGAATTCTCCTACCACATCGAGGGTGATCAGTTGGTTGGTCCACATCCCATTTTTCTTTACTACAAAACCCGTGCCATCGGAGCGATAGCCAGTGATGCGTTGCCCCATTGCTTTGGTTCGGATAGCCCAACGACGGTCGAACATATAGCGGAAATTGACTCCGTACGCTTCCCTCACATTCTGGAAGATATGTTCTGTAGCATCTCCCACGTAGTAGCCGCATCCGCCGTCTATACCTAATTCGCAGTGCAACATCCGATGTTCTGCACGAAGCATACTGCCACAGAGCAGCAAACATACAAGAAGCACTATATGAACGGTCTTTTTTCTCACAACAAGGCGAGCCTACATATAACGGCGTGCAAAGGTACAACTTTTTTCTGATATAAACAAATAAAAATGCACTCTGCTTGCATTTTTTCGCAACTTTGCCTATTTTCTATCACTCATACGTTTGAAAAAGGAAGTCGTTGTAGGGGTATCGCTGCACGTGAATCTCTTTGACGCGGCTATAGAGTTTCTGCCGCAAAGCATCGATATTGACTTTCTGTCGGGCAGAGATAAAGATACAGTCGTCCCCCAGTTTGGCCATCCAGGTTTTCTCGAAGTCCTCCAACGAGATATTCTCGCGTTTGAGTGGTGTGAGGTCATCTTCTTCTTTGGGGGTATAGGAGAAGGCGTCTATCTTATTGAAGACAACTATACGTTGGATGTCTTTCACCACTTTTTTCTTCTGTGCCGATTTGGGTCCGTCTTTCCAAGGCTGGGAAGCGGGCGTGGTCTGTTCACGCTCCAGAAGTTCGTTTATGGTCTTTTCCACCACTTCATATTGTTCCTCGAAATTGGGATGGGATATATCCACTACGTGAACGAGCAAGTCAGCTTCTCGCACTTCGTCGAGGGTTGATTTGAAGGACTCGACCAAGTGGTGCGGCAGTTTGCGAATGAAGCCGACGGTGTCGCTGAGGAGGAAAGGCAGATTGTCGATGGTGACTTTTCGTACCGTGGTGTCGAGCGTGGCAAAGAGTTTGTTTTCGGCAAAGACATCGCTTTTGCTGAGGAGGTTCATCATTGTGGATTTGCCTACGTTGGTATATCCTACGAGTGCGACGCGCACCATTTTGCCTCGGTTCTGGCGCTGTGTGCTCATCTGTCGGTCGATTTTCTGCAGTCCGTCTTTGAGGAGGGCGATACGCTGCCCGATGATACGCCGGTCTGCCTCAATCTGCGTTTCACCCGTTCCGCGGTTGGTGCCTCCACCGCCACGCTGCCGGTCAAGGTGGCTCCACATTCGTGTAAGGCGGGGAAGCATATACTGCAAGTGCGCCAGTTCGACCTGCGTCTTGGCGTAAGAGGTCTGTGCGCGGCGGAGGAAGATTTCCAGGATTAGGATGGTGCGGTCCATTACCCGCACTTCACGTCTTTCCTTGGGGTTCTCGCGCCAGTTGAGGTCTTTCTCGATGTTACGTATTTGCCGCGGCGAGAGTTCGTCATCGAATATGACCAAGTCCACGTGTTTCTCGTCATCGCTCTGGTGGTCGATAATCCACTGACGTATCTCTTGCAGTTTACCGCTTCCGACATAGGTGTTGGTGTCGGGGGAAGGGACACGCTGCACGAAGCGTTTTACGGGCTTTATGCTGCGTGTATCCGCCAGGAAAGCCAGTTCGTCCAGATATTCTTGTGTCCGTTCTTCGGGCTGTTGGGGTGTGATCAGTCCCACCAATATAGCGTTTTCGCTATTTGAGGTGGCAGTGTTATGGGTTTGTTCTGCGTCCATTTAGTTTGTTTGTAGGTTTTTCGGGCTGCAAAGATAATGCTTTTATTTGAATTGTGCAAGTTTTTTTCTAAAAAATCAACACGAGCGGGTTACGAGACGGTTACGAGATGATAACGGGACGATGCGAGAGAGATATAGCAGGAGGCTCTTGGGGAGTCTCCTGCGAGGTGCAGGCGGGTGCGAAGGTTTCGCG
>JAGCEW010000106.1 GCA_017650465.1 Paludibacteraceae bacterium
TCGTACCGGTATTGTCGCAATAACCGGTGATGACTACGCACAACTCAGGATCGCGTTTCAGGCGGTCAGCCACTTGCTGAATAGTCATCAGCGACTGGTCGTAGAGCACGTATTCGCTTGGGTCGAAATATGCATAGAAGAAACGATCTTCGTAGGTCATGTTATTGGTTTGAACCATATTCGAGTTCTGAATCTCAGGAATAGCTACTATGGTGTCGCGACGATGAACGACCACGGTGTCTTTCTGACCGTTACCACTGCCACCGTTCATGTAATAGTAGTTGTTGATTTGGCGAGCCTGTTGGCCGTTTCCGTGTCCTCTACCACCACGACGGCGCGCTTGGTCATCCAGAGCCGATTCGGAAGTGGCATCCGTTACGCGTGCCAACACATCCTTGCTGTTGAAGTTCACTACGTGCGAGTGCTTCATTGCGTCAATCTTCCAGCGAAGCATTGCCGTTACGTCAAAGATACCATCATTATTATTACCGCGCGGGCGCCCGTCTATGTCATCTTTTACAAAATAGTTGTACACAGCGCGAACGCCGAGGGCAATCGAACGGTTGAGGTTGAATTCAAACGTTGCACCACCCAGGAATACGGCACGAGGCGTAAACTTGCTGTCCTTGCCTTGTTCCTGCTGCTTAGTCTGATAAGCAAAGGGGCGGTCGGGAGTATATACGCCATGATTGTCATAGTGCACTACGTTCGGATAGAAAACATCGTTTTTGTACCAGCCGAGACCACCACCGAGCAACAGGTTGAGTGCAAACAGTTTATAACGGTTTTGGGGACGCCATGCGTTGAAAATATCAAAGGTGATGTATGCGTCAATCTGATGCGTCTGACCGCGCAACAATGTCGCCGCAGTGCTTTGGTTGTCTTTACCCAACACTTGATATTTGCGATAGAGATATTCTCCACCGATACTCCACGTGTTGTTGAAGTTATAGATTACACCCAAGCCGGCAGTCGGAAAGCCGACACCATGCTTCTTCTCGCTGTTGAAATCACCGTCGAAGACGTTGAAACCGGCGTCGATGTACAACGACCAATAAGAAAGATCCGGCGAAACGGGAGCACTGTTTTCCGCCCACGGGTGGATACCTTCCATTTCTTGCTGGGGCTGTTGTTGTTGCTGCTCGGCGGGAGCGGCCTCAACATCACCAAAAGAGGAATCGTTAGCCTGTTGGGCGAACATTACTGTGCTGAAAAACAGCGCGATAGCAATACTTGCAAACCTTTTGTCCATAATAACAATTATGTTGTATGTTTTCGTAAATACCAAATTCAGGGTGCAAAAGTACTCTTTTTTTTTGATATGACAAAATTTTTGACCAAAAAAAGTAAAAAAAATATATTTTGTCTTGCACACGTCACAAAAAATATGTATCTTTGCACGTTGAAATAAAGTTGAAAAAATCATTCTTAATCTTAAACAATATGGATATACTACAAAAAATGCTTGAACGCGCCAAGCAAAATCCCCAGCGCATTGTTCTTCCTGAAGGTGATGAACCCCGTACTCTTGAGGCCGCTGACATTCTGTTGCGTGACAAAATCGCGCACCTTATTCTTATCGGAAACAAGGAAATGATTTTGCGTATGGCGGCCGAAAAAGGCTATGAGCACATCAAAGATGCTGTTATTTTCGACCCTGCTACAGAACCCAAGATGAAGGAATATGCCAATCTGCTTTATGAATTGCGTAAGGCCAAGGGTATGACAGAAGAAGAGGCTGCCAGAAAGGCGCAGGATCCGCTGTATTTGGGTTGCCTGATGATTAAGAACGGAGATGCGGACGGCGAATTGGCAGGTGCCCGCGGCACAACGGCTGACACCATCCGTCCTGCTTTCCAGATACTGAAAACCAAACCCGGCGTTAAAATTGTTTCGGGTGCGTTCCTTATGTTTACACCTGCCAAGCAATTGGGTGAAGACGGATTCCTTATTTTTGCAGACTGCGCCGTTAATCCCTGCCCGACAGCCGAAGAACTGGCGCAGATTGCCGTTTCCACGGCTGAGACAGCCCGCACGATTGCCGGTATCGAACCGCGCGTTGCCATGTTGAGTTTCTCTACCAAAGGTTCCGCAAAGCATGAACTGGTTGACAAGGTGACCGAGGCCACCCGCCTTGTAAAGGAGATGGCACCTGATTTGGCGTTGGATGGTGAACTGCAGGCCGATGCGGCACTGATTGAAAGTGTCGGACAGAAAAAGGCACCCGGAAGCAATGTTGCAGGTAAAGCCAATGTGCTGGTGTTCCCTGACTTGCAGGCGGGCAATATCGGATACAAACTTGTGGAACGCTTCTCAGGCGCAGACGCAGTTGGTCCTATCTTGCAGGGTATTGCGGCGCCGGTGAACGATTTGAGTCGCGGCTGCAAAGTGCAGGATATTGTTCAAATGGTGATAATCACAGCCAACCAAGCCATCAAATAATCATCATTTGAGATTTGAGTTTTGAAAATAGAAATTTAATATATTATGAAAATCTTAGTTCTGAACTGCGGTAGCAGTAGTATCAAATATAAGTTGTTCGATATGGACAACAAGGCAGTGATGGCACAAGGTGGTGTAGAAAAAATAGGTTTGCCCGATGCCTTCCTGCAAGTGAAACTGCCTAATGGTGAGAAAGTGAAGATTGAAAAACCCATGCCCGAACATACGGTGGGCATCCAACTGATTTTGAATGCCCTTGTGGATGAGAAAATCGGTTGCCTGAAATCGCTGAAAGAGATTGATGCTGTAGGTCATCGCGTAGTGCATGGCGGAGAAAAGTTCAATAAGTCGGTGTTGATTACCGAAGAAGTAAAACAGATGGTTGTCACCTGCTCTGATTTGGCTCCTCTGCACAACCCCGCTAACTTGAAGGGTATTGCCGCCATCGAACAGACTTTGCCGGGCGTTCCGCAAGTGGGCGTATTTGATACCGCATTCCATCAGACGATGCCGGATTATGCGTATATGTACGCACTTCCCTATGAGTTGTATGAGAAATACAGCATCCGTCGCTACGGTTTCCATGGCACCAGCCATCGTTATGTAAGCAAGCGTGTCTGCGAATTCTTGGGAGTTAAGCCCGAAGGCAAAAAGATTGTTACCGCCCATATCGGTAACGGTGGCAGTTGTGCGGCTGTAATGGACGGAAAGTCGATTGATACATCGATGGGTCTGACGCCAATCGAGGGTTTGATGATGGGTACGCGTGCCGGTGACCTCGACCTCGGTGCTGCTACTTATATTATGGATAAGGAACATCTTTCTACCGCAGATTTCTCAACGCTTGTAAACAAGAAATCCGGTTTGTTGGGTGTAAGCGGTGTGAGCAGTGATGCACGCGACATTGAGAATGCCATTCAAGACGGCAACAAACGCGCCGATTTGGCTCGTAAGATGTTTATCTACCGTGTGAAAAAATATATCGGCGCATATGCCGCAGCCATGGATGGCGTTGATATTATTGTCTTCACGGGCGGTATCGGAGAAAACGACACCTATATCCGCACCGAGATTGCCAAAGGATTCGGCTATCTGGGAGCTAAGATTGACGAGGAAAAGAGCCGCAAGAGCCGCGGCGAAGAAGTCGTTATCTCTACTCCTGACAGCAAAGTAACCGTTTGTGTGATACCGACTGACGAAGAGTTGATGATAGCTAGTGATACAGAACAAATAGTAAAAAGCTTGTGAATAATTTGAAACCGATCATCTATCAGTTGTTTGTGCGTACGTTCACCAATTACAACGAAACGCGCAAACATGCAGGGACTCTGGAAGAAAACGGCTGTGGCAAGTTCGAGGAAATAACCGATAAAGCCCTGAAAGCCATCCAAGACCTTGGTGCTACGCACGTGTGGTACACCGGAGTAATCCGGCATGCCACAGCGGCGCGTAACAATCCATCTATCACCAAAGGAAAGGCCGGCAGTCCGTATGCCATAACGGATTACTACGATGTAGATCCCGATTTGGCAGTGGACGAATCCAAACGAATGGCAGAATACGAAAGCCTTATCCGCCGCACGCATAAAATGGGGCTGAAAGTGGTAATGGATTTCATTCCCAATCACGTCAGTCGTGAATATAAATCGAAATGCAAGCCGAGAGGGGTGAAGGATTTAGGACAGGGTGACCATCCCGAATGGGCATTTTCGCCGCTCAACAACTTCTACTACCTGCCGGGCGAGGCATTTGCTCCGCAGTTCCCGATTGAGGGATACGAGGAAAATCCGGCGCGTGTGACGGGTAACGACTGCTTCTCTGCACATCCTTCGTGGGAGGACTGGTATGAGACGGTTAAACTGAATTACGGCGTTCATTACCAGGGGGGGGGAGAAAAGCAGTTTGACCCCATTCCCTCAACTTGGTTCAAGATGCAGGATATTCTGCATTATTGGGCACGCAAAGGCGTAGATGCGTTCCGTGTGGATATGGCGGAAATGGTGCCTGTGGAATTCTTTGCATGGGTGATTAAATCCATTCGTACATTCTATCCGAAGGTGCAGTTTATCGGGGAATGTTACAATCCCGAACTTTACCGCGATTATTTGAAGGCAGGATTTGATTACTTGTACGACAAGGTCGGAATGTACGAGTATCTGCGTGGCGCTACCAGCAAGAGTTGGCCGGTGGAGGGAATTACGCAACAATGGCAAGCAGTGGAGGATTTCAGGGAAAAGATGCTTTATTTCCTTGAAAATCACGATGAACAGCGCATTGCCTCCGGTTTCTTCTGCGGAAGCGGTCGTTGTGCAGAACCGGCAATGATTGTCGCGGCAACCTTAGGCTGTAACCCTGTGCTGATTTATGCAGGTCAGGAATTGGGCGAAACAGGTATGTATTCCGAAGGTTTCTCCGGCATGGATGGTCGTAGCAGTATCTTCGATTATTGGGGACTGGAAAGTTTGCAGGCATGGGCTAATCATGGCAAGTTTAACGGTCGTATGCTTTCTGCAGAACAGAAAGAACTCCGTTTGTTCTATCAGCGCCTGCTTACCACGGCACGCGACAACAAAGCTATTTCGGAAGGAAAGATGTTTGACTTGGAATACGCACAAGGTGACGGATTTAATCGCCATGAGCAATTTGCGTATATCCGCAAACATGAGTCGGAAACATTGCTTATTGTGCTCAATTTCGATGATCGCAAAGTGGATATGCAGGTGCGTATCCCTCAAGAGGCGTTCACCTATTTGGAGCAGGAAGAGTATGTCACCTGTAAGGCACAGGATCTGCTGACGGGTGCCAAATATAAGTCTATCCCATTCAACAGCCAAACGCCGGTGGCGCTGACATTGCAGGCCTGGCAGGGTGTCATATTGCGGATAGAAACGCCTAAGAAACACACAAAGAAATGATACGGAACATCTGCAAACTGCTTCGGGTAGAAAACCTGATTTTTTTGTCTATTCTTCTTTGGACGATGGAAAAATGGGTAGCCGCATCGGTCTTACGACATATCGGTTTTCCGGAAGTTCTGCCGTGGTGGCTTTTATCGCTGATGATCGTCGCCACCGTGCTGATAGCAGCCGGAGGATATGTCATTAACGATTATTTTGATGTGAAGATAGATCGCATCAATCGTCCGGATCAATTGGTGGTGACAAATGGCATCAGTAAGCTGCAAGCGATGCGTATATTTCAAATCCTTACCGCAGTAGGTTTGGTCATTGGATTGGTTGCTGCCTGGAGTGCCCGAAGTTGGCACCTTGCTATCGTATATATCCTTACGCCAGGTTTACTATGGTTCTATTCGGCCAGTTATAAACGAATGTTGCTGGTGGGTAATCTCATCATTGCTCTGCTGGCTGGATTGGTGCCGCTTACCATCGCGATGGCTAATGAAGCGTGGCTCAATCTGCATTATGCAATGGTGATGCCTTATCTGCCGTTGCAACACGACTTATACGCTTGGCTCGGTGGCTTCGCCTTATTCGCGTGCTTGTGTACGCTCATCCGCGAAATCACCAAAGATCTGCAAGACCAAAACGGAGACTGCGAATTGGAGTGTCGGACACTGCCCATTTGTTGCGGTACGATGCCCACAAAGATAGTGCTCACGTGCCTCGCACTGGGTACGATGGCGCTGCTGTGTTACTTTCAGTGGGCTGTTCTGCCTTTCCCCACCGGTTGGAAAAGTCCCTCGGTGCGCTTCCTGATATTCGGTATATTGATACCTTTTGTCTGTTATCTGGCACTCTTATGGACAGCTAAGATTCCATCGGACTACAGATCATCGCAAGGTGTGATGAAATTTCTGATGTTTCTTGGAACAATGTATAGTTATGTAATTTTCCGTCTTTTGTAGTCATATGCGACTGATTCTTGGTTCAAAAAGTCCTCGCCGTCGGGAATTATTGGCTGGCATAGATATCCCGTTTAAGACTGTTCTCATCAAATCGGATGAGTCTTATCCTTCGGAACTGCAGGCTGGAGAAATACCCATTTTTATTTCCCAAATGAAGGCGCGCGCTTACACCAAACCGCTGGCGGAAGATGAGGTCCTCATCACAGCCGATACCATCGTTTGGCTGGATGGCGAAATGCTCGGCAAACCTAAGGATGAGGCGGATGCTCGTCGGATGCTCAGACTGTTGAGTGGTAAGACACATCAGGTCTATACGGCCGTCACATTCCGTGTCTCACCCTCTTCGTTCTATAAAAAGAAAGACAAAGAACTGCATTCGTTTGTTTGCCAGTCGGATGTTACTTTCCGTCAACTCACTGACGACGAAATCAGTTACTATGTGCGCACCTATCGCCCCTTGGACAAGGCTGGTGCTTATGGCATTCAGGAGTGGATCGGGTTTATAGGAGTAACAGGCATACAAGGATCCTATTTCAATGTAATGGGTTTTCCTATTCAACGCGTCTATTCTTACTTAAAAAGTATAGAATAAGCGTGTTTTCGGACAAATGTGCATTCTTTTCTAAAAAAAAGCAACAAATATTTGCATATATGCCGAATTCGTTGTATCTTTGCAGCGTATAAACAAAATTTAAAACCATATAATCATGAAAGCACTAGTTAAACGTTATCCGGAGTACGGTATTTGGATGGAAGAAGTTCCAATGCCCGAAGTTGGCGTCAATGACGTATTGATCAAAGTAACGAAAGCCGCTATTTGTGGTACCGATTTGCATATGTACAAATGGGACGAGTGGTCTCAGACACACTGCAAACCGCCTTATACGATGGGTCACGAGTTTGTGGGCGTTGTGGCAGAAGTTGGTCCCGGCGTGACGCGTTACAAAGTGGGAGACCGTGTGACGGCCGAAGGTCATATCGTTTGCGGCCATTGCCGTAACTGCCGTCGTGGCTTCGGACATGTGTGTGAGAACACCAAGTCGGTGGGTATTAGCGGAAAGGACGGTGCTTTCGCAGAATATGTTACCATCCCTGAATCGAATGTCGTTAAGTTGCGTCCGGAGATACCCGATGATTTCGCAGCTATCATGGATCCATTCGGAAATGCTACGCACACAGCCCTTGCTTTCCCGCTTTTGGGTGAGGATGTCTTGATTACAGGTGCCGGTTTGATTGGAACGATGGCTGCGGGAATCTGCCGCTATGCGGGTGCCAAAAACATCGTTGTTACTGACTTCAATCCTCTGCGTCTGGAAATCGCTAAGAAAATGGGTGCAACGGTCACGGTCAACGGTGCCAAGGGTGAGACCATCGATCAGGCTATGGAGGCACTTGGTATTCGTGGCTTTGATGTCGGATTGGAAATGTCCGGTGCTCCTGCCGCTTTCAACGATATGATTGCCCACATGTACAAAGGCTCCAATATCGCCCAATTGGGAATCCTTCCTTCCGATACGAAAGTGAATTGGAGTGACGTCATCTTCAATGCCCTCACCATCAAGGGTATCACCGGCCGTCGGATGTGGGAGACATGGTATCAGATGGAGCAGATGCTGTTGGGCGGTCTTGATCTCAGTCCTGTTATCACCCACCGCTTCCACTTTGATGACTTCCAGAAAGGCTTTGATGTTATGGTCAGTGGCCAATGTGGTAAAGTCTTGTTGGAGTGGTAAGTCGCTTAAGATAAATATGCTTATTGTCTCTTCGGACGGCAATAAGCATATTTTGTCCTTTTCTCATAAAACCTGAATCCTAATCACCCAACAAAGCAAAGTCATGAAAAAAACGATTATTACTCTTTTCTTTTGTGTTATCACTCTTGCCGTGTCTGCGCAGTCCCGTGAAGGGTTGATGGAATATACCTTGCCCAATGGCCTTACCGTTCTGCTTTGGGAGGACCACGACCAACCGGACGTCACCGGCTATGTGGCCGTCCGCGCAGGTGCCATCGAAGAACCGGAACAATACACCGGTCTGGCGCACTATTTGGAACACATGCTTTTCAAAGGCACGCAACGTATCGGTGCGTTGAACTGGGAGAAAGAGAAAACCTACTACGAAGAAATTATCCGTCTCTATGACCTCTTGGCTGAAACCACCGACGAGGTGCAGCGCGATACGATTATTCAGCAGATCAATCGTGCCTCTATTGAGGAAGCCAAAGTGAGCACTACAGAGGATTTCTTCGCCCTTATGGACGGCATCGGTGCCACAGGCGTTAATGCCTTCACCAGTTATGACATGACTTGCTACCACAATTCCTTCCCCGGAAATCAGATGCTCAAGTGGCTGACTATCTTTTCCGACCGGTTGGACAATCCTGTGTTCCGTACTTTCCAGGCCGAACTGGAGAATGTGTTCGAGGAATATAATATGTATTCCAACGACCCGCAAACACAGGTGCAAAACCACTTGTTTGAGGAGCTCTACAAAGGTCATCCTTATCAGCGCAACGTCATCGGCCAGCCGGAGCACTTGAAAAATCCGCGTTTGAGCAAACTTATCGAATTCTATAACACATGGTACGTGCCCAATAATATGGCACTTATTATTGTCGGTGATTTTGATACCCAAACTGCCAAACCGATGATTGAGCAGACGTTTGGCAGACTGCGTCCCGCCGAACTGCCGGCCCGTACTGTGTATCCTGACGCTCATTTCCAGGCCGGTGTGGAGAAAAAGTTCAAAATGGGGTACTATCCGCAAGTGTTCTGGGCGTTTGAAGGCGTGAAGATGGACAGTGAAGATCTGCTCGCTTTGGAGTTCGCCTGCAGCCTGCTGAGCAATAGTTCCTAAACCGGTCTGTTGGATAAGATTACGTTGGATGGAGAAGTCACATCGGCTTCCTGTTCCTTTGATGCCCGCCGTGATATGGGACGTATCCTTATTGCCGCTATGCCCTACTATGATGTCGAGCAACGCCGTTTCGAGTCCAATTCCGCTACGCAGAAAATCGTTATGCGCGAGGTGGATAAATTGAAAACAGGTGACATCCCCGATTGGCTCATCACAGCGGTCAAGAAAGAATATCGCCAGAATAACACCCTTAGGTTTGAAGAGGGGGCAGGGAAGATACAAAGTCTGTTGCAATGCTACATCTATGGTCTTCCCACCGACCGTATCTTTACCGACAATGATGCCATCCAGTCGCTCACCAAAGAAGATATCCAGCGCATCGCCAAAAAGTATTTCAACACCCAGCATCTCACTGTCTCGTTCGACGAAGGCGAAATCAAACCTAACAAACTGGCAAAGCCTAAAATCAAGCCCTTGGATATGCCCAAAGGTGTGGAGACCGAATACGCCAAGCAGTTCCGTCAGTTGCCCGAAGGAGCCGTCAAGGAAACCTATATGGATCTGAACGATGTGCAAATAAGCCAACTGGACGAGAACATCCGCCTGCATTATACCCCGAACACCAAGAACAATATCTTCACCCTCACACTCCGTTATGGCGTCGGAACAAAGAAAATACCTATGCTGGAATATAGTGTGGCATTGATGAATACTGCCGGAATGATGCCCGATGTGGATCCGCAGTCTTTCCGTCGTCGTCTCAGTGAATTGGGCGGACGTATCGCTTATGGCGTTTCGGATAGCTACCTCACCATCCAAATATTGGGCGAAGACGAGCACATGGAAGAAATATGCAAACTCGTTAATATGCAGATCCTTATGCCAAAACTGGACAAAAAGCAGTTGGATGCCTTCAAGGGACAGGAACTCAACTCCCGTTTCATGCTCAAGAAGATGCACTCCGTCTGGGGGGATGCACTCCTTGAATATGTTCTCTATGGCAAAGAATCCCGCTTCTTGGATGTCGTACCTTTCATGGATATCTACGACATGGACGAACTGCGACTCTTTACCGATTTCCAAGAGGCCACCAAATATGCTTTGGATGTCCACTACTGCGGCACACATTCGCCCGCCGAAGTGCAAGCCGCACTGCCGTTGCAAGACGGTGTCAAACCCTCCACCTCACCGGAGATACGTGACCGACAGACTTACACCGAGTCGCAGATTTTCTTCCTTCCAGATAGCAAAGTGCAGCAGGCCACTATCTATTTCTATTTCAACGGCCAACCCTACAACATCACCGATGATGTCCTGCGCGAAGCCTTCAATCAGTATTTCTCAGGAGGGTTCACGGGCGTTGTGATGGACGAGATTCGCACCAAGCGTTCCATGGCATATACCGCCTATGGTATTATGCAAGGCGCCGCACTGCCCGGTAAGAAAGGGTGTTTTATGGGCTATATCGGCACGCAGTCTGACAAAGTGGTCGAAGCCGTTTCTACCTTCCGCCATATCCTTGACTCACTGCCGCAAGCTCCCGAACGAATGGAGGGACTCAAAAGCAGTCTGCGCCAAGAGCACCAGGCCAACAAACCCTCTATGCGCAGCAAGAGTCTCGTCTACGAGGCTTGGCGACGTGTCGGATACACCGATGACCCGGCTCGTGTCAACAAAGCAGCACTCGAAGCACTTACCTGGGATCAACTGCTCAACTACTACCAACAGAACATCCAGACGCAACCCATCACTATCGTCATTATGGGAGACCCCAAACTGATTGATATGAAGGAACTCAAGAAAATAGCCAAAGTGAAGAAAGTCAGCAACGCGACTCTGTTCGCGCCTATCGACTTCGACTAATCACCATGCACCGCTCCGGATTTGTTAACATAGTAGGCAACCCGAATGTGGGGAAATCCACCCTCATGAACGCCTTGGTCGGCGAACGACTTTCTATCATCACATCGAAAGCGCAGACCACGCGTCACCGCATTATGGGTATCGTCAACGGGGACGATTTCCAAATCGTCTATTCCGACACGCCCGGTGTGCTGCGGCCTAACTACCGACTCCAAGAGCAGATGCTGGAGTTCTCACGCTCCGCGTTGGTGGATGCCGATGTGTTGCTCTATGTCACCGACGTACAGGACACGCCCGACAAAAACGCCGACTTCCTGGAGAAAGTGAAACGAATGTCAGAAGCGAACACCAAAGTCTTTCTTATTATCAACAAGATCGACCTTACTACGCAGGACACACTCAACAACCTTGTCGCTTTCTGGCAACGCGAACTGCCGAATGCCACCATCTTCCCCATTTCCGCCAAAGAGCAGTTCGGGGTGGAGCAGTTGTTCGCGGCCATCAAAGCCGCCTTGCCCGAATGTCCGCCGTTCTTTGACAAGGACCAACTCACCGATAAACCTGCCCGCTTCTTTGTGGATGAGATTATACGCGAGAAGATTCTCCTTTGCTATGACAAGGAAATCCCGTACAGCGTAGAGGTGGAGGTGGAGTCGTTCCTTGAAGAAGAGGAGATTATTCGCATCTCTGCCATCATCTATGTCGAGCGCGAAAGCCAGAAGGGAATCCTTATCGGCCACAAGGGGACGGCGCTCAAGAAGGTGGGAACGCTGGCAAGAAAAGACATCGAAGCCTTCTTCCAGAAACAAGTCTTCCTGCAACTCTTTGTCAAGGTGGACAAGGACTGGCGTAGTTCGCAGGCGCGCCTTCGACATTATGGATATGACCTCAAATAAAGCTCTCACACGAGCCTTATAATAACAAATAACTAAAACATTTACAGACATGAAAAAAATCACACTTCTGTTGCTCTCTCTCTTGACGATGAGCACCCTCTTTGCCCAAAAGCCTGTGTCCATCCTGCCGCTCCACGCTCCGCAGGCCACACAAGAAGTCGTAAACCTTGTTGCATCTGATTTTACCTTTGACCAAAACACCTATAGTGAACATGGCTTTACGTGGTTCACGTTATATACCACGGACTACTCGTTCCACTTCGCCATCAAACTTCCTCTAAATCAGATAACTTTTGGTAAAGTATATACGCTTACCGATATGGATGAAGAATACACCGCTAAGGAGGACGAAGAGTCTATCTACTTAGCAACCGCTGCCACTTTCAAAGCAACCGTGGATGCCAGCATGAATTTTATCGTGGAGGCTTCATTGACTTATGGAACAACTACCTACAACATCACCTATGGGCTGAATCTTAATGACCCTGTTGAACTTAACCTCACTGCAACAAATTATAATTGCATAGATGCTTATGCACAGAACGGCTTTACGCAATATGCCTTGTCCACTTCCGATTACGTATTCTACTTCGCCATCAACCTTCCGCTGGCTTCTATCACAGAAAATACGGTTTATACCCTTGAAAATATGAATGCACAGTATAGTTGGGTTAGTCTAGGTGAAGACGCCTCAGCTTCCTACAGTTCCGCCACCTACAAACAATATACGGATGCGGAAGGAAGATTGCACGTAGAGGCTACAGTTACCTTTAACTACGCCTCTACCACTTACACCGTCAACATTTCCTATGTTCGTGACGCTACTCCTGCCGAATATACAATGGTTGACCTTACGATGGAAGAAGTGCGCTTTGTGGAAGGACAGGGGTATTGTGACTTTGGCGGCATGACGGCAGACGGTACCTATATGGCTATCTTGGATTACCTCACCACAGGCAGCGTGGTAGGTGAGTTTGACGAAAACGCCTGTGAGGTGGCATATAACACTTTCAAAAAAAATGACGAAACACTCCAACTCGTGAAAGTGACCGCTAAAGTGGTGGCTATTGAAAACGGCTACAAGGCGGAAGCTTGGTTCTATGCCTACGACGGCAACTGCTACCACTGCACCTTCGTTTACACCATTCCGCAGCCTACCACAAAAGTGAACCTCACCGTTACGAATGCCGAAATCGATGAGCATCTGGGACAGCAAAGTAGTTTCGTGGACATCCTCGCCGCTGATAATAACTACACGATGCAGCTCGAAGTGAATACTTTGGCCATTTCCGGCAGTTATACGGAAGCCAACCTGAATGGCACGTTCAGTTTCTTCAGGGATGCCAACAATAAGATGTACAGCGTTTATACAGCCAACATCACCATCGAAGAGATTGGAGATGGCGTTTACCACATCACCGGTACGGTTCTTTGCTACGGCGATGTTGAGTTCACGCTTGATCTGACCACCGGAAGTTCTACCGGCATCGAAGATATCAAGGCGGATGGCGCATCGCTCCGCAAGGTGTATGAAAACGGCGTGCTCTACTTCGTTCGTCCCGACGGAACGATCTACAACGCAGCCGGAACACGCATCCGCTAAAGGATAACAATACATAAAAGAACATCTCCTTTTGGGGGAATAAAGCAGGGCGGCATAACAGCCGCCCTGCTTTATTCCCCCAATGCCTTCAACGTGTCAAATCATTGCTTTCACGCTCTTTCCCTATTATAACCGCGACCACATCGTGACCACTTCGCGACCTCACACTAACTTTCCAACAAAAAAGATACAAAAAGATTTGCACATGTGCAGTTTTTGTAGTATCTTTGCACCCTGTTTTGAAAAATGACCGGTATTAACGACATAGTGCGACCCATCGAAGGGGAGTTTCAGGCTTATAATCGTTACTTCGAAAGCCTATTCCAAGACGCCAACCCTTTGTTGACTGAGGTGCTTTCGTATGTGAGCCTTAAGCGCGGCAAGCAGTTGCGCCCGCGTTTGGTGTTGCTCGCTGCCAAATTGTGTCATGGCATCACCGACAAAACGCTGATCTCTGCGGCGGCCCTCGAACTGCTGCACACGGCTTCGCTTATTCACGATGATGTGGTGGACCGTTCTCCCCTCCGTAGAGGGCACGAGGCTGTGCACGCCCGTTGGAACAATAAGGTTGCCGTACTGGCGGGGGATTTCCTCCTCGCACGAGTAATCGGCCTGGTGGCAGAGGCGCATAATGCGCAGATACTCAATATCGTGTCAAATATCGGGCGCACACTCAGTTCGGGTGAACTGCTGCAGATCCACGCCAAACAGTCAATGTGGATTTCCGAGCAGCAATACTATGAGGTCATCAGTCAAAAGACCGCCAGTCTCTTTGCCGCCTGTATGGAAGCCGGTGCTGCTTCTTCCGGTGCCACAATGCGGCAGACCACTGCCTTGAGGGAGTTCGGCTGGCATCTGGGGATGTGTTTCCAGCTCAAAGACGATGTCTTGGACTACTCCGACAGCGAAGAATTGGGAAAACCCACGATGAGCGATGTATTTGACGGCAAACTCACTCTCCCGCTTCTCATCTCTCTGCAGCGCGCACCGAAAGCAGAAACCGAACAAGTAAAAAACTGGGTAGAGGCCTATTTGGCAGGCGCTTCTCAGTTACCGCACGACGAGTTGGAACAGGAAATTAAGTCCCTCGTCCTCCGTTATGACGGTATCCACTACGCTTACCGAAAAATGCAGGAGCACAAACAAAAAGGCGTGGAAATGCTGTCTGTCTTCCACGACTCAACTGCCAAACAGGCACTAATTGAATTGTTAGATTATACCATCAATCGCGTCCATTAACTCCTGACGCTTCTTCTCATCCTCCACAGTGTCCACCACATCCGCCATAAAGGCGCGCAACAACAGTCTGCGTCCTTCTTCGCGTGAGAGGCACCGCTGCTGCATATAAAAGAGGGAAGATTCGTCCAACTGTCCCGTGCTCGCACCATGAGACGCTTTCACATCATCGGCGTAAATCTCCAACTGGGGTCTCGTCCGCATAACAGCCGTATCGCTCAACAGCAGATTGCGGTTGCTCTGTTGTGCCTCCACTTTCTGTGCATCTTGCGCAATTGTCATTTCCCCGAAGAACTCACCTTGTGCCTCATCGGCAAGAATGAACTTGACGATTTGGGCAGATGTCCCTTGTCCTTTGTCATGACACACGCGCGTGTGTAACGCAGCCTTGTCCGTCCCCCGAAGCAGGAAAAGCGCATAAATCTCCGTGCGGCAACCTGTTCCGTCGTGACGGATATGTAAGGTGTCGTTTAGATTGAAGGGCTGTCCGTCCTTGGTGATACGGAAGAGGTGAATGCGCAAGGTTGAATTCGCCTCCTGTACAAACACCGTGTCCAACGCCTCTTGGTCGGAAATGACCAAGTCGATACGCTCGCCTGTATGAATTAGTTGTTCAACCATTCGTAACCTTTCTCTTCCAGCTCCAACGCCAATTCTTTGGATCCTGTCTTTACAATCCTTCCGTCTGCCAGCACGTGCACATAGTCCGGTACGATATAATCCAGCAGACGCTGGTAGTGGGTGATAACAATAGAGGCATTCTCCTTCGTCTTCAGTTTGTTAACACCATTCGACACGATGCGAAGCGCATCTATGTCCAAACCCGAATCGGTCTCGTCCAATATACTGAGGCACGGTTCCAACATCGCCATCTGGAATATCTCATTCTTCTTTTTCTCACCGCCGGAGAAACCTTCGTTCACCGAACGGTTGTTGAGTTTGTCAGCCATCTCCACGAGCGCCTTCTTTTCACGCATCAGTCGTAGAAATTCAGTAGCCGACAAAGCCGGCTTGCCTTCATAGGCACGCTTCTCGTTCACAGCAACGCGCATAAAATTGACCATACTCACACCGGGTATCTCTACCGGATATTGGAAACTGAGAAACACACCTTCACGGGCACGCTGTTCGGCGGGCATCTCCAGTAGATTCTTTCCCTTCAACCACACCTCACCTTCGGTCACAATGTAGGCAGGATTTCCTGTGAGCACGGCACTCAAGGTCGATTTGCCGGCCCCGTTCGGACCCATAATAGCGTGTACTTCGCCCGCACGGATAGTCAGATCGACGCCTTTCAGTATTTCTTTGCCACCGATAGTGGCATGCAAGTTCTTTATTTCAAGTAGTGTATTCATTGCAAATGATGCCGTATGACGCGGCTCTATTTTGTTTTGCGGGTGCAAAGGTACAGCTTTTTTGGCCCATATACAACTTTTTTTGCAAAAAAGAGCACTTTTTTATTTGCATATTCCAAATATTTGTCGTACCTTTGCAGCCGAATTCGCAGAAATCGTTTTATACAAGCAAAATAGTACAAAAATGAGACGTATTCTTTTCACTATCCTTTCGGTGATGTTTTTCGTAGGAACCGTTTCCGCACAGTCAAAAACTACAGAAACGTACGTGCGTTGTGTGGCGTTCTATAATCTGGAAAACCTTTTCGATACCATCCACGATGAGGGTAAAAACGACTATGAGTACCTTCCCGATGGTGGAATGAAGTGGACTGCCTTCAAGTACGAAAACAAAGTGAACAACATGGCGTACGCCATCTCCCAACTCGGCACCGACGAAGACCCGCGTGGTGCAATGTTGGTGGGGGTCGCTGAAGTGGAGAACATCAACTGCTTGCATGACCTTTGTGCCAAACTGAAAGAATACGATCGTACCTACGAACCTATTTTGCTGGAAGGTCCCGACCGTCGTGGTGTGGATGTCGGTTTTCTCTACAACCCCGCAATGTTCAAGGTCACAAACACCAAAGGCTATGAACTCAAAGCCCACTACGCAGATGGCGGTGTGGTGCGCAGTCGATACGAACTGTTGGTTTCCGGATATATTCTCGGTAACGGTCGGCCCGAAAAGATTCATGTCATAGTCAATCACTGGCCCTCTCGTTACGGAGGTGAATTATCGTCCCGTGCTACGCGTGACACGGCTGCAATGCTGTGCAAGACTATCGTGGACAGCCTATATCGGGTCGAACCGCGTGCTAAAGTGGTCATTATGGGCGACTTGAATGATGACCCTTACAACCATAGTTGCGCCGAAGTGCTCGCTGCCAAGAAAACGCGCGAAGAAGTGGCCGAACAGGGACTGTTCAATACCATGTGGCTCAAACTCGAACAAGGTGTCGGCTCGCTCGCCTACCAAGGAAGTTGGAACTTGTTCGACCAGATAATTATCTCCGAACCGCTGATGAACGAGAAACTCGAAAGCGGAAAATGGGTTTATTGGAAGTCGCAAATATTCAACAAACCTTTCCTCACTGTCCAGGAAGGCAAGGACAAAGGTACGCCCCTTCGTACGCACAAAGGTGGTGTGTGGCAGAACGGCTACGGAGACCACTATCCCACAATGATTTATCTTATCAAGCAGAAATAAACCAATATGGAAGAAGTTCTCAAATACAATAATGCGCCTATTCGTATGCGCAACTACGGACGGATAATTGAACAGATGGTGCAAGTGGCAGCCGATGAACCGGACGAGGCAACCCGCGAAAAAATGGTGCTCTATATAGCCCGCTCAATGCGCCAAAAGAACCAAGTCTGGAACAAAGACCAAGATGCCA
>JAGCEW010000012.1 GCA_017650465.1 Paludibacteraceae bacterium
TCCCGTCAATTGGGTTTTGAGAATATATTGCAACTGACGAACCCAGTATTGCATAAACCGCACTCCAGTAGACCTTGGAAACTGCTTAAGTATTCGCACCCCTTCTTGTATTATTGGAACAAACTGATTCATGGCAGAGACAAGATTTAAGATATACAGCCTGTTGGTCGTTAAGAACGAAGTGGACATCATTTCCGCTTCGCTCATTGACGCGTGCCGGTGGTCGGATAAGATCATTGTCATCGACAACGGCTCTGAGGATGGTACGTGGGAGAAGATACAACAGTTATCTCAGAACCACCCGCAGATCATACCTTGGCTTCGCTACGAAGGGCCGTTCCATATCGGGTTGCGGGCAAAGGCCTTCAAGGCTTTTCGCCAAGAGATGACTTCCGACAGCTGGTGGTGCGTGCGTCTTGATGCCGATGAGTTCTACCCGGGTGATGTACGTGCCTTCCTGGCTTCTGTGCCGCGTTGTTATCGCACGGTCAAGAAAGAAAGCACCGACTATATCCTCACTCGCGAGGATATCGAGCAGAATACCTTTACCGGGGATTTTGAGAAAGACAAAGCCCTTATCACGCATGCCCTGCCTTCGCCTCGTCGCGAGCGGCGCTTTATGCGTCATTCGGCTTTGCTGTGCTGGTCTGAGCGTTGGCGGTATCCGCACCCTTGGGGACGTGTCTATAAGCAGTGTATCCCCGTGGATCACTACCAGTATCGTTCGCCTCAACAGATGGCGAAGCGTTATGCTACACGCCAACAAGCAAAAGCAGACGGCTGCGGTTCTTTCCATCACGAGCAAGGAACTAACTGGGAGGACTACCTCTTGACGAACAAACAGTTGCGGGAACAGCAGACCTTAGCGCATCTGGAAGAAGCTTTTGCCGCTTCGCAGATGGTGTTCTATCATAGCCGGAATACAATCAAACTGGTGGGTGATGATATTGTGGTCAAGGCGTTCCGCAAGCCTCGTTTTCCCAATAGTTTTATCTATGGCACGTTCCGTAAGAGCAAGGCGGAACGCAGTTACTTGTACGCCAAGCGTTTGGGTGACTTGACTCCGGAGCCGCTGGCCTATCGTGAGCACCGCCGTTGGGGACTGTTGCGGGAGAGTTATTATGCTTGCCGTTTGTCCAAGTTGCCTTATACTTTTCGCCAAGTAGAGCGAGACAAGACCTTTCCGCACCGCGAGCAGATCATACGCAGAGTAGGGGAGTTTATGGCCAAACTGCATGCACTTGGCGCTTTTCCACTTGATTTCTCGGGAGGGAACATACTGCTTAATGCCGATGGTTCGCAGATGCAGTTAGTGGACCTCAACCGCATGCAATGGTGTAAGCATATCAGTCTGAGCAAAGGCCTTAAACAGGCTTGGAGGTTGGTGCTTACGGACGAAGAAAGACAATGGTTAAATGAAGCGTATATAGCCGCACGACAATGATGAACAAGTACCAAGACATACTCGGTCGCATCAATTTCGGTCTCTTCCTGGCCGTGGTTGCTTTGTTGCCTTTTCCACAGGTTTTCTTGCGCTATGCATGGGTACTTTGGTTCGCGGCGTGGGTACTTGAAGGACGTTGGCTCCAACTCTCCAACCTCAAAGCACAAATCACCAATAGTAAAATTATTATTCCTATCTGTCTCTTCGCTCTTTGGTATGTTTGGCGTCTGTTGTCGGGCATCTGGTCGCCCGATCATGTAGCGTGGGCACGACAGATGGAGCGGTATATCACTTTTGGTGTCGTGGTGCCTGTCGGTCTATGGGGCGTCAATGCGTGTTACAACTGGAAGTTGGCTGCTAAAGTGCTTATAGGCGGCTGTGTAGCGGCGGTGTTTATCTACGTAGGCTTAGTGACGGCCTTGTATTTCCGCCCGGACTGGGTTGTTGCTTTCAACTATCCCGAGTGGGGGCACTATCCGGATTTGTTCCATTATTATGAGAACATATCGCATTTCAAGCACCGCCTCTTCCTTTGTGGAGTGGAACTGTTTGGCGCTGTGATGGCGTGGCTGTTGTACAGAAAGAAACCCGCTATCTTGATACCCAGCCTCGTTGTGATGCTTTCTGTGATCCCTCTCACGGGTTCTCGTCAGGCGATACTGACGCTCGCGGCGCTCATAGTGGTTGTTGTTCTCTATTCGTTGTCCAAACAGTATCTGCTGCGCTATGGTGTTGTAATAGCCATCGTAGGTGCATTGGGTGGATGGGGACTTCTCTCGCTTCACCCGCGTATGGAGAACTTCGACATCTCCGATGTGACCGTACTTCGTCAGATAGACTATACCCACGATGTCCGTTTTAACATATGGGGTTTTGCCCTCCAGCATCCTAAGGATTATATCGCGCATGGTTTAGGAGCCGGACAAAGTCAGAACTATATGCGCGAACGGTACAGTGAAGGCCATTACCCCTATTATGCCGAGCGCGGTTATAACACCCACAACCAATATCTCGAAGAACTGCTCGAACTGGGTATCGGAGGTCTCTTGTTCTTCCTTATTGCGTGGCTGTCTATTCCGCTATGTCCCAAAAAAGAAGGGCAACAA
>JAGCEW010000107.1 GCA_017650465.1 Paludibacteraceae bacterium
CTTGCCCAAACAAAATCAGATTCCGACCGATTTCTACCGCAAAGGTGATACCGTACGCGCCGTAGTGGTGCAAGTGGATAACAAAAACCAGAACCCGAAAATCATTCTGAGCCGCACCAGCCCGCTCTTCCTGCAACGACTGTTTGAACAGGAAGTGCCCGAAGTGCACGATGGACTGATTGCCATTAAAAACATTGCCCGTATCCCCGGTGAACGCGCTAAAGTGGCAGTAGAAAGTTTTGACGACCGAATTGACCCCGTAGGCGCATGCGTAGGTATAAAGGGTGCCCGTATCCACGGCATCGTTCGCGAACTGCGCAACGAGAATATCGATGTCATTAACTACACACCTAACATCAACCTCTACATCCAACGTGCATTAGCTCCGGCAAAAATCAGTTCGATGACCATCAATGAGGAAGAAAAGAAAGCCGATGTATATCTGAAGCCCGATGAGGTGAGTCTGGCTATCGGTAAGGGCGGTTACAACATCAAACTGGCATGTATGCTCACCGGCTATCAGATTGACGTCTATCGCGAAATGGATGATGCCGATGCAGAGGATATCTATTTGGACGAGTTCAACGATGAAATCGATCAATGGATTATCGATGCACTGAAGGCTGCAGGTTTTGATACCGCCAAAGCTGTGCTGAACCTCAAGAAAGAAGAACTGATGCAGCGTGTCGATTTGGAAGAAGAGACCGTTGATGATATCTACAGAATACTTAACGCAGAGTTTGAAGACTAACCCTTAAACCCAACACAAACGTATTATGGCAATTAAACTTATCAAAGCTTGTAAAGAACTCAACATCGGCATGTCCACTGCCGTAGAATTCTGTGCGAAGCAAGGTAAGGAAATTGATACAGATCCGAACGTCCGTATCGATGATGACCTCTATCTGCTTCTTGCCAAGGAATTCAATAAGGATATGGCGGTAAAGATGGAGGCGGAACGCCAGGCACAACAACGTCAGGAACGCGATATGACGCAAACCCTGAAAGTGGAAGAACCCGCACCGGAACCCGAACATATCCCGACGGAGATTCCACAACCCAAAGTGGTGGGGAAAATAGAACTTGATGCAGAGCGTAAGGCACGTGAAGCCGAAGAAGCTGAAGAAACTCGCAAAAAAGCTGAAGCGGAGAAACTGGCTGAAGAACGCAGGAAAGCAGATGAGGAGGCCAAAATTGCTCGCCTAAAAAAAGAGGAAGAAGAACGGCAAAAAGCTGCAATAGCCACCGCTGCAAAAGAGGCAGAAGCTAAGAAAGGAGCAGAGAAGCCAGAAGGCAGCAAAGAAGTGAATAAACCTGAGATATTCACTTTGCACAAACCTCAACCTGTGACCCAACCCAAAGTGGTAGGAAAGATTGATCTAAGCGCCATCAATCAGGCCACCCATCCAGGCAAGAAGTCCAAAGAAGAGAAGAAGAAAGAACGCGAACAGCGCCAGCAACAGCAAAGTCAGCAAAATCAGCAGTCGGAGGGAAAGCGCAAGCGCGAACGTATCAAACAAAATAAGGTTGACATCAACGACGCTAAAAATCAAAAAGGCAAACCGAATAAGAACGCTAAACGACCCGTTAAAGTGGAAGTGGACGACGAGGAAGTACAGCGTCAATTGAAGGAGACCATTGCTCGTTTGCAAAACCTCAGGGGCAAAACGGCAACCTCCAAGCACAAACGCGACCGACGTCAGTCTGAACGTGAAAAGATGGCCGAGGAAAAAGCCGAGCAACAAGCACAGTCATCCGTATTGAAACTGACTGAGTTTGTGACGGTTAATGACCTTGCCGTTATGATGAACGTACCCGTAACCAAGATTATCGGGACATGCATGACGCTTGGAATGATGGTCAGCATCAACCAGCGTCTGGATGCAGAGACCATCAACATCGTGGCTGAAGAGTTCGGCTTCACCACCGAGTTTATCTCTGCTGAAGTGGTGCATGACATTCAATCGGATGAGGAAGATTTTTCGGAAGAAGACATGGTGGAGAGATGTCCTATTGTGACCGTTATGGGTCATGTGGACCATGGTAAGACATCCCTTCTTGACCATATCCGTAATGCCAACGTAATCGCCGGTGAGGCGGGTGGTATAACCCAGCATATCGGTGCCTATAATGTAAAACTGAAGAACGGACGACATATCACATTCCTTGATACGCCCGGTCACGAGGCATTCACTGCTATGCGTGCTCGTGGTGCAAAGGTAACGGATATTGCCATCATCATTGTGGCGGCCGATGACGGAATCATGCCACAAACGCGAGAGGCCATTTCTCACGCACAGGCAGCAGGTGTACCGATGATATTCGCCATCAATAAGTGTGACAAGCCTGATGCTAATCCTGAGAAAATAAAAGAGGAATTGGCTAATATGAACCTATTGGTGGAAGACTGGGGCGGCAAATATCAGTCGCAAGAGATTTCTGCCAAGAAAGGTACCGGCGTGTTCGAACTGCTTGAGAAAGTGCTACTGGAAGCAGATATGTTGGAGTTGAAGGCTAATCCTAAACGTCGTGCTAAGGGTTCTATTATCGAATCCACACTGGACAAAGGGCGTGGCTATGTATCCACCGTATTGGTAAGTGATGGTACGCTTCACATGGGAGACATTGTTTTGGCAGGCTCTTCACACGGGCGCATCAAAGCTATGTTCAATGAACGTGGACAGAATATTCAACAAGCTCTTCCCGGTGAACCCGCTGTGATTCTTGGATTGAACGGAGCACCCACCGCAGGTGATGAGTTCAATGTGATGAGTACAGAACAAGAGGCACGCCAGATCGCCGGTAAACGTGAACAACTACAACGTGAGATGTCCATTCGCACCAAGAAACATATTGGTTTGGAAGAAATCGGACGCCGTTTGGCAATAGGTGATTTTAAGGAACTGAACCTTATTGTCAAGGCCGATGTGGATGGTTCGGTAGAGGCATTGGGTGACTCACTCATTAAACTCTCTACAGAAAATATTCAAGTAAATGTTATTCACAAGGCTGTGGGTGCTATTTCCGACTCGGATGTATTGTTGGCAGAAGCTTCTGATGCTATTATTGTAGGTTTCAATGTACGTCCTACCGGTTCTGCGAAGAAGATGGCAGAAACCGCAGAAGTGGACATTCGCGTATATAACATCATCTATGATGCTATCGAAGAGGTAAAAGCAGCTATGCAAGGTATGTTGTCACCCGAGATAAAGGAAGAAGTTACCGCCACACTGGAAGTGCTCCAAACATTCCATATTTCGAAGGTGGGGACTATTGCCGGTTGCGTAGTGCGTGAAGGAAAGATTAAGCGTTCCAACAAGGTACGTGTTATTCGCGATGGTATTGTTATATTCACCGGTGATTTGGCATCCCTGAAACACGGTAAAGACGATGTAAAGGAAATGGGTGTTAATCAAGAGTGCGGTGTAAGTATACGCAGCTACAACGACCTTGTGGAAGGTGACTTGCTTGAGAGCTTTGAACAGATAGAAGTAGCAAAGACCCTATAATATGGGTCTTTGCTGCGGTTTCTTCTGCATATTGTGTATCATATCAGCAGGCGCGATCAGGGAACTCTCCGTATTCCTCAAAGGTATAGTTTAGGAAGTCATTCATCGGCTTTGCAGCAGCCGCAATGTTTAGCAAGTGCTCCAACAGATCAGGAGCACTTGCTTCTTCATCTGTCAGTGGAGTGGAAAATGTATATGACTTGCGTTTTATCCATTCGCTTACTTGCAGACGGTGCTCCTCTTCCACAGACAACAAATCGAAACCTTTAGGCTCTTTCTTGAGCATATAATTCGTATCAAAATCTGCGAAATAGCGTTTCCAGGAAGGCGTTGCCATTATATCACGCACTTCATCTGCATTGACCAAGATCTCGCTTCGCAATACTTTTAGCAGTTCCGGTGAAGGGTTCCATATACCGCCTGCGAACATACAATTTCCGGGCTGCAGATGGAAGTAGTAGCCTCCTCGTTGGGATTTCTTGCCTCCTGTCTTTGGACGGCCAGGAGCCGCAGCAGCAGGGAACACGCCCATCCATTCCTTGTATGGACGCTTATCTGACGAGAAACGAACATCCCGATAGATGCGCCAAATACAATCTTTAGGAGTTAGGCCGGCAAGTGCGGGATCTATTTTGGATAAGCCTTCTATATATGAAGCAGAGAAAGATTCAAATTCGCGACGCAAACGATCGTAACGGGCTTTGTTTGCAGTGAACCATTCTCGGTCGTTGTTAACGGACAGTTCGGATAGGAATTGCAGAATTTCACGCATCGTTTACATTCGTTTAAGGCAATGGGCAAGGCTATCCGTCCAATAGGGAATCTCGATGCCAAATGTCGATTTCACTTTTGCTTTATCAAGAACGCTATAATGCGGACGAGGGGTTCGATAGGCATATTCCGATGACAGAATGGGCACTACGCGGCACTTTAGTCTGCTTTGACGAAGGATCTCAATTGTAAAGTCAAACCACGAGCAAACTCCTTCGTTCGTAAAATGATATACGCCCGGATGCCACTCCTCCGTCTCTATAGCTGTAAAAATAGTTTTCGCCAGATCATAGGCATACGTGGGTGTACCTATTTGGTCATATACGACACGCAGTTCTTCGCGTTCACGACCGAAGCGTAACATCGTCTTTACAAAATTGTTACCAAACGGTGAATAAAGCCAGGCCGTTCTGAAAATAACCGCAGAAGGGTTGGCTTGTAGCAACAAGCGTTCTCCTTCTAATTTGGTACGCCCATAGGCTGTGCGAGGAGCCACAGGGTCGGACTCCCTGCAAGGCGTATTTTCATTGCCAGAGAATACATAATCCGTTGAGATATGTATCATTTTTGCACCGGTAGCCGCAAGGTTTTCTACGGCAAAGGCATTCAATTTGCCGGCAGTAGCCTCATCTTCCTCCGCTTTGTCCACATTCGTATAGGCGGCACAATTGACTATCAAATCGATTTGATGAGCGAGGACATAGGATTGTACTTCTTCACGGTTTGTAATATCCAACACATCCGAACCTTCGGAAGCGATGATATCTGTAAAGAAAAAGGTATGCATCGGATGCGCTTCACTCTGCAAGCGCATTTCGGTTCCCAATTGTCCCAGACAGCCTGTAATAAGTATATTCATCGTTAACTAAAATATTGCGGGTAAGTCACGTAGAAGCGGATGTTGCGTATCTTTCTCCGACACGATTCGATAGCCGACGGGGATGCGCCAGTCTATATTCAGGTCCGGATCTGAGAGCAACACCCCACCTTCTGATTCGGGGTGATATAGGTTGTCGCATTTGTAGGTGAACGTAGCCGTATCGCTCAATACAGAAAAACCGTGTGCGAATCCGCGAGGGATATAGAACTGACGATGATTTTCGCCTGTTAACTCCACCGAATACCACTGTCCGTAGGTCTTGCTCTCGCGACGGAGATCCACCGCTACGTCCAGCACCACGCCTTGCGTACAACAAACCAATTTGGCCTGTGCATAAGGAGGACGTTGGAAATGTAGACCGCGTACGACACCATAACTGGAACACGACTGATTGTCCTGCACAAAACGAGCATCTATACCAAGTGCGCGATATTTCTCTTCATTGTATGCTTCCAGGAAGTAACCTCTCGAATCGCGGAAAAGCTGTGGCTCTATCACCAGTAAACCTTCTATTGGAGTCTGAATAACTTGCATAACTTTGCTTTTTCTATTTCGTTTTCTTAAATTTGCTGCAAAAGTACACTTTTTTTTGGATATATACAAATAAAATTGTACCTTTGTCCCAAATTTGAAGAAATATGACAAAAGTAAGTTCTTTTTACACCCTTATTTGCCTTATTGTTGGCATTCTGTTATCTAGTACAGTTGCTGTCTCTGCACAGCATATAAGCGGAAGTGTAGCCGGTGTGGATGGCACACCTGGTCCCAGGCGTCCTCACGCACCTATTCCGCATGACAAAGCAAGAAAGGTTGCTCAAACCATCGGACAGAGGTATCTTGCTCCCAAAGGGCTGTTAATCCTTGCCAATTTCACCGACCTTAAGTTTCAGGACGGCAATCGCGCAGAGGATTTCAACGAATTCGCAAATAGCGACAATTACACGTTCAATGGTGCTACCGGCTCTTGCAAAAAGTATTTTGAGGCGCAATCTAACGGCACATATAGTCCTCAGTTTGAGGTCGTTGGACCTGTCGAACTACCGCACTCTTTCGGATATTATGGAAAGGATAGAGGACCGGGGGACTATGATCGCTATAGCGCCGATTTTATCATGGATGCCGCGGCAGAAGCGGATAAATTGGGTGTGGATTTCACGCAATATGATTTTAACAATGACAATGTAATTGATTTCGTCTATGTCCTCTATGCAGGCAAAGACCAGGCGGCCGGTGGACCTGATTCCACTATTTGGGCGTTTAACTGGGAAGTCAGTGCTGCTCTCTACTATGGATACACCAACCAAACCACCTATTACTGGCGCGAGAATGGTGAATACAACTTCCCTTATTTCGATGGCAAAAAGTTGGAATACTTTGCCTGCTCGTCAGAGTTAAACATACTCGGCAATCGCTCAGGTATCGGAACATTCTGCCATGAGTTCAGCCATGTCTTGGGGTTGCCCGATTATTATGTCAGTGAAGGAAATATTACTAATAAGGAGTTCACCCCGGGAGCATGGTCGCTCATGGGATTTGGCAACTACCTCAATAATGGCAATACGCCATGCGGATACAGCGTTTATGACAAGTATTTCATGGGCTGGGCAACGCCACAGGTGCTTTCCGGCTCACAACAGGTATCCTTGCCTGCAGACGGGCAGACGTATTATATGGTGACGCGTGATGGTAATCCTCCTGCCAATGAGGCGTTTACAGAAGACACCATTTACTATCTGGAGAACCGTCAATATACAGGCTGGGACGCTTATTTACCCGGTCACGGTTTGCTGGTTTGGAGAGTTGTTTATAATGCCGAAGAATGGTATAACAATAAGCCTAACGAAACCACGGTGCGTTATACTCTGATAACAGCCAATGGAGAGGCCCCCTATGTCCGATTTCCTAAGGCAGGAGAAGAGATGCCTTTCCCCGGTGCAAGCGGGCAATATACCGAGCTGACGCTGTTTGGCAACAAGATGACCGTACAGGAGAAAGATGGCGTTATTACGTGCCGTGTCGGGGAGATGACAACGCCTGTGGAGGAAGAGGCTGAGGATGCCGTTTTGCCGGACAAGACATTGGAAAACGGCAGGCTCATAATACGCAAGGCTGACCGTAGGTTCGATATACTGGGTCGCCCTTTATAGTGCAGAGTCTATATAGGCTTATTATTCCGTAATTTTGCGATAGCGTCCTTCGATGAGCAACATCCCCGGAAGGATCTCTCCGCCACTAACTTTTGTGAATGTAGTGTAAGGCAAGGTGGCTCCGTCAGCGTGTTCTCGAACGGCATTGTAGCGATTGTCCCACACCTTTCCTTTTACCGCCTTGACTGTTGCCACATAACGGTAGGAGGTCTTATTGGTTTCGGGATTGATGACGCGTTCCACCACCTGAAACTTACTACCCTCCGAGATACCTTCCTTCATTCCTATCTTTGCCGCATAGCCAAAGACACGTCCTCGTTCGTCGCTCAAGACCTGATAGACAGGTGTCTTAACCTTAAAATCTTCGTACTGTTTTGCCAGCGCCACGATATTCTTATCCATTGAGCGTGCACAAATGGTCCGCACCAGTTCGGTACGCTCGTATTGCCCTTTGAGCACCGATTTCTTGTCAAACTCATATTCATGCGCCACATAACGAAGGCGGTAGGTAGTCTTGTCGTCCAAGAACGCCTGCACTTTCTGCGGGTCAGGCGTGGAAGTATAGTGCTGCTGATAGAAGACAGCCGCTATGGAATCGTTCCACACTAACTGATATAGGTATGAATGGGTCTTGACTTTAAAGCCTGTGAAACTATCGGCAATCTGCCCTGATACATCGGATACGGATTTTCCGATGTTGCCTCCTGTAAAGGCGTCGAACAAGCCTCCGATCACATTTATTGCTGCTTTCGCCGCCTGCGCCTCTTGTTCAGCCGTGACATAAGTGATATCATTGACCAATACGAATGTTTGTCCGATGAGTTCTTCTCCGGCATCGCTAAGGGAAGCCACACCGCGAATGGTCTGCAAGGCTAAGGCCACATCTACGTCGGAAGCGTTGTATTGTCCGCGCTCCTGAATAAGCGTGGTGTTAAAGGTAGCATCTTCCACTGTTTCTCCTTGCAAGCCGAACCAGATAGCTACCATTGATTTCGCCACATCGGCATCGTTGAGCAGCTGTTCGGTGTACAAGGCATTAGCACGCAGTTCGGATGGTGTGAGTTGATGTCCATAAGTGGCTTTATAGTAACCGGAGGCATTGGATTGCACGCCATAGACCTTACTATTGTCGATAGTACGGGCATTGAGGATCGTGTGGTCGTCGTACTTATCGGGTATGGGCAGCGAATCAAAGGCACGGTATATCTCTGCTCCGAACTCATCTTCCGGATGATAGACCAGCGTCATTGCCAGCGCATTACGGCGATAAGCAAGTGCGCCGGATGTTTGAGCATACGCCCCACATCCGACACACAATGCGAGAAAGGTTAACGCGATTGGCTTCATAGGATTCCACGAATGAACTCTATGTTTGTTTTCTGTTGTGGCTGATGCGAACCGTACGCCACACCTATATCGCGCATTGCATTGATACGTGCTTTCTCCAAGTCAACGCCGTCCTGGTACTTCTTCATTTCGAATTTCCAGTCGTCCAGCACTTTGCCTTTTATCTCCTTGTAAAGCGCCATTGCATCACCGTAGCAGGAAGCGTCCGGCAAGATTTGAGCCAGATGTTCGCCTGCGGCGACTGCGCCCAGACTGTTCTGTGCTGCCATCCATTCGGTACGTGCTTGTGCCAGATGAATAGCACACTGGTTGTCCACATAACGCTGGTATATTTCCAACCCTGCAGCCAAAGCGGCTTGATAGTGCGAGCATTGCTGCGGGATGAGGGAGACCAGAGATAGTGCTTCCTCGTATTTCTTTTGCTGTGCCAGGGTCTGTGCTTTCTGAATAAGAAGCGGTGCTTCGTGGTCGTAGTAAGCGATAATCTTTTCCTTTCCTTCTTTGATGAAGCGGGTAATATCTTTTGAGCGCAGAGGCATTCGACTGATGGCATTGAGATAGCATTTGTTTTCTGTTTCTCCCAAGCCACGTACCTTCATGCTGGTGGAAGAGAAAATGGTCTTGGCATATACATCGACGATGTATAGATTCATCTCCATCAGTTCGGATATCTTAGCTGGAGGGCCGGCAATGATATCCTTGTCGAGCGGCGTTGTGGTGACAGTGAGAAGGAACTGCCCTTGATAATCCATACCAGCGATGCCGTTCTGGGTGAGCAACTGCGTCAGTTTGTTCTCTATCATCGCTTTGGCTCCTTGTGGGAAGACCTCTGTCTCTTCACCGGCATAGACAGAAATGGGAAGATACTCCGTTTCCGCAGCAAACATTGCAACGCTCATTAGCGCAGCAAAGAAGAATAAGCATATACGTTTCATGGTTTTTCTTTATTTTTCTCCCAGCACAATGACAGCCCGTCCAAGACCTTTGACGAGGACTTTGCAAGGAATGTTATACGGTTCTTTCTTCAGCATTTTTGCCAGTTGTTTGGCAAATCCGTTGGCATCGATGGCACGTCCGCGCTCATCGTAAACAGGGATACGCACTTGGGTGAAGTTAGCGACATTCTCGCTGGCATAAGGCATCGAGAAGCGACCTTGTACGGTATTCACTTGCAGCCAGTTGTTGATAACATCGATCAGCTCATCGCCATCGAATTCTGTTTCCAAGTCCACTCCGGCGGCATTGTTGGCAAAGACTTTGATGTCCAGCGTTACTTCACGACCGATGGTTTGCATTTCGGTGAAATGGTCCATCAGGCGATTGTTGAAGTTGTCCATATTTGCCACGATTGCTTCTTCGAGCAACACATCCACATCAGCGGTGAAAGACGGTGCAC
>JAGCEW010000108.1 GCA_017650465.1 Paludibacteraceae bacterium
AGTAAGAAAATCTCACTTCGAGAAACGAAAAAGTTCCCACCCTTTCAGGGCAGGAACTTTTTTTATGCCAGACGGCAGGTCAATTGTCGAAACGGAGCGAACCGTCCTTGAGCGATACCACAACCGGTTTCTTGGCATCGATGTGTCCGGCAATTATTTCACGGCTCAACTCATTGAGTACAAGTCGTTGCATTGCGCGTTTGACAGGCCGTGCGCCATACTGCGGGTCATAGCCCTCGTGAGCAATATATCGGATGGCGTCGTCGGTGACACGGAGTTCGATTCCATTGTCCAGTAACATCTTGTGTACCCGCCCGATCTGCAGGCGAACGACTTCCATGATATTATCTTCGGTAAGGTCGGAGAAATGGATAATATCGTCAATACGATTGAGGAACTCAGGACGCACAGAGGCACGAAGTTGCTCTTCGGAGAGATTGGAAGTAAGGATAATCAAGGTGTTCTTGAAATTGACCGTACGCCCCTTATTATCCGTCAGGCGGCCATCATCCAACAGTTGTAACAAGACATTGAAGACATCCGGGTGCGCCTTTTCCATCTCATCAAAGAGGACTACGCTGTAGGGTTTACGGCGAATGGCTTCGGTGAGTTGTCCACCTTCATCATACCCCACATATCCCGGAGGCGCTCCGATAAGGCGCGTGGCGGAGAACTTTTCCTGATACTCGGACATATCAATCCGCGTCAGCATATTTTCATCATCGAAGAGATAGTCCGCCAAAGCCTTTGCGAGTTCGGTTTTACCGACACCCGTTGTGCCCAAGAAGATGAAACTACCAATAGGCCGTTTGGGGTCTTGTAGTCCTGCACGCGACCGACGGATGGCATCAGAAACTGCCTTAATAGCCTCGTCCTGTCCGATAACACGTTTGTGCAACTCTTCCTCCAGATGCAACAGTTTGTCACGTTCGGACTGAAGCATTTTGTTCACAAGAATACCCGTCCAACGAGCCACGATCTCGGCTATATCATCACTGTCCACCTCTTCTTTGATAAGCGTATTGCCGCCCACATTATTCAGTGATTCCTGTGCGGCATGGATATTGGCCTCTGCGGCAGGAATGGCGGAATAACGAATCTCCGCCACCTTGCCATAGTTACCCTCACGTTCAGCCACATCGGCATCGTGCTTGAGAGATTCTATGCGGGCTTTCTCGTTCTGGATAGTGGCCACATAGCCTTTTTCCTTATTCCACTGGGCATTGAGCGTGTCCCGTTGGTTGACGAGAGTTGACAACTGCTCCTTAATAGCAGACAGTTTGGCCTCGTTTTTCTCACGTTTGATGGCTTCGCGCTCAATCTCCAATTGTTTAATCTGGCGGTCTAAGTTATCGAGTTCTTCGGGTTTAGAATCCACCTCCAGACGTAATTTAGCAGCGGCTTCATCCACGAGGTCAATGGCCTTATCGGGAAGGAATCGGTCGGTGATATAACGTGCGGATAGCGTGACAGCAGATATAATAGCATCGTCCTTAATACGCACGCGGTGATGCGTTTCGTACTTTTCTTTCAAACCACGCAGGATAGAGATGGTAGCGGCTTCGTCCGGTTCGTCCACCATTACCTTCTGGAAACGACGCTCCAAGGCCTTATCGGTTTCAAAATACTTCTGATACTCATCCAAGGTGGTGGCACCAATAGCGCGTAACTCTCCACGAGCCAAAGCGGGTTTCAATATATTGGCAGCGTCCATTGCCCCTGACGTTTTGCCGGCACCTACCAAAGTGTGAATTTCATCGATGAAAAGAATGATCTCTCCATCCGACTGTGTGACCTCTGTAATAACGCCTTTGAGTCGCTCCTCAAACTCACCCTGATATTTAGCACCCGCGATTAAGGCCCCCATATCCAGTGAATAAAGTTGCTTGCGCTTCAAATTTTCCGGTACATCCCCCCGAACGATACGATGCGCCAATCCCTCTACGATAGCCGTTTTTCCGACACCGGGTTCACCGATGAGTACAGGGTTGTTTTTCGTGCGGCGAGAAAGGATTTGCAAGACGCGCCGGATCTCATCGTCACGACCAATTACAGGATCTAATTTTCCATCCCTTGCGCGTTCGCACAGGTTGATAGCAAACTTCTGCAAATTTTCTGTTTTCGTGTTGTTCATAGTTATAGAATTTTAGATTAGACAATTCAAATTTCACTTATGACATTACAAAGAATATACCAAAGCTGCAAACACTGCCAAAATGGCAGAACTTGCAGCTTTGGTACGCTTTTATATGGTCAATTACGGCCTATTCCTCGACCACTATCACTACACAGGAGTCGCGATGTGCGCCTCGCTCTGCATAAATAACAGATTTTCCAACCGACTCCGCCGTGACACGTCCTTGATAGTTGGCCCAAGCGACCGTAGAATCAGAGGCGTTCCACTTCACGCCGGAAATACGAACGGAGAGGGTTAGTTTGCGTGTGTCACCCACAAGAATAGTCAGGCTATCCTCCTCTATTGCAACCATAGGATCCGCCTCTGCACCATAATCAGGATTCTCCTGGCAAGAAGCCAAAAGGAAAAGAAGAGGCAATATATACAGAATCTTTTTCATACTCATTATAATAAACAGATTTCACGATATTCAATATTACTACTGTCGGATGCATATCTTACCCGAACGAATCTTCTTCTTACCATTCTCAAGGAAGACATAGAAGTACACACGATTGGGTTCAAGAGTAAGGATAGAGCACTTGGATATATCCAATACGTCCGAGAAGAAAGTATTACCATATCCGTCTGTGGTATAAACGACATTACTCGGATCGCTTGCGAGCAAGGTACGATATTGAAGGATTCGACCATCCTGATCATAGAAGCCTACTTGCACATTACTACGGAGCGAAGCCAAGAGGACTTGCGTAGAGTGTGGTATAGGTTTCAGCAAGACATCTCCCTCGTGCGGTGCATCTGCCTCGTTGAGTTCCGAGACACAGAAGCGGAAGGTATAGATGTTTCGCAATTCGACATTCGTAGGTTCATAGATAGCAGCGTATTCGCTCTGGCAAACAATGATCCATACTTTCTCCACGCCCGTTTCTGTCGTTTGCTCTTCGTATTTGACACTGCAAATAGCACGACTATCGCTGGTGACACAAGTTACACCCGGTGCACTGGTACCTTCCTTAATCATCTTCACATATTCGTGCGTCAGCGGGTCATAGTCCATAAAGCCTACTCCTGCGAAATATACTTCTGTAACCGCACTATCGCGAGACAATTCGATGGATTGATTGATTACGTACGAGGTAGGATTCTGTCCATTACGATCCGAAACCGTCAGGACGATGGAACGTGCCACTTGACGATAGACGATAGTACCATCCGCCTCCACAGCAAAGGTATCCGTCATTACTTCCACATTCTGCACACGCACATCGATGGTGGCCAACGGGTCAATGGTGGTGTAGGTAAGGTCGTCTGCCGAGAAGAGAACCTCGTTGGTAGAACCAATAGCATAAGGATGGAAGGTGTAATGCAATGTATCGGGGCGGAAGTCGTAATTGAATCCGTGTGCTACGTCAACAGGTTCACCAAACAAGGAGAGTGAGGCAAGCTGTGAAGAAACAGCCATCGTGTCCACCTCGGTCTTATTGAATTTGAGTGTAACGGTATAAGATGCCGGAGTCATCTCGTCCGGTGCCGTAACATCACAAGTGAATTGCGACACACGGAATCCATCAATCGTCATATCGTTTCTGTTGACCAATAGTGTCTGCTCCGGATCGGACTTCAACCAACCTACTTGCGGAACGGGTTCTGTGTAGAAGTAGCGCAGTTCGTACTCGGTTTGTTCAGGACGGAAGGAGGGCAATTCCTTTCCGTCAATGGTAATTCCCTTAAGCAAGGCATTGGGTGAGCGTCCATAAGTGACATGTACGCGATACTCACCCACATCTATGCCATTCTCCGCCACTACACGGATAAGCATAAGCGAATCGCCGTACTGCACGATATCAACCTTTTGTGCATCTTCCGCCTTGCTGACTGTGATAGCCGGCATCAGATGTGCGCCCGATTCGTCATAAGGAACTTCTATGAAGCACTCCTCTAACTCCTTCACAAATGTGGAGACGGGATTACCATTGTTCCAAATCATAGAGAGTTGGGTATTCGAGGAGAGGGCGACAGGGAAATGAATTGTATATACGCGACTATTGCCGTTTTGTGCAGTTACTGTGATTTCCACTTTCTTATTCAGCGACTTTGTTGCGATGGAGTCGGTGAGTTCACGAGGAGCAGAAACGGTTTGATATTCATCCGCTTTGACCGGAATAATATCAGGAATCTCTGTTTGACCTGCTGCAAGTTCGTAGGAATACTCATATATCGTATCACGGAAGCCAACGAGGGAATCATTATTCACGAAGAGATTCTTCAGTGTGCAAATGTCAGATTTCTTAATCTCAAAGATGATGCTATAGTGATTACTTTGTCCACTTTCGGGAGTAACTGTAATCCCTAACACTTGTTGCTGTTTGTCATTACGAATAGTATCAATGATACCTTTCGGCCAGCCGTTAATGTTCTCGTAGCCGCTAAGAACAGGATAATCCGTAGTTCCGACAGGCAGTTCGATGAAATAGTTGAAATTATTGGGAGAGAAGGTCAAGGTATCTTTCCCTTTCACGTAGGTCAGCGTATCGTCATCCAAATACAGCATTTCTAATGTATTCACTGAATCGGGTGTCTCTTTGCAAAGGATGACGTAGGTACGAGCCGCTGTGGAGTCCTCCGCGGTGACATGCAATGTGGCGATGTTACCATCCCAAACCACCGGTGCTATTGTTTGTTCATCTTCACTTGGTGTTCCAATGATTTTTGCGGGAACACTTTCTCCCTTCGGCAAGGTGACAGAATAGAAGACCGTATCAGGATTAAAGTTGTCAATATTCCGATTGTTCACCGAAATCATGCCCAGACCCACATTACGCGATAAGGGTACTATGAAGTCGAGTGTGTACCGGTTGGTGTGCAAACCATCCTTAGCGACCACATCAATATAGACTGTATTGGAGTCGGAAGAAATGGATTCTATTCGTTGTCCTTCCATTTTCAGGACTGCCGATACCTCCGGCAAGCGAGAGGTTCCTGCAGGCAGGTTCACCTCATAGCGATTGTTCTGCGGGTCGAACTCAAGTTTGGGGTTGATTGAGTCCAAATATGCGCGCAATTCCTGTCCATCCAGACGGATGTTCGCCAATGTGGCATCGGAGGACTGAGACTCAACATAGACTTCCACTTGATAGTCTTGTGTGGTGATCTTATCTTGTGCCACCACGTGCAAGGTATAAATGCGCGTATTATCATCAATGGTATCGACAGTTATTGCGATAGGCTGCTGGAAACGGTCGTCGGCTGTGCCGATCACCTCAATCTGCTCCGTTAACGAACGGGCAGAATAGTAGTGTCTTCCCACCTCAAAACGCTCAACAGGTGTGCCATTTACAATAATGCCTGTAAGGTCTGCATTATGGCTTGGTTCGGCAGTGATAGTCAGCTGGTATTGAGAGGAAGCTCCTCGTTCGGGTTGAACTTCCAAAGTGGTGGTTTCTCCGAGTGCGCCTGTCGCTATAGTTACTTGTTGTGACTCTTGACCAACCTGATAACTTATAGTTGGCAAAGCGGGTTCCGCTAACTTGACAGCAGGAGTAGGAAGAACAACATCATAGACAAAGGAGTCTGCTCGGAAATTCGGTATTTCTTTATCATCCAGCAAGATAGACTGAAGCGTAGCAAGACTTGACTTTTCTTCTTGAATCTTCACTGTGTAAGGTGTTCCCTCTGTGCCGTTGGGCGCTGTGACTATGATGGTGAAAGTGAGGTCTTTCTGCATTAAAGGTCCACGACGGGCACTCGTTCGCTGTTGTTGCGCAAGAAGAATCTTCACGCTCTGACCGGCTTCAGCTTTCACAATCTCCAATTGTACTAGAGAGTCGGTTGTATAGATATAATCGGAGACAGTAGGCACGAAACCTTCCAAAGATGTGCCATTAACAAGGATATTCGCCAGTGCCGTATTGCCTGATGCAGTGCCCGGATAAGATAGAATATAGGTGTGTTCCTCTGTACCATACACTTGCCATTCCATACCTGTCAAGCGTTGGATATAAACCACTGAGTCGATAGCATCTTGACGGACGAAAGAAGTGAACGTGGGCATAGGTTTGGAAGCCTCAAATGTTGTGCCACCGAAATCGGTCTGTACGTTTCTGTCCAGTTCAATCTCACTCAACAGACCCGTGGTGACAGGACGCAGCGGAGTGAATGAGAAGGTATATACTTTCTGCGCTCCGCCTTCCGCCGTTACGGTCACTTTGTTGTATTCCACGACCACTTTCTGCCCATCGTCACGTTTACCAAATGTCAGCAATGGCATCGTAAGAGCCGAAGATATTTCCTGATGATCGAGCGTCACATCCAAGGACTGATTACCTGCAGTCAGGGATTGCAATGTCGGATCATTCGGTACTTCCACCACAAAATTGACCGTATAGGTTTTTGTGTCTCCGTTTTCGGCTGTTACGGTGATGGTTAAGGTGGAATGAGTAGCATCTGTTTCGCCATATACCGTGGTGACGGTCTGAAGACTGGTGACTGGAATAGGCGTTATGTCCTTCATCACCCGTGCTGTAGGAGACATGTGCAGGGTATAAGATTCTTCCGGCATAGGTATGGTATCCGTCCCTATTACCAGTGCTTTCAATTGGGTACGTGTATCCAAAGGACGGCGAACCAATAGTGTGTAAGCGGAGGATTTTCCATCCTCACCATAGTTGGTGATGGCAGCCGTACGTTCTGCATAATCGCCGTTACGTTCTTCTGCACCCGCATTTGCCCATTCCAATTTCTGCGCCTGGTCAGATACTTCACCTGTGAAGACGAGTTGTGGTAGGTCGGTTTGTTCCGAATTAGTCAGCGTAGCAGTGAAAGCATTGCCGCTAAGAGTGGCAGTGATGCCGTTGGCGGTGACAGCAGTCAGACGATTATTGTATATAAAACGCAACCAATCCACATACATTTCCGCCTCTACGGTTTCAGTTATACGTCCAACATGCGTGCTACAACCTATTTTCTTGTATGAATTAATTACAATATTTAATAACATCGGATAGCCAACAGCGTTGTTGACAGGTGATAAATCGAAATCAAAAACCTGATAGTCGTTTGTCTTCGAGGTTCTTCCCCACTCCAACGTTTTGGATCCCGATGAACCAGTCAAGGAATAAATAATTTGATTACTATCCAGCACTTGTGTCAAATTATAGCGAACAGACATTACATCCGGGCTATTGTGGAAAGGTATACCGCCCGACACCTTGATAACCGTGGAGGCTGATACACCCCAATTGGTATTTTCAATAGGAGCCAATGAAATAAAACCAGGAACATCTCCACCACCCGGAACACTGTAACGCGATTGTAATTGTACAACATCGCTCGTTCCATATTGACGGACTAATTTATCCGGCGTAAAGCTGCCAAATCCCTGGTGTTTTCCTAATACATCAGCAAGGCAATACCATCCTTGAGGTTTTTTAGCTGATGTATATGTACTTGCAGAAACAAATGAGTTTGCATCAAACTCCGTATTGGGAACTACTTCTTTCGTGTAATAATACCACAGATGATATACATTCGTATAACCTTGGGCCGTAACAGTAAAGATATGATGTTTTTCGTTAGAAGTCAAGGGTATCACATTGGCTCCATTATAAGCTTCATACGATGGATTCGGTGTACTCTCTACAGGAACAATGTAACTAAAACGATTCTTATCGAAACCAGGAACCTGTACACCATTTACTGTCAGGTTGTTCAATACTGCCGGATTTTGAGTATCCAAAACAGGAGTGAGGGTATAGACTTCATCAGCGACACCGAAACGGTTGGACTTCACTGTCAACACTGTGGGACGGAATACGCCTCCAGACTGCGCGAAGACAGTCTGCGTAGCATAATTCTTGGTGTAATCCACCGTCATCGTCTTGGTGCCATAAGGCAATGGAATCGTGAACTCACGTTGATTCACATTCGTCATATCCAAATGCTGCCCCGTTTCACGGATTGTCAGCGTCTTCAGAATATTCGGTTCGGTAGGAACCTGCACCTCAAAATAAAGTTTATAGATACGTTCGTCCCCGTTTTCCGCCGTTACGACAATACGCGAGGTATCATTCAGGGTGTTCGCCTCGTAGCGGATACGTTGAGAAGGTTCTGCCGGCGTATAGGTAACGGTAGGCAACATCATCGTTCCCACAGGCAGCAGGAAGGAGTACTCCAACACATCAGGATCGAAGTCTATCTGTGCATTCTCATCCGCGATATATATTTCCGCCAAACGAGTTTCCGATGACTTAACCACATGGAATTCAATGGTATATTCCGATCTGTTGTCGCCAGAAGCGGATTGTACTTCAATACGGGTAGTACCATTTACGGAACTGAAATAAGTGGTAATCGTTTGATTGGACAATTGTCCGATGGCGAAGACATTGGGCACCACTTTCGTTCCTAATGGCAAGGTGTCCACGTAATGGAAGATGGTAGGTTGGAAGCCTTCCAAGGATACACCATCTATGAGAATATCAGCCAGCAGGCTATTGGAGGATTGTTTACGATTATAGTGGACGTTATATTTCGCCGTCTCACCATTCTCGGCAATGACAAGGATTTGCTGGTCATCGGGACCTGTCTTGCAATAGATGGCAGACTGTCCGGATTTGGTGATATAAGACAACTTGGGCAGTTCGGCACCCACAGCCAATTCCAATGCATAATTATACGTATCCTCCGCAAACTGTATTGACATGCCTTCCACCGCCAGACTCTTCAACTTCGCATCCGTATAGGATGCACAATCAAAGCGGACGGTATATGTAGCCTGTGCAGTAGTTGCCGCTGTTACGATGATTTGCGTGATATGTTCTTCCTGTTGTCCGAACACAATCGACTGATTCTCATTGCCACGCTCATAGGTAACTATGGGTTCGGTTTGTCCGGCAGCCAATGGAACGATGTAGTCCTTGGTCTGCGGATCCCAGTTGTCAATCAGTTGCCCATCCAGATAAATACCTTTCAATGTGCAATCCGCTGAAACCGTCTTTACAAAGTTCAAGGTATACATCGCTGACGACTTTCCTTTGGTCACGCATAGCATTACTTGGTCACGGTTTATCAACTGCTTTACTTCTACGCCGTCGGGTTTGTCGTACGTGATCTGCGGCAGTGCAGTTGTATATGGCAAACCGTTATAGGTTAATATATTCGGTTGGAAGCCATCAATCAGTGTTCCATCCTCGTAGATTGCATTCAGTTGTACATCGGCAGAGGCTGTAGCGATGAAATGAATGGTGTAAGTACTTCCGCTGGTGGCCCCTCTTTCGGGCAATACGCGTATTGTAGCTGTACCAGCGGCATGAGGTGCAGAAATAATTACCTGCTGCTGCTCGACTTCTGTTTCTACGGTAATGAACGGACACGTGTCCGTTGTGAGCGTGTACTCGTATTCATATTGATCGGGACGGAAGTCCTCTAACATGTTTCCTCCCAGTGAGATGGATTTCAGGAAGGCGGTTGTTATAGGCGTAATGATGAACGTGATACGATATGTTCGTTCTGTTCCGTTGGCAGCAGTAACCACAAAGCCGCGCATTGTTCTGTCTCGGATGGGTTGGATTTGCTGCACGCCTATTTCTTCGCTATATTGTTCATAGCCCACTTCGGGGATGGTGCTAACACCATCGGGCAAACGGTATTCGTATTCTGTTACCTGCGGTTGGAAGGCAGCCAGTGGTTTTCCACCTATGGTAATCATCTGCAGACTGTCGTTAGCAGAAGTCGTTACAGAGAAGTGGATGATATATACCTGACTTTTTCCTGTTTGGGGACGTACGGTGATGCGATAGTCACCATTTCCTTTGATAGTTCCATCGCGTGGTGTGACGGTCTGGAAAGCATCGTTGGCTTCATAGTGTACGGCCGGTATGGTCTCCGTTCCTTGCGGGAGTTGGATGTTATACTCCAAGCGATCGCTACGGAAATCCAAGTCATAGCCTTCTACACTCAGGCTCTTCAGTGTAGCGTCCGATGAGGTTGCTACAGTGAAGGTCAATTGATAAACAGCCGGTGTACCATCTGCGGCAGTAACGATGATACGGGTAGTACCATACAAACCTCCGTCTATCACATTCACCGTTTCCGTTTCTTCCATTTTGTCGTAGGTGATAGCCGGCACAGCGTTGGTTCCTTGAGGCAGGGATAAAGAATCATATACAAAGGTATCTTCATTGAAGCCTTTTATTAACTCTCCTCCAACATAGATGGCACTCAAACGGTTCTCTTCCGAAAGGGGTGTAGAGAATATCAGTTTATACACCGATTGGGAGCCATTAGCCGCTTTTACCGTCAAGAGACTTGTTCCGTTGAGGCCTCCGGAAGTCAGTACCGGTTCGCTTTGATAGGGATCACCTTTTGTCCATGCAATTACGGGCATAGTGACTGTTCCCATCGGAAGCGTAACATAATAGGTGTATTGATCCGGTTGGAAGCCTTCGAGAGACACTCCGTCCACTTGAATATCTTTCAGTTTGCTGTATGAAGAAGGCTCCAATTTGAAGGTCAACTTATACACTTTCGGTGTTTTGTTACCGGGCGTTGAGACAGTAATCTGGTACACACCGCCCTCCACCACATCGGGTGCAGTATATGTGATGGTTTGCGCCCCAGCAGGATAAGCGGACACTGCCTGTACTTCCGGCACCTTGTCTGTTCCCAAAGGCAGTGATACACGGTATATGGCCTGCGAGGGTACGAAACCGGCAAGGGATGAGCCATTTATCAGAATGTCTGCCAGCGTATTATCTGCGAGTTCTGCCACTTTGAACGAAATGGTATATGTCCGTTTTGTGACGCGGTCGGCAGCGGTGACAGTTATAACGGCTTTATCTGTCAGTGAAGTGGCCTGTTGGATGGTCACTGTTTGTCCCTGTTCGCGCTTGTCATAACTCAACTGAGGTACGGCGGTGGTGCCATAAGGCAGTGCTATCTCGCAATTGGTGGTATAGGGGTTGAAGTTCTCCACTTTGGTACTATCCTTGCCATTCTTCATCCAAAGCGCCGAAAGATACGCGTTGTCGGAAGCCTTTTTCATAAAGCGGATACGATAGGTGGTGGAGGAGTTTCCGTCACCGGAACGTACCGTTATGGTTGTCACTTCTCCTACTCCACCTTTTTTAATAGTGATCTCATCTCCTGTCAGACGGCGTCCAGGGAAAGTAGCCACTTCGCCTTTGCTATTGGTGAACGTACCCATTCCACGCATTGCATAGATGTCCGGCACCGTATTGGCATCTCCCAGAGAGTAGATCTGCTCTTCCTCTGTAGCAGGATTGAATCCATTCCAAGGCAAGCCACCGACGTACAGGGTCTGGATACTGCTGGCATATATCAACTCCACGTCATCCACATACAGACTATTACCATCATACAAGCCTGAGTTGGCGCGGAAGTTGGGATAGTTGGATGCAGAGAAAATGACGTTACACATATCCGGCACATCATTACTCATATAATAGATAGGCACCTTGACCAGGGTCCAATCGTTATAAACTTTCCGTTCCTTCCACCAGCCTTCCGCCACCTGTGCGGCCTTTTTCACTGTACCACACTCGTTGCCGTTGGTGGAAAGGCGGATGTCGCTTTCTTCGTTGGTCTTCTCCACTGAAGTACACGAACCGTTCTTGGCTTTGTATTTATTACCGACCGCATTTCCTTTCCATGAATAGAAAAGCAGGTGGAAGTCCTCCTGTAGTGCTTTTGAACCGGTGCGTCGTATCCAGACAGCCATCGTATCAGGACGATAGGTGAAGTTTATTCCTCCTGCTGTACCCGCCGTGGCATACGACACTTTGGTAATGCTTTCGATATACACCCACGGTTGTCCGAGTGAGAAATAGCCCGGACTGGTTTCCGTAATACCGGCAGCACCGATGTCCTGGTCCTGCACCCTCATCGAGAACGAGCCCGTATGACCGGCTTCCCGATGCGCAAAGTTGAACTTAAAGCCGAACTGCGTCACATTGGATGCGTACCACGAGGCGGGTTGTATGTTCCCATCGAAACTGGCACCACT
>JAGCEW010000109.1 GCA_017650465.1 Paludibacteraceae bacterium
AAAAGGCAGAGGATACAGAGGCGCGGCAACACCAACTGAGTATGGGCGATGCCTTCCGTACGTTCTTCACCAAACCAGGCGTGGGCTTGGCAGTGCTTTTCATGCTCTTGTACCGATTGCCGGAAGGTCTGTTGGTCAAACTCAGCCTGCCTTTCTTGATTGACAGCCGCGAAACGGTTCTTCACGATGGACAAATCATCGGCGGAGGTTTGGCATTGGATACCGATAGGGTGGGCGTGCTCTATGGAACGGTAGGGGTCATCTTCCTCTTGTTGGGAGGTATCGTTGGCGGTATCTATATTTCCCGTCGCGGTCTCAAGCGTTCACTTTGGCCGATGGCAGCCTTGCTCACTATCCCGAATTTGGTATATGTATATATGAGTGCTGCCCAGCCGTCCAACCTGCTGCTCATCGGCAGTGCCATATCCTTGGAGCAGTTTGGCTATGGATTTGGCTTCACGGCGTATATGCTGTATATGATGTATATCTCGCAAGGCGAATACAAAACCTCTCATTATGCGATATGTACGGCATTCATGGCTTTGAGTATGATGATTCCCGGCTTTGTGGCGGGTAAAATAGAAATGGCGGTCGGCTATCAGGCGTTCTTCTGGATTGCCATAGCCTGCTCCGTAACAACGGTATTGGTCACCCATCTGGTGCATAGGTCGGTGGATGCCTCTTATGGCATCAAGGCACCGGAAAAAGAAACGGTATAACAGGACAGATATTGATAAAATGAAACGTATTATTCCCAACATCGTTACAGCCTGCAACCTCCTCTGTGGAGCTTTGGCAGTGTTTATGGCAACACAAGGAGCGTTCATCTATGCCTTCTTGCTTATCTTGGCAGGCGCACTCTTTGACTTCTTCGACGGACTCACGGCACGTGCCTTGGGCGTCAGTGGAAAAATGGGCATTGAGATGGATTCTCTGGCCGATGACATCACTTTCGGACTGGCTCCGGCAATGATGCTTTGCTGTTACCTGCGCCCGCTGATAGGTTGGTGGTGCCTCTTGGCACTGCTGATGGCGGCGTTCTCTGCCGTACGCTTGGCGAAATTCAATATCGATGAGCGCCAGACCTCATCCTTCATCGGACTGGCTACTCCGGCAAACGCTATCTTCTGGGGTTCCCTCTGCTCCATGCCCTATGCGTTCACGGCATGGGACGGAATGCCTTGGCTTCTCCTGGCTTTGAGTTTCCTAAGTTGTTATCTTCTGGTTTCCGAGATACCCTTCTTCTCTTTCAAACTCAAAAACCTCTCGTGGCGGGATAATGCCGAAAAGTATCTGTTCCTGCTGGGTTGCCTTTTCATTATCGCTTTCTGCGTGGCGGAAGGCGTACGTTATGGGCATCCGGAGTTTGTCCTTTTCGCCGGCACGGGCTGTGTGTTATGGTATGTAACGCTCAACCTCTTGCTTTCCGTTCGTCTGTTGGCTGTCTCTGTCTTGCTTCTGCCGCTTTCGCTTTTGCAGGCGGAGCCTATCCCCGCAGGGTATTACAACGACTGTCAGGGCAAAAAGGATTCCTTCCTTATGGCTGCCTTGCACGACACCATCCGCGGAGGTGTCCGTTATAGTTATGGTGTCACCACATATCATTCCACCAACAATCCGCCCGAATGGGTAAAAGGGGACCTCAAGGCGTATGGCACATGGCAGGCGTTTCCCCTTACCGATATGCGCGAAGATGGCTCTGTCTGGGATATGTATTCCAATACACGACGCCTCTTTCCTGCCAAACAAGGCGAATCGGGCTGTAACTTGGAAATAGAACACTGTTTCCCAAAATCGTGGTGGGGAGGTGTGCAGAATGATGCGTGGAACGACCTCTATCATCTCAATCCCTCGGACAAGCACGCCAACGGCAACAAAAGCAACTTCCCTCCGGGAAAGGTGCAGAAGGGCGACAAGTTCAACAACGGCTCTTTCCGCATGGATTCACCGGAGAGTTCTCTCTACGGATGGGCGTGCTTTGAACCTGCCGACTGCTACAAAGGCGATTTCGCACGCGCGTACTTTTATATCGCTACCGCTTATAGCGATTTGACATGGGCGGATATTACCTCCAATTATATGGACAATAACTCTTATCTGGAGTTCAAGCCCTGGCTCATAGAAGTTCTCCTGGAGTGGCACAGACAGGACCCTGTCAGCGAAAAGGAGATACGCCGTGCGGATGCTATCAGCACCATTCAGCACAACCGCAATCCTTATATCGACTACCCGGAACTGGTGGAATATATCTGGGGCGACAGGCAAGGGCAGGAAGTGGATTTCACCACCTTGGTATGTACCGCTGACCCTTCTTATCAACCCGCACCGGAACGGAACACTTTCCGTGCGTATGAGGCAACCGATGTGTTTAGCAACTTTTTCCTCGCTTCGTGGAACGGATTTGTGCCGGGTCCTTATACCTTAGAGGTATATACCGCCCGTGAGATGAAAGGGCGCAACGATACCATCCTTCGTTTCCCCGGACTGACAAAGAACATTGTCAATGCCGAGCCCAACTGCTTTGCCAGTGAGAAGATTCAGTCGCAGGGTTCGCAGTCTATTCTGATGGGGGCAAGTAACACCGACGGTTATTTGGAGTTCTCATCGCTCAATCTCACGGAGCCTGCGTGGCTCTCGTTCCGTGCCAGCCAGTACGCTACAGCCACATCGGCGCAACTCTGTATCTATCTGAACGACCATTCTTCGGCTGACACCACTATCTTTGACCTGCGCCGGGACGAACAGACCTATACCTATCGCCTGCCCGCAGGAACAGACAAAGTGAAGATTCTTTCTGTCGGAGGCAGCACTTCCAAACGCGCTTGTATGCAGGAACTGTATATCTTCCGTGGCAATTTGCACGAAGAAGTGGCATATCTGGACGGCTTCCCAAAACAAGTAAGCGACACCTCTATGGCTGTTCGTTTCGCCACGCCCCAACCTGGTAAACAACTCTTCTATCGTGTGCGTTCCGCAGGGGGATGGCAGTCGCAGGAAATAGCTCTCACGCTCGGACAGGAAACGATAAAAGAGTATGAAGTCACCGCTGAAATGGAACATGGCACCGTTCTGGGAACGGGCACCTATCGCGAAGGAGCAACGGTCTCGCTCACAGCCGTTCCCGATGAGGGGTATCTCTTTCTTGCTTGGGAGGATGAGGTGAAGGATAATCCCCGTCAAATCACGGTGAATGGCAATATGCACTTGGTGGCATTGGCGCAGGAGGATACCACGGGTTACACCCTTACGGTGCAGTTCACGCAAGGAACCGTGATAGCAAACAATGTCACACTGGTGTCTGACTCGGCATACCGCTATCCGCATAACACGCAGATTAACCTCACTGCCGGTACCGTAACAGGTTGGCAGTTCAAGGGTTGGAAAAGCGGCAATGTCACATTGGGTTCTGTCATGAATCTGTCTTTCGTCCTTTCGCAGGATACTTTCATCTCCACATCTTACAGTGTCAAATCCTATGATGTAAAGGGCCTTGTCAAAGATGGTGGCGGCACGGTCACAGGTGCTGGCAAACATCCCTATGGTTCGGAAGTGGAACTAACCGCAGTGCCGGATGATAACTATCATTTTGTTTCTTGGACCGACAATAATACCGACAACCCGCGCACCGTAGTTGTTACCAACTATACAGCGCAAAACACCTATACGGCTGTCTTTGAGCCGGATGAGACTGCGCTTACGGACATCCCTTCCGATGTGGCGGAAGGGGCAAAGAAAGTCGTTTCGGATGGACAGTTGTATATCCACCATCGCGGTCGTTGGTACAATGCCTTGGGTCTGCCGCTCTAATCCGTTCTGTGTAATACCTCTTTCCTTATGAAGATTTACCTGCGTAATATCCCGTTCCTGTCGCTTTGCCTTGTGGCATTGTTGCTTATTGGTGCCGTTCTTTTGCACTATCCCAAAGCAGAGATCCATCTATGGATGAACACGAACCACAATGCCCTATGGGACTTCGTGTTCCGCTATTATACTGTGGTTGGCGAATGGGTGCCGTATGTCATCGTGGCGGCCTTGCTGTTCTACAAAGCAGGTTGGGCGGTCTTTATGCTGGGTGACCTCTTGTTGAGCGGTTTGCTGGCACAACGCCTGAAGTATGTATTTGACACCGACCGGCCGTATTTGTTCTTCCAAAACAATTATCCCGACATCCAACTACCTTTTGTGGAAGGAGTACGACTCAGCAAGTTCTATTCCTTTCCTTCGGGGCATACCACTACATTCTTTGTCTTTTTCTTTGTCCTTTGCCTCATCTTTACCGACTATCTCGCTCGGCAACGGAAGCAGACCTCTTCTCCTTCCGCCCAAACAGGCTATACGTGGCTGATGTACGTCCTTGTGCCTGCCGTCTGCTTCATCTTCGCGCTCTTAGGCGCCTACTCACGCATCTATCTCAGTCAGCATTTCCTGGAGGATATCTTCGGCGGAATGATTCTTGGAGTAGGCACAACCTTGATGCTCATGTGGGTGGCCGAAAAGTGGGGCGAAACACGTTTTTGGAACTGGAATCTGTATGCTTTGAGACATAAAAACAGTGAAAAAACAAAAAAATGAGGGTAAAAATGCATTTTTTTGCAAAAATATTTGGTCAGTTCAAAAAAAAGCAGTACCTTTGCACCCGCTTTCGATAAGAAAGGGCGTTTAGCTCAGCTGGTTTAGAGCATCTGCCCTACAAGCAGAGGGTCTGCGGTTCGAATCCGTAAACGCCCACACAAGAAGAGAACACGCAAGTGTCCTCTTTTCTTTTTTTATTGTCCCCGCAAGAACAATAGAGGTACAGGAAGGTGCTTGGTGCGGTAATCACTACTGAATATTCAAGGAATATATAAGCAATCACTAACGATAACGAGTGCTGGTACAATGAAAAAACGAAGCAAATTGTTTGCTCACAAAAAAATGCATGAGATTCTTGAGACAGTTGAGACAGTTTTAGGGCGAAAGTGTCTCAAGAGTCTCAACTGTATCATGCAAAAATTTACACTGAGAGTGCTCTACCCTTGGCGGGTGTCGATGAGACGATAACCGCGTCCGTGCGTGGACAGAATGGCTACGGAGGGAGAGGGCTTCAGGTAATTGCGCAAGCGGTTGATATAGACCGAGAGGAGACGGTTGGAGAAATGGTCTTCGGATTTCCA